>NZ_JACJOV010000136.1:0-60060 GCF_014695745.1 Leptolyngbya sp. FACHB-671 | reverse complement strand
AACCACTCTGTGATACTTGTTCAGACTCCGCTGGAGCGGAAACAAAGCGCACCGTCAGGCTGAGGTCTAATCTACGTACAGGCTTGGTTATCCCTAGGGGCGAATCAGAGTACCTCACTCCTGACAGGGTCTATCAGCAGTCTCGCTGATGCTGGCGCTTACATACAAGGGGCGTAGCATTCGGGCACAATCCCTGCGACAAAAGCACAATTCTTTTGCCGAATGCTTCGCCCCTACACAAAAATAGTGAGTTTCTATAGGGTGTGTTTGCTTGCAGCAACGCACCCTACGAGGGCTAGTGTGTGTCTGCGATCGCCACATAGCGCAGCAAGATTCGCAAGACTTCTCCGGGGTTGAGCGTCAGCCTGAGTTCTGACTCAGCCGGGGGGATTTCTGGACTCCATAAGCCTGCTTCGGCGTAGTGCAGGTTGTGTAACTGGTGAATTGTGTTTTGCACAAGTGGGGGTGAACCGATTAGCAAATGGCGAATTGGCTCACGGTTGGGGTAGCGCAGGGGCAAGGGCTGTAGCTGTGGCGTGAAAACGGGTGCAGGATTCGGTTGCAGCAGGGTAGGTGCTGCGGTGTGGGTGATGTAGCTGTTGGTCATGGGTTTTCCTTGAGATGAAACGACGGGGAGGAAAACCCAAAAATTTAGCCGCCCCAAACGTCATGACAAACTGGAGCGGCTGAAAATAGGGATAAAATACCTTCAGCCCTCAGACTGCCTCAATCAGTCGAAAGGGTTAGCTGTCGGGAGTTGCTGGTAACAACTTTCGGCAGCGCAACTAAATTTTTGGGTCTGCAACTTGAAAGAACTCATTCTGTCGAAGTCGCATTGCAGAATTAAATCTTATCGGAATAGGGTTAGTCAAGTAGAAAAATTACAACACTCGCAAAATAAATGGGTAGCGATAGGGTCGGTCTAGCTGGGTCAGTGCGTGAACTGTAGCAATGATCGGCATCAGCCAGCTAACAAACAGCGTTAAGAACAACAGTGGCAAGCCGATTCCAATGAAGGACAACAGTAAGAAAAGGAAGATATAGACAACAATATTGATGAAAAAGTTAAGTGCTTCTCTAGCATTTTGCTGCACAATTGGGTCGTCAGAGAGAACCAAAACCGCAATCGGAACTAACAGCGGCAAAACCGCAACATTGAAGAGCAAAACCCCGTGGCTGACGGCTGACAACAGCTTGCGTTTCTCTAGATTAGTCATGGCCCGATTCATCACCCGTTAAGCTGATCACGTAAATTTAATCAGGGGCTCCGCACATTGCGGTAGCCTTAAAAGTCTGTTTTCTCGAAGCGCTTTGCGCTTGCAAAACTAAACTGTCAAATTTATGTGGGTTGATTAATGCTGTGACTTTACCCTTCAAGTGTAGCCAACAGATTGAGAGGCGTCAGATCAGCAATGCCCCAATCGTCAAAGACCTACATCTAATACCACCGTCCGTAGAGTAGCGGCATCGATAGGGGCGAAGCGTTCCGTCACAATCCCTGCCACCAAGGCACAATTCTTTTGCCGAATGCTTCGCCCGTACACCCAATAATGCTTCTTAACGAAACGGCTTTATAAACTGCCGTATTCTGCACGCAACCGGGTTTTCTAACCTTACTCTAGACATCATCCCCAGTGGGAGACGGAGTGAAACAACCGCCTATGACTCCTTGCTCACGTCGCAAATGTAATCCAAATGCAGTTGATCTCACCTGGTCAAAAGACACAGAGCTAATCGGGCTGACCCTACAACTACAGCCCCTCCAGGACAGCTCACTCTACCCGCAATATACGATTGGGCTGCACGCCTGGTTTCTCGATCAGGTCCGTCAGGCTGACCCCGACCTATCTGCCTATATGCACGACGGCGAATCTGAGAAACCTTTCACCATCTCCGGTCTGCAAGGACTCTCCTCTACCTCTAGCCGCTCACATTCGCTGAGTGCCAACCAGACATATGATTGGACAATCACTGCACTCTCCCAACCCGTCGTACAGTGGCTATGGTATATCAGTGGTTTTAGGAGTTTTGTCAGTCAACCAGGTCTACGACTGGAGCCATCGCTTGACCCTTAACCTCATCAATCAAAGACTGAATGCGTTCATAGTGAGCACCCCGCCAGTAGACCTGATCACAGTTCTGGCATTGGGTGAAATCGTCATAGTAAAGATGGGTATAGTAGGGAATTTGGTGTTGGATATCAGCTTTATCCACCCAGATTACTTCACCATTGCAACGAGGACAGCGATGAAGAGGGGCGATCGCAGGATACAGCCTAAACCGCGCTAACACCTCCACTATCTGCTCCTCTGGATTGTGTGAACGAACCGCATACCCATAAGTAACAATGCTTCGCTTCAGTAGTCCCCGGTCTTGAGTCAGGAGAATGCGCTGTTCCTGGCTAGAGGTTTGAGCTAGTTCATCATCGTTGTAGTCATTGCGATAAAGGGTATCGAAGCCCAACAACCGTAAATAGGTTGCCAGCTTGCCCAAATGCACATCCACCACAAAGCGCATCGGCGATAGCGTTGGGGGCTGCACCTGGGAGACGGGTGTGATATCCAACGTGGTGAACTGGGGATAGACACTGATGCGATCGCCCTCCTGCACCAGATAGCCAAAACTAACCGATTCCCCATTCACAATAATCAGGTTAATTTCGGGATGAGGGACTCCTACCGCTTCGATCGCATCTTTGATAGAACCTCGGTCTTTGATATAACGCTCAAATTCCACCTGCCGACGGTGGGGTGGCAGGAAATCATTCAGGCTGCTATAAAAGCGAAAAAAGGCATGGGGCATATTATCGCTGGAGCGTGACGTTGGCTTATCAAATTGCGCTGATCAAATTAGTCCGCATTCACTTCTGATTCTGTATCCTCAAACAAGCGATCGCCTCGGTGTAATCGATATGCCATCTGATAAGTTTGCTCCTGCGATCGCATCGTGGGCGCATGAGCCGCCAGATATCGCGCCGCTGCTACCAGTACAGGTACCCCTTCCACAGGATTGGTGAGTTGAGAATACAGGCGAAATGCCGCTTCCATCGATTGCATCACATGAAAATCTCGATTCTCGCGCAACATTAGTTTTGCCAGCACGGTCATCAGAGCTTTAGGATTGCCACCGCTATAAAGATATTGCGCCACCAATCGACCCGTTTCGTTGACCTGCTGCTGGCGATCGAGCAGGTCAGGCAATTTCTCCAATAAAGATTCAGGATTGGCAACAGTATCTTTAGCGTCCGGTAAGCGCGCAGGCGGCACGTTGAGAAATCGGTTCAAATAAACGCTCATAGCTGCATCAAATACACCCCGAAGTAGCTCAACCGTTGGAACCCGACGAATTCCCTGTAGGACAGCATTCGCAAAGGTAAAGGGATGGTGGGCACTGTTCCAATCTCCATGATCATTATTCGTGTGGAATCGGGCAACGCGCAGGGCAGCTGCATAGGTGACGATTTGGGCTAACTGTTCCTCAGTACAGCCCGACCGCAATGCATCTAACAAACCATTGGCGATCGCCTGAGCATCCTCTCCCAATAACACGGAAAGGAATTCTGGAGGTTGAACCCACTCTCCTCGATGAGATTTTCCAGTTTCTAGCACAGCAGGCAATTGCTCAAATGCCTCTTCTAGAATGGCTACCAAATCCACCGGATATCGCCATGAACTGGCTTCTTCCATGCGCGTTGCATTTGCCAACCCTGCCACAAGACTTGCCAGAACAGGTTCAGCTTCTTGCCAATCGGTTGCCTCGCCGTGCTCCGAAGGAGTAACCGCATCTAATGCCTCTAATGCCTTATTGATAAAATCCAGCACATGCCCCACATCCAGGTAGCGATGATCGGTTGCTGCTGCAAATAACATTTCGGCAATCTGAGTACGACTGATTCCAAGCTCTACTGCGGTCACCAAACACCGTTCAGCCGCCTCGCGATCGCGCTGGTCGATAAACTGACGAAACCAGGCTTTTAAGGTCACAAAATCTAAGTGAGTTGTCGGCAGGGGGTGTACTCGAAAATGAGGAGGAGACCCTGCACTGTCACGCGCAACAGCAGAAAGTCCCTGATAGAGGGCACGGGGGCAATCGCTTTCATCAAGGTAGGGCAGCAGATTCATCATGCAGGTGAGCATGGTTAGCCCCGTATCCCATCCGGTTTTGTTGTAGCGAGTGCCAAAGGACAGCCCGACCTGAAAGGGCTTAGTTGGCGCAATTCCCAAATCTAGTAATGCGATCACTGATTTCGCAATAACCAGTGAAATGCCTTGCTCCAGTCCATCCTGTAATCGTTGCTGATGATGAACTTTGAGGTTATCCAGGGGGGTAACGTCTATCCAAATCTCCCCATCTCGAATCTGTACGGGAAACGATCGCACATCATCTGCCCAAGAATCAAACGTGCCGCCGCTTGCCAAGTCAAACCGAGCATAGTGCCACGGGCACGTGACAATCCCATCCTTACACACACTGCCGTGTAGTGGAAAACCCATGTGTGGACAACGGTTATCGATCGCATAGACGCGATCGTCGCTGTAGAACAGCGCAATGGGTTGCTGGTTTAAACGGACGAGTAACTGTCCTTTTTCCTGAAGTTCTACCAGAGTTGCAGCACGAACAAGTGATTGAGGTCGGTCCGAAATAGATTTCATATTTATAAAGAATTAACTTTATAAATATCCTAAGCAAGTCCCCTTAGTTTGTAAAGACTTTCCTTTAGTTTCTTGACTGCCGCGATCAAGATTGGTTTGGAATTGCTTTGTCAGTCACCACTGTAGACAAAACGATGGAAACTTCGACCGCTCCCAGTTGGAGAAATCGCTCCATCATCCCTTCCAGGTGTTGCATGGAAGGGAGAACTGCTTTCAAGATGTAATATTCGTTGCCCACAACGCGATGGCAACCTGACAAGCTATCCGATTTTTGAAGGGGCTTAGCAATAATCAAGTCCCTTCAAAAATTTATCATGAGGTAATAACAACGTTGAGCTACTTATCCTAACTCACTCATTCTATTTTGCCGCTTAACGCGGTAGTGGTCATAAGCCGCACAAATCCACGCTCCAATTAGCATAAACACATTTTTGTCCCAGTTGCCCTGGTTATTAGGCAATAGTCCACCTGGTCCAATTAGACCAAAAGCCAGAATAAAGCTCAGGAGCATGAGCATCATGATGATGCCAGCCCAGCGCACCCAACGGTTTACTACAAAGGCGGCTCCCACAATCATTTCGACTGCCGGAAGCAGATAGGCATAGGGCAAAGCAAGGAAAGCGGGCAAAGGTCCAACCCCTTGAAATCCCCAGCCCCAGAGAGCTAGCTTGCTCTGTGTCACTGTTTCAAAGAAACCACCTGGGGTGCGAAAGTAGATGTAGTTGGCGATTCCTGAAAGGATAAAAAAGATGCCTAAGAGGACGCGCATGGTGGCGATCGCCGTGATCACCATGCTGCGTTCGCTCTTTAATCCAACTCGCTGATCAAAAGTGTCTTGAAGCATTTGAAATTTTCCTAAAGTATCGGTTTCCCTGTAGAAGCGTTTCGCGAAATACCCCTACAAAATTCATCTATCTAGTTAGCAATGCCTGAAAACACTACTGGCTTTGCTGTAACTGATCTAACAACACAGGTAAACCCGTCGGTCGCAACACCTGACTAAATTGATTGGGCTGGATTGCTCGCCAAAACAATGCACTGCTACTGATTACCACCAAAACGGCCGCAATATCTCCCAACCGTTGCAATAGATGAAGGGAAGGTTGACTGGATAGGTTAGGTTGACTGTGACGGCTAAAAACTTCATAGGTGAGCCAATCTACCGTCGCCCTAAAGTTGTGAATAGGGGTTGGCAAAAGCTCTAAATAGGTGCCCTGACGAATCAAATGCCCCGATCGCCCAGAAATGATAAAGCGATCGAATAAATTAGCAGCTGCCTCCCCTAATCCTAGTTTCATCAAGGTTCCTCGAAGGGTAACTTTGACGGGTTTAAGAGGTTTGTTTTGCACCATTGCCATCACATTGTGGGCAATTGTAGCCCCCTGCTGGTAAGCAACTTGCGCTGTTGCAGGTAGCATCATGTCCAGTGCCGCATTATCCCCACCTACAAACACCTCCGAAAAATCAGGTAGCTGCATGGTGGGCGTAATTCGCAGGCGACCAGAGCGATCGCGCCGGTCAGCAGGAATGTCTAGTTGCTTGAGCAAAGGGTGAACGGCAGTTCCGGCTGTCCAGATAATTGTCGCCGCATCAAGCTTGTTCTCATGTCCCTGCTGCTTGTATTGCAAACACTCTGGATGAATGGCGCTGACTGTTGCTTCTGTCACAAGTTGCACGGGAATGGTGCGCTTCTTCAACGCTTTTTCAGCTACTTCCCGCAAATGACTATTAATGTCTCCTTTAAGAATTTCCTTACTACGATTGAGGATAAAAATTTGAATTTCTTCAGGGTTACCATTGAGCTTTCGATACCACTGGGGCAACAAGTCTGCTAAGGTAGCAGCCATTTCTACACCAGACGGACCTGCTCCGGCGATCGCCACCGTCAACAGGACGCGACGACGCTCTAGATCATCGGTTTGACTTGCCTGCTGGAGACACGCTCGCAAGTGCCGTCCCAGCGATAGTGCATCCTCACCCGTGCGAAATGCAAAGGTGTAGTCTTCTGCTCCAGGAATGCCAAAGTAGTTTGTTGTACTTCCCAATGCCAGCACAAGATGTCCATAACTATATTGCAATCCAGAGGCTAACTTAACCTGTCGCTGATGCAGATCAATCCCCTGAACCGTATCCTGCACAAACGTGATGCCGTCACAATCTAGCAGTTTTGCATAGCGAGGTTGAACCTGGCTATCGGCCATTTCACCACTCAACAACTCATATAGGAGTGGCTTAAACACAAATCGGTCCGCTTGTTCGATCAAAACAATGGGTCGAGAGTGTCGGTGATGGCAAAGGTGTAATGCCGTCAGCAATCCAGTAAAACCACCACCTAAGATCACGGTTGGACTTAACGGATTCATGATCTCCCCATCTAACTAGAGAACTGGGAATCGGTTAGCAAAAGATACAACATACTTTGGGTGGAATAGAAACTGTAGGTTGGGTGGAACAGAGCGTAACCCAACACGGGCTTGAATTTTGTTGGGTTACGCTACGCTTCACCCAACCTACGCCTTTTTGGAGTAGGAACTAGGAACCAGTGAACTGTTAGCAGTGTCAATTGAGGCTATTGAATGCTGGCGCTGCTTGAACCTCCCAGGACGGCATAGCCCATTGTTGCGTTAGCCGTGCGACACCAAATTGAGACGGATTTGAACTCTGATAGATTAACCGAATCTGGAATGGGATAGCGCTGTTCACCCGTGACACTTTGCAGCGCACCCAAGTTTACAAAGCTACCAAAACTAGAGTAGCTACCTGGTGGAACTTCAGAAGTTTCTAGAACGACGTGTAGATCAGGAGCCATATCGGTGGTACTGAAGGCGGAATCTAATACAACATATCTTTGTCCGTCTTCTTCAATAATTTGGGCTGTCCCCGTAGTGGGTGCCTCTGCTGCAACAAAAGTTCCAGCTAGGGCAACGATAGACTCACTTTGAGCAATTAGGCTTTCGGTTGCAATGACCGATCCGAAGGTTCCATGAACAGGATTAGCAATGGTGGCAGCAGCAGCGGCAATTGAAAGTGCTGACGCTAAAACTGAAACCATGCCAAATTTCACAATTGAATGGTGCTTAATTGATTTGATCTTCATGCAGAAACCTCTCTTAGTTAGAATGTTTTTGGAATGATCTGTTGCTTGGGCGATCGGACTAACCGTTAGAATGCACGGCGAAACTGAGAGTTGCCTGAGTTAGCCCTGAGAGTTCTCAGAAAAGATCATCAACAGGAAGTTCCTTTTCCTTGTAGATACAAGCAGCCTTGAGGTAACGCAAGACTTGAACGAAGTATCTGTGCTTAAGTCAGCTCTGTGGAAAAAGATGAAATCGAAGTTAAGGAAAAACTTATTTAATAGACTCCCTGCATGAATCATTTTTTGAAGCGTGAATGGGGCAAACTGAAGCCCCAGGTCGCCCACGACTTCATCCAGTCTCATGTTTTTACTGGTTATTTTGGCTAAATCGTAGGCTAAACGAGTGACTCTGTCGACGCATTTCTAAAAGCTGCTGTGTATACACAACGCTTTTTCTTTGTCACCTGTAATGCCATATAGCAAGTAAGTTTGCTCTTAAAGTTCTCCTTATCTTCAAGTGAAAGATAGACCTAAGCAATAGGAATATTTGACAGAATGCCTAGAAGCTCTGGGTAAATTGATGAATGTAGAACCTCACCATCCCATTTCTATTCTGCGTCGTTGGAGAATGTCATCTCCGCACTTTGCAACCCTGGTTATGTTGGGGATTGTGGTGTTGTCAGGCGCAATTACGGCTGCCTGGTTTGCTGGAGAGGGTACGATTAGCACGCTTTTTCAGCAGTTGGATCAGCTTCAGGCAAGCTCACCCATGTGGATTGAAGCGCCAATGATGGTTGGGAACTACCTGCTGTTTTGGACGGTAGCGCTGATGCTCGTCGTGATTGCTATCACCAAGATATCTCCACGACCGCGTACCTGGTCAAGAACAATTGTAGTAGGCATTCTGTTAATTCTAGCTATCCGCTATTTGCTGTGGCGATCGCTCTCCACCCTCAACCTCAGCACACCTCTAAATGGAGTATTCAGCATCAGCTTATTTTTAATGGAGCTGATGCTGCTGAGCGGCGGCATTATTCAACTCATGTTGTTATTGCGAACCAACGATCGCCGTCCTGAAGCCGATCGCCTTTCGCAAGCGGTGATCAATAAGACCTATTTACCTACTGTTGATATCTTAATTCCTACCTATAACGAACCTAGCTTTATCCTGCGGCGCACGATAATTGGCTGTCAGGCGTTGGACTATGAGGCAAAAACGATTTATTTGCTCGATGATACTCGACGACCGGAAGTGGAGGCATTGGCGACAGAGTTAGGCTGTGAATATCGGACGCGCCCCAACAATCGCCATGCTAAAGCTGGGAGTCTGAATTATGCGATCGCCCACACCCGCAGCGAACTCATCGTGATCTTTGACGCTGACTTTGTGCCCACCCGCAACTTTCTCACCCGCACGCTTGGCTTCTTTCAAGATCCTCAGGTGGCACTGGTGCAAACTCCTCAAACCTTCTACAATCCTGACCCGATCGCCCGTAACCTTGGCTTAGAGAATACGCTTACGCCTGACGAAGAGGTGTTTTATCGCCAGATCCAGCCGATCCGGGATGGTGTGGGAGGTGTAATTTGTGCAGGAACATCCTTTGTGGTGCGGCGATCGGCATTAATCGCAACCGGATGCTTTGTCACGGAGTCGTTAAGTGAGGACTACTTTACCGGAATTCGATTAGCGGCAAGTGGCTATCAGGTTCTTTACTTGAATGAAAAGCTAAGTGCAGGACTGGCGGCTGAAAATATTGCAGTTCAGGCACTCCAGCGAACCCGTTGGGCACAGGGAACGTTGCAAGCCTTTTTCATCAAATCCAACCCACTCACAATTCCAGGGTTAAATCTGTTGCAACGATTGGCACATTTGGAAGGACTGCTGCACTGGTTCACCAGTCCGGCACGGGTTGGGTTGTTGTTTGTGCCTCTGGCTTATGCCTTTCTGGGTGTGATTCCGGTTCGAGCCACAGGAGCAGACGTGCTGTATTTCTTCATTCCCTTCTACCTGGTGCAAATTAGTACCTTCTCCTGGCTCAACTCACGATCGCGCTCCGCCGTGCTATCTGACGTTTACTCACTGGTGTTAGCGTTTCCGCTAGCAATTACCGTGTTTAAAGTCATGCTCAATCCCTTTGGCAAAGGTTTTAAGGTGACTCCCAAAGGAGGAGTAAGCGATCGCTTCTCCTTTAACTGGCAGCTAGCCTTTCCACTGATTGCCATGTTTTTGGTGACGGCAATCAGTTTGTGGATGAACCTGGGCACTTATCTGATCATGGGAACCTGGCAGCCCAGTATGCCCGTAGAAGTGGCGGAACAGTTGAAGGGGATCGGTTTGGGCTGGGTGTGGAGTGCTTACAATCTGCTGATGTTAAGCATTGCCCTGCTGATTTTGGTAGATGTGCCTCGCACTAGTCCCTATGAATGGTATAACTTGCGCCGCACCGCACGGATTCAAGTGGGTGAACAAATGCTTTGGGGATTCACCACTGCAATCTCAGAAATTGGAGCAGAGATTGCATTAACTCAAACTAACCATCTAGCTATGAGTGAAGTAAAAACGTTACCTGTGCAAATAACTTTGATGGAAGAAGAATTAACCTTTCCGGGGCAAATTGCGCGGACTGATCTGAGCAATGAATATCCAATTGTGCAAGTTTTGTTTGAAGCTCTCACCCTGGATCAACAGAGAGGATTAGTAGAACTGTTATATTGCCGTCCGGGGCAGTGGAAGAGTCGCTGCTCTCCCGGAGAGTTAGAATCTCTGGGGTTGCTGCTTAAAATCCTGCTTAAACCGCGATTCCTATTTGACCGTCAGGCAAATGTTAGAGCGATCGCCGTTGCCCACGTTGATTGAGGTAAAAAATTTATGGAAACCGCAGATTTAATTGTGATTGGCAGTGGTCAGGGTGAAATTCCACTTGCGGCTGCTTTTGCTAAAGACGGACGAAAGGTTATCTTATTTGAACGCGATGCACTGGGTGGAAGCTGCGTTAACTACAGCTGTATGCCTTCTTGCCCCAATGCGTAACCCAATCGCATTTTCAAACTCACGTTGTTTAAGAGGTTTTAACCAATGAAATTTGCTCCATTGAGTATCCTTGCCAGTTTTCTTATCTTATCTGTAGGCTGTGCTGAACAAGCTGTTGAACAGCCTGTGAGCGAGACCGCAAGTCCTTCCCCTAGCGCAGAGGTTACGGCTTCGACGGATGCACCTGCCGCGTCGGAGGCTTCCACAAAATCTGGTACCTTTGTGCCCGGAGAAGCCCCAACCGAAGGAATGGTTCAAATTGTAACTGAAAATAGTGAACGTTATTTAGAGCTAGATGAATCCTTCAAAACCAGCGATCAAGGGCCAGACCTATTTGTAATTCTGCATCGTTCTGATGATGTGTTGGCAACGACTGAGCCACCTGCTTATCCCTTACAAGAGGGGGATTATGTCATTCTGGCTCCGCTTGAGGAGTTTACTGGCGCTCAGCGCTACCTAATTCCTGAAGAGGTAAATCTAGACGATTACAAATCTGCTGCAATTTGGTGTCGCCAGTTTAACGCCACATTTGGGGTAGCTAAGTTTGAAGGTTAGAAACAGCGAGAATGAACTACCCCCGACGGACAGCCCTACAGCTTCACTGGAATTATTGTCGAGCAACAGGTGACATAGCTCCGGCTCATCGTACTGACTTTTAGCAGGGCATTCAAATTTGGCTACTTGGTGTCTTTGCCCTGGCACATCTGCGAGTGTACAACATTTATTAGGTAAGAGTTTTAAGCTAATTACTCTTCGTTGCAGCAACGCTCGCATCACCTCTTTTACTGATCAGTCACATCATCGTTTGATTGCTAAATTTCTGTTTTAGCAGAGCGCGAAAGTTTTTCTTCTTAACAGGTTCTTGCAAAACCTCTGAAAGCGATCGCCACAGTTCGGCACCTGCTTCTCGAATGTAACAATCGTCATAACCTGCTTCTTTGGCGATCGCCCTATATTCCCTACCGTTCCAGGAATGATGGAATACCAATGTTTTGACCGAGGTTAATGTCCCTGGTGGTAAAATCCGTTCTACAATTTCCAAGGCTTCTTGGGAAGTCATAATTCAACCTCTAATTTTGATGGGATATGAGCTTGAGCTTTGGCTTCGATGAGAAGGTATCTTGCGGCTCAGGCAGGCACTCGTTGATATATATCTGCATCATTGGATTAAGACTGAAGTGAGCTCCCTGCCGCTGTAGCAACGATCGCCGATTGAGCGAATCTAGTCCCTCTAGCAAGTATGGTTGATTGCTTAATAGAGCAATATCCTTGCAGAACTGCGATATTGAGACTGGTGTCTGATGAAGAGCCAAATAACAAGCTAATTCTCGTTCTACTTCAGAGAGTCGATTGAACTGTTGGCTGAGTAGATCACGCAGATCGCCAAACAACAACTGCCCATGATTGAGATATCGAAGATAGTTAGAAATACGACCGTTGAAATAGTCTTGAATACAAACCACGACCACTTTTAACGCTAATGGATTTCCAGCAAACAGTTCAACAAGCGATCGCCACTCGTCTGTAGATCCAACTAGTTCACTGTGGTTGCCAAACATCTGTTGACATTCCAATAGTGATAAGCCGTTGAGTTGAAGCGATCGAATATAAGATTCTCGTTCAAGTCCAATCGCTCTTGGCTTTTCTCGGCTGGTGATGATTAAACAACTTTGGTGAGGAACTTCTGCAACAATTCGCAGCAATTCACCATAGGCTTCATATCCTGGGCGACAATAGCCTGCATACTGCCTGCCACACAAAACTGCATCAAAGTGATCAAACACTAATAAACAGCGGTGTTTCTGGAGCTGTTCGATTAGCATCCCTTTCAATTCTTCAATATGAGTTGGTAGTTGGAAATTTTCCTCCGTTCGTTTACTCAGACACTGAAGAATGCTGGTCAAAACGGTCGGAATCGTCGGAATATGGTGAAGGCACCTCCAAATCACAAACTCAAACTCAGGCTGGGCTGCCTTCACTAGCATGGTTGCTAACGCCGTTTTTCCGACCCCTGCAATTCCTAAGACCTGCACGAATCGACAATGCTCAGTAATGACTGCTTGATTAAGCTGAGTTAACTCATGAACCCGCCCACTGAGGTGAGCTTCATCCACTGCTTCACTCCAATCCTGATGCTTAACTGGAGAGACTACCTTTAAAGATGCTGTTGCGGGTGCGTTCACAGATGGCTGAACTTCAGTAGATTGGTGACATAAACCTGCATGAGCATAATCCCCCTCCTCAAGCTGGATCTGTAATATCCGAAAAATGAGTTGGATCGATCGCTTGTCTACTCCGTTTTCGCCGTTAAGAATCTTTCTAACCGTTATCGGGTGAATGCCTTCAGGTTCACTCAATTGGACCCGCTCTGCGATTGTCCGAGGGCTTTGCCGCAATCGAGTTTGAATTTCTAGCTGCTTAATTTGTTCCTGTAGCTTTTGCAAACCCACAGTAGTCAAGACAAAACCACGGTATCTTTGAGGGCTACGCAGAGTTTTTGCCATTACGGATCTACCCCAAGCATTTCTAACAATTGTCGTTATCATGACTTGTTCTTCTTAGAAGAAGATTAATTTAGAAACAAATTACTTTCCGATTTTGGAAAAGCAAAAAATTGCATTAAGAAGTTGGGATAATAAGTCTTTTCAAGTTACCCTATTGAACTCTTACCCAACCTTTTAACCAGTTCCTTTGCATGGGAAAAATGAGTTCACAAATTGTTCCTTTGGGGTAATGCGATCGCCTCTGAAACCGTCCTCCTAGTTCCCGAGCAATAACTTTTGCTTGTTTCGTTCCCTGTCCTTCGTGAACAGATGCAGAACCCAAACCATTATCAGTGACTCGCAATACGTAATTATTTCCATCCCGGAGGCACATTACATCTAAACGAGTCGTACCTATTGCGTGCTTCCCCACGTTCCACAACGCTTCCTGCAGGAATAGGCATAATCCTCGTTTTTGTTTGACACTGAAATGATTACGCTTGAGAACTTCAAAATCGGGTGAAATATAGGTTTGAATGTCAACGAAACCAGGAGCCTGTATCTCCAGGGTATAGTTGTAGACTTGATAAAGCAGTTCTGAAATTGGGGCTTGTAGATCTAGAATCAGGTTTCCTTTCAGATAAAGTCTGTCGCTGCGGGTTAACATCTCCTGCCGCATATGTTGAAAAATACTGCGTAGCTCCTCGTTCAGAGACTGTAATTGCTGCTGTAACTCTCCAGGTGAATTGCTCTCGTCCAAACTTCTGAGGACAACAGCCAAATGTTGTAATGGACCATTGTGAATGGCTTCATACATCCGTTCAACTGCAACGCGACGATACTCCAGTTCAAACCGTAGGTTACGCTCTAGAAAAGCTGTAACCAATCCGGCTCCATTCAGTGCTAGTCCCGCTGGCACTAAAGGAATCCACCATCCAAGGATTAAGGCAAAAAAGCTAATACCGATCAGGATAGCTGTGGCGACCACAAGGCTTAATACGCTTCTCCAGGGAGATTGCAGCAGGATTTCTAACATAATTCCTAGCAATCCCCAAGAGGCAATCCACAGATACTCCCAAGCATCAGCCCAAACTCGAAGCTGGGGCTGTCGTGTAAGTGCTATGTTAATGATCTGGTTTGCGGCATGAGCCTGTACCTCTACGCCATAGATGAGTTGAGTTGCTGGAATTAGTCTACTAATCAGGCGAGACGATAACGTTTCTCTCAAAGCAGAGGTAAAAAACACATCTTTGACGCTGGGAGCAGTCATTCCAATGATCACAATGCGATCGCGAATCCACTCTGGTGCAAAGTTTTGTTGTAGAACATCGGTTAATGAGAGCGTTTGAAAGAGGCTCTGGGCGGCACAAAAATTAAACAGTGCTTGATGACCCATTGTTTTAGCCCGAATGTAACCTCCAGAGCTAGCTTGAAATTGACTCAGCTCAGAGGTACCCAATTGAATTGATTTACTGGTGAAGTTTTCAGCTTGAAATGGAATATTTTGACTTGCAAGATACCTCTGCGCCAGCTGTAGTGCAAACGAATACAGCATTCCTCGCTCAGTTTGACTTGCCAAAACCATTCGGCGTAGTTTGCCATCTTCATCGACGCTAACATCAACAAAACCAATTCGCTCTGATGGCAGCATAGAGGGTGGCTTAATGTTTAAGCTTGGTTCTGGATTTAATGCCATCTCAACCCCAACCAGGTTTAAATTTTGAGCAAGCATCTGGGCAAGCGCGTCGTGCCCAGGCTGTACGGGCATATCTCGAAACAAACCTAGCCCAATCACAGCGGGGCTATAACGTTGTAGTGTCTTTAGCAAATCTACTAGTGTTTGATCGGGAATAGGGAAGCCCCCAACCCTATCGAGATCTGCTTCATCAATTCCCACAATCACAATGAAATGCTCCGCCGTTGAAGAGGAGCAGCGGCTTGATAGGGAATCGAATGCCATCCATTCTTGAATTTGTAATAGCCCAGTCCAGCGAATTAGCAGCACAAGGACGATGATCAGTAGCCCTGGCAAAGCAACTTCACACCAAACGATTGCCTGTTGTCTAAACCGTTGCCAGAGCGCAATTAACACATCAGCTGATTAAACCTACTTTTCGGGCTGCAATCTGAATCTGAATCCGTAAATCTTGATTAGGATGATCATAAACATTCAGAGCATCTTGAATTCTAAGCCAATAATTGCGAATGGTGCGATCGCTGATTCCCATCCGTTCTGCGATCGCTTTATCAGACAAGCCCTCCTGATATTTGAGCATTAGAACTTCCAGCCATCGTCGGTCGAACTCTGGGCGCGATCGCACCTCTGAAGGTAAATAAATTGAACCTCGTAAGGCTAAATCTACATACTTCAACATCTCTCGAACCGGCAGGGATTTATCCAATGCTACAAAGCCACCTTCATAAATATGAATAGCAGGCTTAAGCCGTAGCAAAGGTTTCACATTAACACTCAACACCATGAGGTTAGGTGCTGGATCAGTACGCATGAGTAACTCTAGAAGTTGAAGCCCAACTTCAGTACTGGGAACAGTAGCAGGAGAGGCAGGTAAACCGAGATCAACTACAACAAACTCTGGGCAACATCGTTTGATGCACTGTTTTGCTTCTTGCTGACTTTTTGCCGTTAAAATCTCAACCGTTGGATACTTTGTCTGAAGCGCAGGAACTGTGCCCTCCAAAATAGCTTCGTGGTCATCAATAACCAGAAATCGACGTAGTGTTGGATTGGCGCTGCTTGACTGCATAGACAGAATAGAGGGTTGCTGGTGAGATATGGGAACAAGGAATGTAAGTCACTAAGCAGCAGAACCTAGAGAGGCAATCGCCCCCGTCTCATTCTCATCTTGGCAGTCTACTCTAACTGGCAACTTTAAAGCATAAGATAACGGTGAACTTAAGCATTATTTCAAGACCTCAAAACAGATCAGCGCAATACCATCTTTGTTGAAGCGGGGTGTCCCTACAAATTTGCAATACCCCGCTTCAACGCCAGGAGTACAGCTTGAGTGCGATCGCTCACCCCTAATTTACTTAAGATATTGTTTACATGATATTTGACGGTGTTTTCTGCAATGTGCAAACTATCTGCAACATCTTGATTACTTTTGCCCTGTGCCATTAGTTGCAGCACTTCCCGTTCACGATCGCTCAACTGAGGATGACTCAACCGTTCTGCGAGTTTTGCGCCGACTTCAGGCGGGATGTATTGTTTCCCCATATGAACCGTGCGAATTGCTTTGAGCAATTCATCCAGGGGAGCATCTTTAAGGATATAGCCCTTTGCCCCAGCTTGCAGTCCCCGATAGATATCTTCGTCAGTATCATAAGTTGTCAAAATGACAATGCGGGCATTAGGCGAATCTTGGCGAATCTTGGCAATTACCTCTACGCCGTTCATGTCGCCCAAACGTAAATCCATCAGGGTTACATCGGGTTGATGTTCACGAAATTGGGCGCTCGCCTCAATGCCAGTGCTAGCTTCAGCTACCATTTCCATGCCTGATTCATACTTGACCATCAGCACTAAGCCATTACGAACAATAGGATGGTCATCAACAATCAAAATCCGAATCGGCTTAGAGGGTATCATGATGACTCCAAAGGTACTTGAATGCAAATATTAGTGCCTTGTTCTAGTTGGCTCTGAATAGTCAAATTGCCGTTAATGCGATCGGCTCGTTCAGACATACTAATCAGTCCAAAACCACCCGTATCATTAGGAAATAAGAAGCCACGCCCATTGTCTTGAATGCATAAACTGACCCATTCAGCCTCGTAGGTTAGCATCACTTGAAGTTGAGTCGCACAGGCGTGTTTAAGCGTATTGGTGATAGCTTCTTGCCCGACCCGCAGCAAATTTTTACCAATTAGTGGAGAAAGTAGACGAGGGTCTCCTACAATCTGCATTTGAACTTGAATGTCAGTCCCTTGAGTCATTTGTTCAACGTATTGGGAGAGCTTTGTAGCTAGGTCGGCAAATTCTTCTGCTGTTGGATGCAATGCCCAAACTGACTGCCGCGCTTTAGATAGGGCTGTATTCGCAAGTTCCATGACGCGGTCGAGAATTTGTGACACCTCATCTGGGCTATGTTGAGCGATGCGTTTCGCTACACCCAGTTGAATCGAAATCGCTGTGAAAGCTTGAGCCAGCGTGTCATGAATCTCGCCTGCCCAACGGTTACGTTCTTGGGCGATCGCTGCCCGTTGAGCCTCTTCTGCCAGTCGAGTTAGCTCTAGAGCCAGTACCGCTTGGTTAGCCAGAGCGTGAGCGAGTTCAGCCTCCTCTGGAGTAAAGCAGTGGCGATCGCCAAATCGCAGCACCAGGATTCCCCGCAGCTCGTCATCTAAAAACATAGGAACTTTCAACGCCGCTTTAATCTGCCGCTGTTTAAAGTAATCTCGATACTGCTCGTAGGCAGGTTGAGTCTCAAAATCTTCCTCGTAATCTGCGACAATCTCACGTTTTCGCAAGTGAGCCAATATATCTTGATTCCGAATTTTCTTAGCCACTTCCAGACTGCCACCGGGATGAGATGCCTCTGATCGCAGTCTAATCCTGTCATCTTCGTAGGAGACAAACAGGCGAAAGATGCCCTCCTCATAGCGCCAAAGCCCTGCTTCTGAAGCTGCAAACCGTTTGGTACAAACCGTTAACAGATGTCCCAAAAACTTTTCTAACTCTGGTTCTTCTGCCAATTTTCGCAGTGAAGCTTGCAGAACTTTGTTTGCTTCACTAAGTTCTACAACTCGCTTTTGTGCGGCTTGCTCTTGCTCGTGGATAGATTCCTCCCGCTGCCTGTATTCGAGCACCTCTGCTTGCAGTGCAGCATAGGCTGCTTCCAGATCTAAATTGTAGGGTGAGGTAAGCGATTGTGAGGAGGTGAGTTGCGATCGCAACATTGCATTCTCCGACTCTAGGGCAGCGATGCGTTCCTCAAGTTGAGCAATCTGTTGATCCTGTTCGGAGTGGGAGTTTGACACAGTTTTACAATAAACCTATTCACTTCTACTCTTACCTAACTGCCAATCTAGCCACAACCCTTCACTCGCCCATCGCAACCTAACAACTCAAAGACTAATCAAAAGTTGAGGGATCAACCCATCCTTAGGAGTAGGTCAAACTTGGCGTTTTGAAAGGGCCACAATAATCCTACAAGCGGGTGACATGTAGCATCTGACTTTGTAAGCTTTCAGAAACTAGATCAATCGTTGTAGCCCAGGTTATGTAGATGTTATCTAAACCCTAACGTAATAGAAATACAGAGAAAACTGGTACAGCTTGCTTCTAGAATGGAGTACAAGACGAATGCAACCCCGTCTCCCCAATGCTTCAAGCAGGGTAGAATTAACTCATATTTTGATAGTTGGGCAAGGTGCGACAGTAGATGCAATCAAAATAGAACTTTGTCGGCAAGGCTATCAGGTTGATACGCTCGATAGCAACAAATTGACACTCCTCACTACTCACAAGATGCATTCCGACCTTGTGATTTTAGATGGACGGCACTCAACCCTAGTGAGTCTTGATATTTGTCGTTACTTGCGGCAGTTAAGCCAAGTACCGATTATTTTATTAGCTTCTACTTATGAGCTGATTGACTCTAACGCTGGGTTCGAGGCTGGAGTTGATGACTGCATCTATCATCCATTTGAGATTGAAGAGCTATTAACCAGGATTCGGGTACGCTTGCGCTACGTCCATAAGGAAAAACCACCTATTTTACAGTTTGACAAGTTGACATTGAATTATCAGAAACGCGAAGTGCATTGGAGCGACCAAGAGATCAGATTAACGTCTAAAGAATTTGACTTACTCAAATATCTAATGGTTCGCTATCAGCAGGTCGTTCCTCGATATGAACTGATGGAGCATCTTTGGGGATCGAAGTACAATGTATCTTCTAACGTGGTTGAAGCTTACATTTGCCGATTACGTTTCAAGTTAGAACAATATAGTCAGGAGCGTCTAATTCAAACTGTGTATGGAGTCGGGTACAGGCTGTATTACGGAAATTGTCAGGACTGAGTATCAAATATTGCCTCTTTTTCATAAAAGTATCTTTCCTCTCCTTTCCTTTGTTAAGTAGCAGCGTTGCTTTATCTCTTGATGACTCTGCTCAATCAGATTCTCTCTGCAATCTCCTACCTCATGTTCAACCGCTTCTTCCAGTTCTTCCTCAATCGCTCTGAGATAGCAGGTGTTTTCATCAGTTGCTACTCGTTGCGGGAAGGTACTGTGCGACCTCATAGGATTGAGCGAAGAATGCTTTTGCGGATTCCATGTCTCGCTTCTCGCTCAATCCCACATCCACCCAGGCTCAAATTGAGTACCCAGTTCTGACAGAGTCCGTTAATCAGATGACTCACTGAATAGCGATGGCTGACCTATTGAAGCATCCAACCCGCAAATTGTTTTTCAACGGCTTTCAAGGGATCGGCGATCGCAGAGAATGCACTCTGAGAAACTGGATCGGGATAGACATCATCAATTCCTGTCTCAATTGCCTGCAAAGCGGCTTTAGCTACTTCGCTCGGAGCAATTTTTTCTGCAGGAACGGCTTCAGCCATTGCCGTATCGACCGGTCCAGGGAATACACCAATCACTTGCGTTCCCTGCTGTGCCAGTTCTGCGCGAATGCGTTGGGTTAAGGAATGGAGCGCGTCTTTGGAAGCACTGTAGCAGCTAAATACAAGTGCATTAGCAACGGCTACCACTGACATCATATTGACGATCGCACCGCCACCGTTGCGCTCTCAGACGCAGGGTTGAGGCGGCTAAGCCAACATTGTAGAACCATCGCCACAGCTTGTCGGCTGCTTTAGGGTCATTCTCGTGAATGCTGGTAGCAAGGATATGATCTTTAAATTGTTTAATTCATTCTCCGCACGTCGTTGCAGAAGAAGAACCGCTAGCAGAATCCAGGTAATCAGCCCATTCAAAGGTCTTCGCAGCCAATTTAGCGCTACCATCTTTGCCTCAGCCTCGGCTTGTTTAGGCCCTTGATGGTTAGCATATATGCCCAACGGAATCCTTTGCTGATGATCCTTAGTTTTGATTGAGTCTGTTTTTGGCAGCAGCGTAGCTATCAGGCTAATGCGATCGCCCCGTAGCTGTAGGGCAACTCCCATTTTTGCTGCTTTCAATCTGGCATTGGCTTTTCGGACTTCCTCTTGAATGTTCATGTCCAATCGAAATAGAGACACAGAGACAACGTAGAGACGCAAATAGAGACAGGGTGTTTTTAGCCCAAAACCCAGTGATTACAATGGTTTAAAAGAATAAGAAGAAGAAAATAGAGACAACTTTTTCTTTTCTGCTCCATTTCCTTTGATCCGTAGTTCTGAAGCTTAACGGATTACAATCAGAGATTGGCTTAAGTTTGGCTTAAATTTAGGGCAGAAATTGAAAGAATTGAGTGCGATTTAGAAGATAGACATCCCTCCAAATCACACCCGAAACTCTTGACGCTTATGAATTTTGGCGAAAGCTGGTGACAAGACTCGAACTTGCGACCGGCTGATTACAAATCAGCTGCTCTACCAACTGAGCTACACCAGCAATATGACTAATATATCAAATTGGGCGATCGCCTTCCAACAAAATCGCCTTCCAATAAAAAAACCCAGCAGCCCCTTGCTGGGTTAGTTCAATCAACGTCACTTACAGTTATTAAGGTAACGGCAACCGATGGTCTATCGCCTCATTCCAACGGCTCACCTAGTTGGGTGATTTTCACCAATGTTGGATTTTGAGTTCCAAATTTGAGTAAACCGCTACAACTTCATCTTTTACCCTTGCGCTGCCGCCTCAGTCTTTGCCTTATCAAGCTTCAGCACTAGTACGCCTAACGGTGGCAAACACAGATCAATCGAGTAAGGGCGATTGTGGTAAGACCATTCCTCTGCCCACTTACCGCCCAAGTTGCCCATGTTGCTACCGCCATATTCCCGCGCGTCGCTGTTAAACAGCTCTGTATAGAAACCAGGTTGAGGCACACCGACCCGATAGTGGGAATGGGGCTGGGGGGTAAAATTGCAGACCGTAACCACAAAATCTTCAGAGTCCTTAGCTTTGCGAATGAAGGAAACGACGCTGTGGCGATTGTCGCTACAGTCGATCCATTCAAAGCCGTCAAAGCTAAAGTCATGCGTATACAGAGCTGGCTCGTCGCGATAAAGCTGATTTAGCTTGGTAATAAAATGCTTCAGCTTTTGATGCGGCTCGAACTGGAGCAAATGCCATTCCAGGTCGCCCCAGACATTCCACTCGCTCCATTGCCCAAACTCCATGCTCATAAACAGTGTTTTCTTACCCGGATGGGTAAACATGTAGGCATAGAGGCAGCGCAAATTAGCAAATTTCTGCCATTCGTCACCTGGAATCTTGCCGATCATGTTGCTCTTGCCATGCACCACCTCATCGTGGGAGAGCGCCAGCATAAAGTTTTCGCTGAACGCATACATGATGCTAAAGGTGACATTGTTTTGGTGGAACTGGCGGAACCACGGGTCCATGCTGAAGTAATCGAGCATGTCGTGCATCCAGCCCATATTCCACTTCAGGTTAAAGCCTAAGCCGCCAACGTAAGTGGGCCAGGAAACCATTGGCCAGGAGGTCGACTCCTCGGCGATCGAGAGCGCTCCAGGGAAATAGCTAAACAGAGTATGGTTGGTCTGGCGGAGGAAATCGGCTGCTTCAATATTTTCTCGTCCGCCGTACTGGTTCGGCAGCCATTCACCGGGTTCGCGGCAGTAGTCAAGGTAAAGCATGGAGGCAACCGCATCTACCCGAATGCCGTCAATGTGGTACTTGTCAAACCAGAACAGGGCATTGGCAACCAGGAAGTTACGCACCTCATGGCGGGCATAGTTGAATACTAGCGTTCCCCATTCTTTGTGTTCACCTTTACGGGGATCGGCGTGTTCGTATAGGTGGGTGCCGTCAAAGTTAGCCAATCCATGTCCGTCTTTAGGAAAGTGCCCGGGCACCCAGTCCACGATTACGCCAATGCCGTTTTGGTGGCACTGGTCGATAAAGTACATCAAGTCTTCCGGACTGCCATAGCGCGAGGTGCAAGCATAGTAGCCCGTCACTTGATAGCCCCAGGAACCATCAAACGGATGCTCAGCGATTGGCAGTAGCTCGATGTGGGTAAAGCCCGTCTCCTTGACATAGGGGATCAGCCGATCTGCTAGCTCTCGGTAGGTCAGGAAGCGTGCTCCAGGCTTAAGTTCTGCCACAATAACGACGGGTTCGTCTTCGCCTGTGAGAGATTTGGCGGGTTCGGCGGCTGAAGCGTGTAGCCAAGAGCCAAGGTGAACTTCGTAAACTGAGATCGGCTGAGTCAGGGGGTCGGAGTGGCGACGCTGTTCCATCCAATCGCGATCGCCCCATTCATACCGATCCAAATCCGCCACAATAGAAGCCGTCTTAGGACGCACTTCCTGCTGAAATCCATAAGGGTCAGACTTCTCGTAAATATGACCCGTCTCATTCTTAATCTCGTACTTATAGCAGTCACCAACTTTTAGCCCGGGCACAAATAGTTCCCAGATGCCGCTCGAACCTCGGCGCATCTGATGCTTACGACCATCCCAATAGTTGAAATCGCCCAAAACGGAGACGTTTCGCGCATTCGGTGCCCAGACTGCAAAATAAACGCCTTCAACCCCTTCAATTTCGGTCAGGTGAGCGCCTAACTTTTCATAAATTCGGTGGTGGTTGCCTTCGGCAAACAGGTGAATATCAAAGTCCGTTACCCGGGGCGATCGAAACGCATAAGGATCATAGATGACTCGCTCATGCTCCCCTTCCTTAACGCGAAGCTGATAATTAGCAAGTTCAGGGCGTTCTAAAGTGCATTCAAAAAAGTGCGGATGATGCACGGTCTGCATTGGGTACTCGGCCCTTTCTTCTGGCAATACCACCCATGCTGCGCTGGCATCAGGCAGATAAGCCCGCACCACCCAGACAGCTTTGCCGTTGTCCTGAATTCGGTGGGGACCTAAAACCTCAAACGGGTCTTGGTGCTGGTTCCAAACAATCCGTTCGATCTGCTCTGGAGCGACAGTCATCGACATGAAACTACCTACCTAAATCGAGTTGTTGAACAGAGGTTAAAGGGACTTCAAAAATAAAAGATTACTCTTTTGGGTTTAACTTAGCTGCTTACTAATACAGGAATAGGGAAACCCTTAGAACCTGCCACTACTGCTGATAAAACTAAATCCAGCCAGTCTTCACATCAGTCTAGGGATGCAATCCTGGCGGATGGGGTCAGTTAGATGTCATCCATCTAAGGAAAGGAGGAAAGTATAAAGAATATGTAAGCATCTGTAATAAACCGTAGCAAATAGCGGTTAAAGTCTCAAATGTCGCATGGGAGAAATATTGGAAAATCCGTCTCCGCATCTCTTTTGCCTCTGCGTCTCTATAGTAGTGGTGCTAGGTCAACAACTGTGATAAAGATTTTGAGGCATTGCTGAATTGGGCAATTGCCAGCGCTTCCAGGTAAAACAGCATTGTTGAAGCTGCACTAGAATGAAGTATTGAGGAATTAACAGCCAGACGGGCTGGCGGATTTTTATATGTCTTTGCCTATAGTTGCTATTATCGGTCGCCCCAATGTGGGCAAGTCTACGCTTGTCAATCGTCTGGCAGGGGGAATGGATGCGATCGTACACGATGAACCCGGAGTGACCCGCGATCGCACCTACCGAGAAGCCTTTTGGCGCGATCGCGAATTTTCAGTCGTAGACACAGGCGGTCTGGTCTTTGACGACGACACCGAATTTCTGCCGTTGATTCGAGAGCAGGCAATGGCAGCTCTCGCAGAAGCCAGCGTGGCGATTATGGTAGTTGATGGTCAGGAGGGTCCAAATGCTTCTGATGAAGCGATCGCCACTTGGCTCAGGCATCAGACTGTTCCTGTACTGCTTGCGGTAAACAAATGCGAATCGGTCGAGCAGGGAGCAGTGCAAGCGGCAGAATTTTGGAGCTTGGGGTTAGGCGAACCCTACGCGGTTTCTGGCATTCATGGCAGCGGCACAGGCGATTTGCTGGATGCACTAATGATGTATCTGCCCGCTACAGAAGAATTGCCAGAAACAAACGAGATTCGAGTGGCGATCGTCGGTCGCCCCAACGTGGGCAAATCTAGCCTGTTGAATGCCTTTGTTGGAGAATCTCGTGCGATCGTCAGCCCCATCTCGGGCACCACTCGCGATGCGATCGACATGGTGGTCGAGCGTCAGGGGCAAATCTATCGCCTGGTTGACACCGCAGGCATTCGTAAAAAGAAGCAGGTCGAGTACGGCCCTGAATTTTTTGGCATCAACCGTGCCTTTAAAGCAATTCGACGGGCTGATGTAGTGCTTCTAGTGATTGATGCCATAGACGGTGTGACC
Organism: Leptolyngbya sp. FACHB-671; assembly: GCF_014695745.1. Taxonomy (NCBI): domain Bacteria; kingdom Bacillati; phylum Cyanobacteriota; class Cyanophyceae; order Leptolyngbyales; family Leptolyngbyaceae; genus Leptolyngbya; species Leptolyngbya sp. FACHB-671. The sequence continues at coordinate 35,391 of NZ_JACJOV010000136.1, read as the reverse complement.
GAACAAGACCAAAAGCTAGCCGGACGAATTGCCGAAGACGGACGTGCCTGTGTCGTCGTCGTGAACAAATGGGATGCTGTCGAAAAAGACTCCTACACTATCTATGCCTACGAAAAAACGGTGAAAGATCGACTGCACTTCACCGACTGGGCTGAAACGATCTACGTCAGTGCCATGACCGGACAACGGGTAGAAAAAATCCTGGAACTGGTCAACATTGCTGCAGAACAACATAAGCGTCGCGTTTCAACTTCCGTCATTAACGAGGTGCTGGAAGACGCGGTCAAGTGGCACACGCCTCCCACAACCCGACAGGGACGACAGGGCAGAATCTACTACGGCACTCAAGTGACCAGTCAACCCCCAACGATCGCCCTGTTCATCAACGATCCCAAGCTGTTTAACGACAACTACCGCCGCTACATCGAGCGCCAGTTTCGCCAAAGCCTTGGCTTCAATGGCACCCCTGTTCGTCTCCTCTGGCGCGGCAAGAAAATGCGCGAACTAGAGCGAGGCGCGAATCGGGCAACGAAGGTTAAAGGGTGAATCTGGGGCTGGGAACTGGGGAAAGAGGGAGAAGGACGCAAAGAGCAGGAGGGAATTACTTTTCTGCTTTTTAGAGTCTTTTGGTGGTGTTACACATTTGACGAATGATTTTCGTAGGGGCAAGGCAATGCCGTGTCCTTACAGTGGGCAATTCGCATACTAGGAATTTCCGCATCATTCTCAATTTGTGCAATGCCCTTTTGGCGACTTCTCTTTGAAAAATTGCCCAATGTTTGCAACGCTGTAGACTGGACTGAGCTTGTGAAACTTAGACATTGCACAGACAGAGACTTAACGATGCCAAACTCTCACAGCCGCAGGATTGGGCAGGTTAAGCCCATCTCCTCTGTTGGGTTCCGCCGCGCTTCACCCAACCTACGGTTCTGCGATCTGTAGGTTGGGTGGAGCAGAGCGAAACCCAACGCTTTAGACTTGCCGTACTACTACCGTTCTACAATTCCGTGATCTTCCCTAGCCCCCAGCCTCCTCCTAGTCCCTAATTACCCTCATGGATCTGCTGCGATCGCTCCCAATTGGGCTTTATCTCGAACAACCCGTCACCTGGCTCCATCGGATTGATCCCCGAATCAAACTGGTCTGGCTATTTGGATTTTTGCTCTCGCCGATTTCAGCGGGTCCAATTTGGCGGCTTTCACTGGTTGGCTGGCTGCTGCTGTTGACGCTGGCAACCCGAATTCCGTTTCGGGTTTGGCGGCAACAGATGGGGTTGGTGATCATCTTTAGCCTCCTGCTGTTTTTTGTCACCATGCTGGCTCCAGACGGCTTAAATGTAGGTCATCAGGGTCGGTTGCCCGAGAATGAACTTGCTTTTGTAGAAGCAACGTTAGAACCTACAGATGCGGCGGTGGAGGTGGCAGCTAGTGGATTGCCTCAGCCCACGGGCTATCAATATGTGCTGATTGAGCAGTCCCGAATTACGGTGACGCGGCGATCGCTGGAGTTAGCCATTCGCGCTGGGACGCTGATGTTTGTGCTGATCTACAGTACGAATTTGTATCTGCTAACCACTGCGCCTGAAGAGATCACTGCAGGACTGGATAACTTGATGCAGCCGTTGCGTCGATTTAACGTACCCGTCACTGAAATCGTGCTGACGTTGACGCTATCGCTGCGGTTTATTCCGCTGGTACTGGAGGAAATTCAGAATTTGGTGCGATCGGTTCGCACTAGAGCGATCAACTGGAAAAAATTGGGGCTTCGGGGCACGACGCAGATTTGGCTGGTGATTTCTGAGCGGCTATTAGACAACCTGCTGCTGCGGGCAGAGCAAATTGCTAGCGCTATGCAGGTGAGAGGGTTTACCAGTCCCAATCAGCATCAGGTGCGCTGGTATCAGTTTCGGCTGCGGCTATTGGATTGGGCAGTGCTGCTGGGTGCAGGCGCATTTTGGAGTGCCCGTTTTTTCTGGGGCCATCTGTGAGGGGCAATGCTGCAATCGATTCAACCCTGGCACTGGCGATCGCTTCCCCTTAACCAGCGCACTGGCTCAGACGTATTTGAGGCGCTGTTTCACCGTCCAGGTGGAGCTGCTGAAACGGGCGTGGGGGCGATCGCCACCCTGCTAGAAAGTCCTTCTGCCACTTCTATTCCTTCTGCTTCTTCCCTAGCGCGATACTCCATTTGTGCCGGAGCGCCCCGCTTTCAACAGGGGAAACCGCAGGTCTGGACACCCGCTGTCGGCAAGATTTTGCCTCAATTGCGACAGCTACTCCAGCATTCAACCACTCTGGAGATTCCCGATCCTGAACTTCCCTTTACCGGAGGCTGGCTGGGCTGGCTGGGCTACGACCTTGCCTGGGAAATTGAGCGGCTCTCTTCGCTCAACCCCGATCCTCTCCCCTTTCCGGTTGCCTACTGGTACGAGCCAGACCAATTTGCCATCCTCGATCACCACAGCCAAACCCTCTGGCTAGCCGCCACCCATTCCTCGCAACTCGACACCCTCCAATCACGCTTAGAAAGCCCTCCATTCGCCAATTCCCAATCCCTAATCTCTATTCCCCCCTCACTCCCCAAGCCTCACTTCCACACCTCTCAAGCCGACTACGAAGCCGCTATTCTTCAGGCTAAAAAATACATTCAAGCCGGAGACATTTTTCAGGCAAACCTCTCTCTGCGATTTGAGACTCACACTCTGGCAGATAACTGGTCAATCTACCGAGCCCTTCAGCAGATCAACCCTTCCCCCTTTGCTAGCTATTGGCAGACTCCGTGGGGAGCAATGATGAGCTGTTCACCAGAGCGATTAGTAGAATTGCGGGGACGCGAGGCTCAGACTCGACCGATCGCCGGGACGCGATCGCGAGGCAACACCCCAGAGCGCGATCGCCAGCAGGCTCAAGACCTGCTCGACAACGCCAAAGAAAATGCCGAACACATCATGTTGGTTGACTTGGAGCGTAACGACCTGGGGCGTGTCTGCGAATGGGGATCGGTTACCGTGGATGAACTGCTGACGATCGAACGCTATAGCCATGTGATGCACTTAGTCAGCAATGTCAGAGGCAGACTTCACTCAGACTGTGATGCGATCGCCTTGATTCGGGCTTTATTTCCGGGTGGCACAATCACAGGCTGTCCTAAAGTTCGCTGTATGGAGATCATTGAAGAACTGGAGCCCGTCCGCCGCAGCTTGTTCTACGGTTCCTGCGGCTATCTGGACTGGCGCGGCAACCTGGACTTAAATATTTTGATTCGTACCCTTCTCTCCGCCCCTGCTTCATCGCTGTCAGGTCTGACGGAGGGTGCAGCGGGCGATCGAGGGAATGTAATCTGGGGGCAGGTAGGAGCGGGGATCGTAGCAGATAGCAACCCAGAATTGGAGTGGTTTGAAGCACTACACAAGGCACAAGCACAACTAGCTGCACTAGCAATCAAATCTCGTAGTGTCGAGACTTATCAAGAGAAATAAACCCAGAAATGCCCTGATTTTGATAACATTTGATCAGGCTTTCTACAAATTTCTATAAATTAGGAAAAAGTAGCAAAGTCGACATAAATTAAGCAACGGTAAGTAATGTCCAGCCAGCGTTTTGACATCTACCTCCTAAATTTTTGCGTTTGGTTAGACCCGTTCTTTAACTCAATTCCCGATCCTATTGCTGCCACACAGCCCAAATTTGAATGAGTACTGAAACTTATCTAAATCATCCAACATTTGGTTTGCTGTTTAGGGTCTGTCTCGTCGAAGAAAGCCGCGAACTATTTGCTACGCTCTACGCCCAACGATTGTTCTTTCTAGTGACTACCGGACCAGGCGGAGTCCAGTTTGAACCAGTGGGTCGCAGTGATGCTCGAATTCTGGTTGAAAATCGCCTCCGCAATCTGCGCCGTCTGGGGCAGCAGCAGGAATATACTCAGCTTCAGGCGGCATACAAACAAACTTTTCATTAGACCCCCTACATGAATAGGGGCTACAGATGAAAGGGCACCCTGCGGAGCAGGGTGCCCTTTCATCTGTAGTCTCTTTTTAGAGATTAGAGAAACGTTGTAATTTGCGCTCAATTACCGCAATAAACAATCAGGTCAATTTCTACATTGCCCTGACCTGCCAGCCCCATCACTCCAACAGTGGTACGACTGGGACGGCGACTGGCGTCAAAATAAGACGCAAATACCTCATTGACAACCGCATAATCTCTAAAATCAGTGAGAAACAGACGAGCCATCACAACGGTGTCAAAGCTCGCGCCTGCATGGTCAAGCACAAGCTTCAGGTTTTCCATCACTCGTTTGGCTTGCTCGGCAATGGGTCCGAGAATAATCTCGCCACTTTCTGGATCTTCTGATAACTGCCCCGTTACAAACAAAAAATCACCTGCCCGCACAGCATGGGAATAGGGAGCTGGAGGCGGCAGCAGGTTATCTGGAAGCGTAATGAATTCAAGCATGGGCTACAGCGGTTTCGCGACTAAGGTTCCGGGTTCTTGCTGAATTGGCAGCACATCTAAAGTATCAGTTTGGGCGCAATATTTCAGGTCATCAATTACTCCCAAACGCAGCAATCGCTGACCATGACTGGCTTGGTGCAGTAACTCTAGCAGTTTGTCTTGCCACTGCGTATACAGGGCGATCGCCCCCACAACTTCATCGTTACCAGATAGCTCTTTTAGGGAAAGTCCCGTTTGAGTTAGCAAACTGTGGGCGATCGCGCCTGCACAAACCGTATCTTCTAAAGAAAAGCTACCCTCCCAGCCAGAGCCAGAGATCCAAACGGTTTCAGGCTGATGGCTGAGCAAATATTGCACAACCGCATTTCGGTTGACTAGCGCCGCCGTCAACACGACCGGGGCATTCTGAATGCGCTCTAGACAGCGAGTGCCATTGGTGGTGCTGATAAATAGACGTTTGCCGCTCACCCGTTCTGGGGTACAGTCCAAAGGCGAATTTCCTAAATCGCACCCTTCGACCGTAGCTCCCCCCCTTTCACCTGCGCGGAGTCGTTTGTCGGATGGCCACGCTTCACTGGTTTGCATCAACTGGTCGATGCTGCTAAAGACCTGAACCGCTTCAGCACCATTTGCCAAGGCACTTGCCATCGTCGTTGTAGCACGAAGCACATCAATGGCGATCGCACAATCAGGCACGTTATCACTAGGGGTAAGTTCGGGTGTATGGAAAACAAATAGCTTCACGAGTTGGCGCACCTGGGTTGAGAACTGCCGAAAACCATTCTAGGGTGATTAGGGTAGCAAATTAGCATTAAAGTTATTTCGGTGAATCAGTAGGAGCATACTCGGAAAACATGAAAGGGGGAAGCAAATATCAGCCACTACTGGACTACTTGCTTCGGAGCGATCGCCCTGAAGTCACGCTAACCTTTGCCGAAATTGAAGCAATCATGGCTGAAAAGCTGCCTGAATCTGCCCGCACCCATCGCGGCTGGTGGAGCAACCGCAGCAAAGGAGCCCTGCAAGCAACCTCCTGGATGAACGCAGGCTTCCAGGTCGCAGCGCTCGACCTGGATTCCGGAAAAGTCACCTTTCGCAAACCGCCAACTCAGTACATCGTGAAGCGCGTCGGCGACACCGTGATCTGGCACAGCGACTTAATCAAGGCACTCCGACAACATATGCAACTGTCGCAGACCGAGTTTGCCGAAAAGCTGGGCGTGCGACAGCAAACGGTAAGCGACTGGGAAACGAGGGTGTATGATCCCCGTCTGTCTACTTCAAAACATCTAACAATCGTGGCAGAGCAGGCTGGCTTTGAATATGTAGAAGAAAACGGACAGACTTATTCAGAAAACTCTTAACCAGCCTCTTCTCAATTGGATGACAGCCATTCGGCATTCGGTTGACACGATACACATAAGCGTGTATCGTGTTAATACTGCCCGATGAGCCAGTTTTCACAGCCATACCTTACAGCTATCTACCTTATAGAGAGTGTGCTCCCCCCAACTCTCCTGTAAGGTGCGGTGAAAATTCAGCAATTTTCTACTGGAATAGACCAGCGATTTTCTACTGGCTTTGCAGTGCAATGTCTTTGCAGATATCTTTGCAGTGCAATGTCTCAGACTTCGCCTGTATGAATGCTGCAAAGTGAAGCCTTTCATCGCTTGCTCTATACTCCCTGGGGGCATGGCAATGCCATGCCCCTACTGAAGGGATTGAGATCCGTGAATCATACCCGCATTCAGCAACGCCATCTCCAGCACTTCACGCTTGTTTGTCGCAGTGCCACCTCTGAAAACCCAGTTAGTACAAAAATACTATAATTAATAAAAAGGTTAACCCCGGAGGTGTTAGCCAGTGGATGCTAAATACAAAGCTGTTTCACGCAAAGGGCTAGTAATTTCACGCACGCCGACAACAGAAATTCGCCCTGGAGGAATCTTTAAGTACGTGGGGGCAGATCAAGGCTACGCTAAGCGGCTACCAGGGTACGTTTTGATTCACAAAAACAATCCTGAATACAAAATGCTGAAGCGAGAAGACGGTTTTCCGGAGGTTGCCTATGACATGACAATGGTAGAAGCACTGCCTCAGGATTACTGCTTGTTTTGGGTGGAGAAGGCTGATTTGCGCTCGCTCACTCCAGAAGAGCACCAGGAAGCACTAACCCAAATGGGCATCGAGATCCTGGAGCCAGAGTTAGAACCCGAACCCCACTCAGAACTGCAGTCGGTTCAATAGTTTATAGGGGCTTAGTGTTGCCGAATGAAGGGATCGTAACGGGCGATCGCTCTGTTGCCCTGATTTCAGGCATGAGCTACCTAAGGCTCAAAACAATAAGCCCTAACCTCGCGGTCAGGGCTTTGTTTTTTATATGCCAACCTTATAAAGCGTGGCTGGCGGTTTTGGTATAGATGTATCATCCTGCTTTCTTTTGCTCTGGCATAGTCGGTGATCTACCCGTCCTTATGGGTAGATATGGGCAAAGCAAAGAGCAATCATGCTCCTGTATTGGAGCACAATTTCTAACCCAAGGTTTTGCAATTTCTGCCAGATGAGAGAAAGAGAAAAACTGCTTGATCAGCCTTGATAGAGCAAGTGTGTTTTCCACTGTGACTATGAAAGATGTGCAAGCTAAACCCCATACCCACCAAGCGATTTTGGCAGGACTGACCGTGCTTCTGGTTGAGGATGAGCCTGACATTGCTGAACTATTTACGTTCATTCTTGAAGACTACGGAGCCGAGGTTATCCTATCTAACTCTGCTATTGAAGCTTTAGGGAAGTTGGGAGAACGACGACCAGACGTTCTAGTGAGCAACGTCAAGCTTCCTGAAGAAGATGGACGTTGGTTGATTGAACAAATCAGGCAGTTGGAGGGCGTATGGAGCGAGCTTCCAGCCATTGCTGTCACGTCTTATACCAGGGAGTACGACGCTGAAGGAGCATTAGAATCAGGCTTTCAACGCTTTATGCCCAAGCCCCTAGACCCAGATGAGTTAGTTCAAGAGATTCTCAAACTTGTTGGGAGAGGCAAGGCAGAAAAGAATGAGGACAATAGCTAAAGCCTTGTATAGGAATTCTCAATTGCAGTGCATACAGCAGTAACGCACCGTACCACTGCTGTATACACTGCTTTGTAGTCCACTCAAGCAAGAATCGCTATATTTCAACGGAGAGGGTGGGATTCGAACCCACGGTACCTTTCGGTACACTCGATTTCAAGTCGAGCGCATTCGACCACTCTGCCACCTCTCCTTCAGACCTCTTATCTTAACCTGAGTATCTGCATTGGCGAAACCATCCTGATTGTAGGACAGGAAGGTTTTTCTGTCTTAAACCCTTAAGAATCTGCCACTTCATACCGCTTCTACATGAAGCTGCCTAGTTCAAAACGCTCCAAACTAGGCAGCCTTAAAGAGAATTGGTATCAGTCATTCTTAAGTGGATGCAAGTTGTGCAACCGGATTAACCTGATAAAGAATTTGCTCAGAGTGCACGTCGAAATCTTGATTGAGCCAGGTCAGGGTAATTTGCGAAACCACGCCTGACTGAAGCGTGACGAGGGAAAAGTTTCGGAGGCGATCGCCCCCTTGCTCGACAATTCGAGGCACGCTCGCTGCATTCAGGTAGACCGTCCCTTCGGGGCTAGTGTGAACCATTTTGCGAAGCTGGGTCTTGGTGTGACGCAGCCTATGGTGCATGTGCCCAAAGGAAACTAGAGGAATCTTTTTCTGAGACAGACGGACTTGAGCGATCGCCTCTGCCAAGTCCGGATCGCCATAGTCACCGCCAATCGGCTGCCAATCTCTACCACAAGGATCTTCGGCTTTGTCACCCAAGCCGATTGGTCCACAGTGCCCAATAAAAATCAGGGCATCTTCAGTAGCACTTTCAGCCGCCGCTAAGATTTTTGCGGTCGATTCTGCAAAACTGCTGACTCCGTAACGTTCTTGATAAAACTCTTGATTCTTCCAAGTAGAGCCGCCCCAACTAAAGGGACGACCTCCCACCACGGTCAGCCCCAATTTTGGTAAATCTAGCTTGCCGTAACCGACATGGGCTACCCCCAGCAAATCTATTTGCTGCTGCACTCGGTCTTCTTTTTGGCGGTCGTAGGGACACTTTTTTCTGCCCCATTCCGTAGCGCTGTACCAGGCATCGTGGTTGCCAAAGATGGCGGCTTTGGGAATGCCGAGGGCGGCGATCGCCCGGACGACATCTACCGACTCATTGCCAAAATCACCAACCAACAGCACCAGATCCACGCCCAAATGCTTTAACGCCAGTTCATCATCGGCATCCCAGCAGTCATGGACATCTCCAATCACTGCGATCGTGAGTAATTCTGCTTGACCCTGGCTGCTCATGCCAACTCCCTTTATCCTCTGCTGATGTGCAAGTTGTGAGGGCCCACTTCAGAAGGATGCGCCTTCCACAACCCATTTGGGATTCATCCACGATCCCCTTCTCCAGAATAGGCAACGTTAGCTGTTTTTGCATTCAACCCCCGATCACGCGGGGATCGTGTAGTATCAGCAGTAATTCAGCTAAAACAATCCATCGTGTGACCAATGAGTGATTGACGAGTATGCTGAATGAACACATCTGGAAAAAGCCATTCTGAAGCATCACAGGCGTAGGCAAGGGCATGGTGAGGAAGTATTTTGACCGCCGATCGGGGACAAAGACAAATCAATACACACAACACACATCCGACTGGCAAATTCAGAATATCGAACCAGCCGACTTGCACAAGCTGAAGCTGCCAAAGTTACCTATTAGTCCCCCTGATGCTACGGCTCCAGCCTCTCCTCCTGCGGGAGTAGGCAGCACCGTTGAGTCACCGCCCGCAGAAGTGAGCCAACCGCAGGAAGCGGACGCACCTCAACCCGCTCAAGCGGAGAATGCAATTCAGATTGCGCAACCTGGATCAAGGCGATTACCCCAGAGGGGGAACGGCTTCGCATCGCGCCGTCAGCAGATGCGCTCACCCAAGTCGTGGAACTGGTCAATGCTGGGACTGGGGGCAATCATTCTCTCGGTTGGCATGGGGGCTGTTGCCCTAACGTGGCTGACCACCTTGCCACCCCTGCCTGACTGTGGAAAGATATCGCCGATTGCAGCAGATTCAGAACGGCTTTACTGCGCTCAAGAAGCGATTCGCTCAGGCGAATTGCCCCAACTAGTGGCAGGGTTGCAATTAGTGGGGCAATGGCCAGACGATCATCCGCTTCATGGTGAGGCGCAAAAGCTAATGGCAAATTGGTCTAAAGCCATTCTGACGATCGCCAACGACAAAATTAACCATAACGACCTGCCCGGTGCCGTCGAAGCGGCTGAACACATTCCGCCGAACAGTCCCATTTACGAGGAAGCACAGGCATCGATCGCCCACTGGAAAGAACAATGGCAACAGGGAGAAACACTCTACAAGACAGCCCAGGAAGCCCTGCAAAACCAGTATTGGGATAAAGCTTCTGAGCAAGTCTCTGCCCTAGGACAATTAGAAAATCCCTATTGGCGGCAACGGGCAGACCAGCTAACCAGCCAAATTTTGGCAGAAAAGCAGGCTCGATCGCAGCTTGTCGAGGCCCGCAACCTGGCTAAGCGACAGAACCCGAAAGCGCTGGGAGAAGCGATCGCTCTGGCCCAGCAAATTTCCCCCAACAGCCACGCCTGGGCAGAAGCCAAAACCGAATTGACGCAGTGGAGTCAGGCACTCCTCAAAACTGGGATGCAGCAGTGGCAGCAAGGCAACCTGGAAGCGGCGATCGCCCTGGTGCAGCAAGCCCCTCCTGACCCGACCCTGTCTCCCGATGCAGCCGCTCTGGTGCAATATAGTCATGCCCAGCGGCTGGCAAGCTGGAGCGAGGTACAGTGGGAGCCGTCCTTCAAGCAAATTTGGGGGTTGATGCAAGCCCTTTCTACAGTCAACCGAATCGAACCTGGCAGCGAGCTTTATCGCCAAGCCCAAACCGAACGTGAAACCTGGCAGGCTCAACTAGACGACCTGGTTCAGCTTCAGTTTGCCAACCTCAGCGCCAGTCTAGGTCAGCGATTCTCTTTAGAAACTGCAATCAAACAGGCAGAATTAGTCGGAGCCGATCGCCCCCGTCGAGTTCAGGCGCAAACTCTGGTCGCCCATTGGCGGCAAGAAATTGAGCGCGTAGAAGACCGCCCCTATTTGCGTCGTGCCCGCGAACTGGCAGAACCTGGCACCATCCCAGCGCTCAAAGCGGCGATCGCTCAGGCTAGCGTCATCCCGCTTAACCGCGTCTTGCGAGGAGAAGCACAGGGGGCGATCGCCGCCTGGAATAGCCAGATTGAAACGATTGAGGATCAGCCATTCCTGGATGAAGCTAGAACCTTGGCTGAGAAAGGCAAACGCCGAGAAGCGATCGCCGCCGCCGAAAAAATTCGTTCTGGTCGTGCCCTTTACGACGAGGCCCAAACCGCCATTAGAAACTGGCGCACCGAAATCGAAATTGCTGAAGATCGCCCGATTCTCAACGAAGCTTACGAACTGGCAGAAGAAGGCAGCCTTTCCGGTGCGATCGATGTCGCCTCCCAAATTGGTCGAGGTCGAGCCCTCTACTCTGAAGCTCGATCGGCGATCGCCCAATGGCGAATCGAACGAGAAATCATCTGGGACTCCTGGGAAGCAGAATCCGCTCCCGAAAGCGACGATTCTTACTACGAGGAAGATTATGAATATGACGAAGGTTATGAAGAAGACTACTAATCCTTAAAGTCTTCTTTAAGGTATGTTTTTTGCATGTGCGACGCACATGCAAAAAACATACTTGGAACAGTTCCAGTTCTTAGCTCATGCAATCCCTCCAGCACAAACTGATAGTCTCCTGCCAGGCTCCCGTTGACTCCCCGTTACATGACCCGATGGTGATTGCAGCGATCGCCCAGGCAGCCGTTAACCAAGGGGCAGCAGGCTTGCGAATTGACACTCCAGCCCATGTTCAAGCGGTCCGACAACGCACTTCAGTTCCGATTATCGGACTCTGGAAGCGACAGTTTGAGGGGTCTGAAGTCTACATTACCCCTCAAGCTGAGCAGGCAAAAGCGATCGCCCAGGCAGGCGCAGATATCATTGCCATTGATGCTACCCTCAGAGCGCGTCCCGGTGGAGAAACCGTTGCTTCCCTGATTGACTTCATCCACAATCTAGGAAAACTCGTGATGGCAGATGTTGATACGTTAGAGAGTGCGATCGCCGCCGCCGCTGCGGGTGCCGACCTGGTTGGTACAACCCTTTACGGCTACACCCAACAAACTCGCCATTTGCCCCCTCCTGGCTTCGACCTGTTGAAACAGATGGTCGATGAACTATCAGTTCCTGTAATCTGCGAAGGCGGCATTGCTTCTGCCGCTATGGCCAAGCAGGCTTTGGACTTAGGAGCCTATGCAGTCGTGGTAGGCACAGCAATCACAGGCATTGATGCTCAAGTTAAGGCTTATTGTGAAGCGCTTAGTTTCCAGTAAAAATGCGATTCATTGCATCTCCACAGGACAGGGTAAAGCTTTACAGAATGTTAGCTTTTACACCTCTACCAAAGAGTCATTTAGCCCAAATTAAGGGCATCATAAGGACACTCACAATGTGCCTTAAATAACATCCACCGATGGATAACGCTACAACCAAAGTTCTCCTGGTGGAGGACGACGAGGACGATTACATCATTACCTCAAACCTTTTCCGTGACATCCAAGAAAAGAAGTTTGAAGTTGAGTGGATTCGCAACTATGACAATGCCTTAGAAATCATGAGCAAAAATCAGCACGATGTTTATCTTGTTGATTTTCGCTTGGGCATCAAAAATGGAGTGGAGCTATTGGAGCAAGCCACTGCTGACGGTTGCAAAGCACCCATTATTTTGTTGACAGGGCAAGGAGATTCCCGAAGTGACGTTGCTGCTATGAAAGCAGGTGCAGCCGATTATTTAATCAAAGGACAAATTGATGCAACGGGGCTAGAACGAGCCATTTCCCATGCCATTGAGCGAACTCACACATTCGAAAAATTGCGTCAGGCACTGCAGGAAAATAGCCGACTCGCTTCTGCGATCGCCAACATCACAACGGGCGTCGTGATTACAGACCCCAAACAGCCTAACAATCCAATTATTTTTGCAAATCCAGGCTTTACAGCTGTCACAGGTTACACCCAGGAAGAGGTACTGGGATCCAATTGCCGCTTCCTACAGGGCAAAGAGACAGATGTAACAACCCTGCAACAGTTGCGAGAGGCGATCGCTCAGGCTTGTCCTCATACCTGTGTTTTGCTCAACTACCGTAAAGACGGCACTCCCTTTTGGAACGAACTTAGCGTCAACCCAGTTTTTGACTCACAAGGCGAACTCACTTACTTTGTCGGCTTGCAAACAGATGTGAGCGATCGCAAACAGTCTGAAGCAGCGTTGCGAGAGAGTGAAGAGCGCTATGCTCTAGCCGTACGAGGCGCAAATGACGGCATTTGGGACTGGAACCTTAAAACCAGCGAGATCTATTTTTCACCTCGATGGAAATCAATGCTGGGATATCTTGATGAGGAGATCACAAACCAGCTAGACGAGTGGTTTGAACGGGTTCATCCAGAAGATCTAGATTGGGTCAAGGTCAAAATTGCAGCTCATTTAGACGGGCTAACGCCTCACTTTGAAAATGAACATCAAATGCTGCATCGGGATGGCACCTATCGCTGGATGCTGAGCCGAGGGTTGGCAGTACGCGATGCCAAGGGTAAGGCGACCCGCATTGCAGGCTCTCAAACTGACATCACAACTCACAAACAGGCAGAAGAGCAGCTTTTACACGATGCTTTTTATGATGCACTGACAGGTTTGCCAAACCGTGCCCTGCTGACTGACCGGCTCAAGCAGGTTGTCCAAATGGCGAAGCGTGATTCCAGCTATCAGTTTGCCGTTTTGTTTATCGATGTTGATCGCTTTAAAGTGATCAACGATAGCTTGGGTCACATGCTAGGCGACGAGTTGCTGATGGCGATCGCCCAGCGACTGTGTGACTGTCTCCGCCCCACTGACACGGTTGCCAGGTTAGGCGGCGATGAATTTGTGATCTTGCTAGAAGATATCAATGATGTCAACAGCGTTACCACCATTGCAGATCGGGTGCAGCAAGAACTCACGTTACCGTTTAGCCTGAACGGGCATGAAGTGTTCACCAGCGCCAGCATTGGCATTGCTCTGAGTGAAACAGGGTATGAATTGCCAGAAGATCTGCTGCGCGATGCAGATACCGCTATGTATCGGGCGAAAGCTCAGGGCAGGGCGCGATACGAGATATTCAATACCGGAATGCATGTTCGAGCGTTAGCCCTCCTGCATCTGGAGACTGACCTGCGGCGGGCGATCGCGGCTGATCAGTTAACGGGCGATCGCCAAGAATTTCAGCTTTATTACCAACCTATTGTTTCGCTCAAAACCCGCTGTGTGGTTGGGTTTGAGGCGCTATTGCGTTGGCAACATCCCACTCGTGGTTTCATTTCTCCGATCGAATTCATTCCCATAGCGGAAGAGACGGGGCTAATTATTCCAATTGGAGATTGGGTTTTGCGAGAAGCCTGCCGTCAAATGCAGGTTTGGCACGCTGAGTTTCCGATGAAACTGCCTTTGTCATTGAGCGTGAACCTATCAAGCAAACAATTCACACCGCGCTTGATTCGCCAAATCGAACGAGTTTTGCAAGATACGCATCTGGATACTCGATCCTTACGACTTGAGATTACCGAAAGTGCACTGATGGAAAACTTAGAATCAGCTGCAGACTTACTGGCACAAGTGCGATCGCTAGGAATTCAGCTTTCAATGGATGACTTTGGTACGGGCTATTCTTCGCTCAGCTATCTGCATCGTTTTCCAATCGATACTTTGAAAATTGATCGGTCTTTTATTAAAAAAGTAGATGCAGACGGCGAACAGTTGGCGATCGTTCGCACCATCATTACCCTTGCCTGGAATCTAGGTATGGATGTAGTTGCAGAGGGGGTAGAAACTCTTAAGCAACTGGCACAACTGCGATCGCTCAAATGTGAGTATGGACAGGGATACTTATTCTCAAAGCCGCTCGATAGCCAAGCCGCCGAACGGGTCATTGCAGCGCAATCGCAGCTAGGAATTGGCATCACAAATCTGGGGCAGGACACGAGTCACTGCAACCTGTAATGGCAGAAGAGACATCGTTCTATACCAATCGTGCTAAAGCCCATCTGGGCGATCATTTGGATCTGAGCGGTGATGAAGATTTGAGCAATTCCCAAAATCTGAGCCGCGATATTGTCAATTGTGTACCAGTTGGTTTGATCATTTGGCACCTAAAAAATCTGGATGATCCTAATAGTTTTCAGCTCATCACGGCTAATTCGGTAATGAGCGAAATTCTGGAGATGCCGCTAGACCAATTGTTGTGTGAGGCGATCGCGGCTCCCTTTCCAGCTTTTTTGGGCATCGAACCTGCTGATTTCTATGGCGAGGTCATTCGCTCTGCGCAAACTAGGAGCCTGGGCGAAGTTCGCTACCGAAACCGCCAAAAAATTCAGACCGTGCTGTCGCTCACCGCATTTCCCATGCCCAATCAGTGTGTTGGGGTCGTAGTAGAAGACATTACCGAGTTCAAACAGATTGAAGCAGGACTGCAAACTGATAGAAACCTGTTTCAACGCATCGTTGCCACCACGCAGGAAGGGATCTGGTTGTTTGACGTTGAGGGCAAAACGAGCTACGTCAATCAGCAGATGGGCGACATGCTGGGCTATTCTGTGGCAGAGATGCTGGGCCGTTCGCTGCTGGACTTTGTCGATGACGAAGCCCGCACAGCGATCGCCGTTCCGTTTGCCAAACAGCATGGTCTGAGAGGGCAGCACGACTTGCGGTTTCGCTGCCGCACTGGAGATTCTCTGTGGGCAATCGTCTCAGCCACCCCCATGTTTAACGAAGATGGCAAATTCGTTAGCACCCTCGTGATGGTGACAGACGTAACCGAGCGCAAACAGGCAGAAGTCAATCTGACCGCCTCTGAGACCCTTTACCGGCGGCTATTTGAAAGCGCTCAGGATGGCATTCTGGTTGTTGCGCCTGAGAATGGCAGCATCACAGATGCAAACCCATCGCTTCTCAAGTTGCTAGGCTATGCCTACCAGGAGCTAGTCGGGAAGAAACTATGGGAAATTGGTTTCGTTTCTGAGGCAGAAGGACAACAGACTTTCCAAACGCTGATAGAGCAAGGCGACCTACGCTACGACAATTTGCTGCTACGGACACGCTACGGGCGGCACATTGAGGTAGAGTTTATCAGCAATGTCTATCAGGCGGGCAGCAGGCAGGTGATTCAGTGCAATGTTCGAGACATCACGGAACGCAGGCAAACTGAGGCAGAGTTACGGCAATTCACCACTCGACTGCAGCAGAGCAATCAAGAATTAGAAGATTTTGCGGCGATCGCCTCTCATGATTTACAGGAGCCGTTGCGAAAGATTCAGGCATTTGGCGATCGGCTCAAGAGCCAATACAGCCAAGCCCTCACCCACGAAGGGCAAGATTACCTGGAGCGAATGCAAACCGCTGCTAGGCGAATGCAAGTCCTGATCAACGACCTGTTGTCTGTCTCTCGCATCACGACCAGAGCAAAACCCTTCGTCAAAGTTAACCTTAACGAAGTGATTCAAGAAGTTTTGTCTGACCTGGAAATTCAAATTCAACGGGTAAAAGCACAGATAACCGTAGAAGAACTGCCCACCATTGATGCAGATCCGCTACAAATGCGCCAACTGCTGCAAAACTTGCTTAGCAATGCCCTTAAGTTTCACCAACCTGACGTTCCACCCATCGTTCTGATTCGCAGTCAGATCTTCAACTCTGCGTGTCCGGATGGTTCCAATCCTCTACAGAATGCCCGGTGCCAAATTATCGTTACCGACAATGGAATTGGCTTTGCTCAGAATTATACTGATCGAATTTTCACCGTGTTTCAACGTTTGCACAGTTCCAGCGAGTACGAAGGTACAGGAATTGGGCTAGCAATCTGCCGAAAAATAGCTGAGCGGCACGGTGGCACTATTACTGCCAGTAGCGTGCCTGGACAAGGCTCAACATTTACGATTGTGTTGCCGCTGCAACAGCCTAACTAATACGGAATCCACTTTGTAAAGAGACACTATCTTTGTGTAGGGGGCGAAAGCATTCGGGCATAAACTCTGCAACTTACAGCAATTTCTGTAAGGACGCACTGCGGTGCGTCCCTACCGATATCCCTACCCTGTAAGCGGATTCAATATTAAACGTCCTTCTGCAAAAGCTCTGCAAAGGAAAATTGCATTGCTTGAGCATAGGGCAGCAAAATTTCAAGATACTCAGACTGTATCCGGGCTTGAATCTCTTCGAGCAAAAGTTGGACTCCCTGGTGAGCTAGATTCCAGGAGACACCAACGGTTGGATAAACCATCATGCACAGAGGCACTAGCTCTTCTTCAATTGATGTTGTGCTGCCTTCAAGAATGGAAAGCCAGAGGTAGCCCTGAAACATCTGCATGTCGCGAATGCTAGATGTCATAATGCCCGGGTCGCTCAACGTTCCCCGCCGACTTTGATAATGCGGGTTTATCTCAAAGGCACGTTGAAATACAGCAACGGCAATGTCATGACTGTAGGGCAACATTTGTCGAACTAGAGCCAAACTGGGAGACTGCACAGTGTATCCCGCAGCTGCTTGACAGACGCGCTTCCAGGGAATGCAAACTTGCTCTTCAAGAAACCTGAAGTAAGGCGAGAGCAGTAATTGCTCGGTGGGGGTGAGTCTGCTCAGCAAAAATTGAGTGGTGAAATGAAACTGCGTACTCAAGAAGCCGATCGCCCTTGGGTCTTTTGCAGCAAAGTGCTGAAGCCGCAATTCTTGTAGGGAGGGTTCAAGTTCTTCTAATAGTTGTGCGATCGCCTGAATGCCCAACGACGGCATCAGCACAAACGACGAAGGCGACGGTGACTGCTGCTCGTAAAAGTCTAGAACCTGTGTGTAAAGTCGCGTTGCAGCAGTGGCAATTCGCTGGGCATCGCTGAGGTTGACTACATTGGGAATGTAAGAGAAGAGCGTATTAGTCTGAATTCCTGCTCGTTCACAGTTGAGTTGCAGCACTCGTTTTAGCTGCTTAACCGTTTGGCTGCGTCCCGTTGGAGAAGAAGTTTTGACGAGGGTTACAACTGCTTCTTGCCCTGTCTCTGAAGAGAGTATGGATAGATCGGTTGTATAGCAAGATGCCCATAGATTAGTCAGGCTTTCCACGGGTGTGTTATCCCGATAGGGGGTATAGATGGGTACATATTCTAGTAGCACGCTTTTCTCCATTGAAGATATCCAGGCTTAAAGAGCAAAGGCTGCGAAACACACCGATGGAGTAGATGATCTAAAAATGTGGCAACAGAATAAATGCTGCGACAGAATAAGTAGCGTCCAGGTAAGCGTACCTAGACCTACTTAAGAAATTTCGCAGATCTACGAAATTTCACAGAGGGCTACGTAATAATCTATGCCTCATTGTTGTGCAATGAGTTGAGCCATTTGGCTGAATTCGCAACACACCGTAATTGCACGCAACACAGGAGCCCTTTTGTACCAATTCATTTTTGAGCATAAACAAGTAGCACGGCTCAACCGCGCTACCGTTCACGTTGGAGGTCTAAGAAATTCTGACTATTTTGTAGTCATGGTGTGGACACCATCCCAGGCAGTAGGGGGCGGGCTGATTAGGTAAGCATTGGCGCGCTCTAGGTGGACCGCGATCGCCCGGTCGTCTTGCTGCAAGCGCTGCGCTTTCTCAAAGCAGCGAATCGCCTGCTGAAAGTTCATCTCTGTGTAGGCTGACCGTCCCTGCTCATAGAGCGCCAGGAACTCATGGGTCTGATCGTCGAGGGTATGGTGGCGATCGCCAATCAACTCGTAGATGCTGATCGGCTTCGTCTTACCTTTGACTCGAATTCGGTCTAGCTCTCGCACGACGATGTGTTCTCGACATAGCCCGTAGGTGTACTCGCTCAGAATGATGTCACAGCCATATTCCTTGGTGACTCCTTCTAGGCGAGAGCTGATGTCTACACCATCGCCAATGACGGTATAATCCATCCGCTTTTGGGAGCCGATGTTGCCCGATACGACTTCTCCAGAACTGATGCCGATGCCGATGCGGATTTGAGGCTGATGCTTAATCCGGCGATTTTGGTTAAATTCTGCTAACCGCCGCCGCATATCCAGCGCCGACTGTACAGACATCCAGGCATGGTTTTCGGTCAATGGCAGCGGCGCACCAAATACCGCCATCAGGGCATCACCGATGAATTTGTCGAGCGTGCCTTCATAGTTAAAGACCGCTTCTACCATCGTTTCAAAGTAGTTGTTTAGCAGCGAGACGACCTCTGCCGCTTCCATCTTTTCGGTGAGGGAGGTGTAGCCGCGAATGTCAGAAAATAGGATGGTGACTTCTTTGCGTTCACCGACCATCAGCGCATCTTCGCCCAAGGCCATGACTCGCTCTGCTACTCCAGGCGTCATGTAGCGGTACATCGTCGCTTTCATCCGCTTTTCCTGGCTAATGTCTTCCAGCACCACCAGACCACCTCGGACGGTGCCTTCTGGATTGGTCAAGGGATTGACGGTTAAGTTAATGCTGCGCTCTATTTCTCGCACCTGTTCTTGAGGAATGGGGGAGATGGGATGCGCTTTGCTTTTGGCTGTCGTCAGATTCCAGGGAAGGAAGCTGTTGGAGTTGTGGCGATCGCGCATTGCCATTGCATACATTCCTGCCCCACTTCCATTGCCATTCCGGTCGGCAGGATCGTCTGGCTGGTTGACAAATAACCCAACTGTCAGGCTTTGTTCAGGGACGTAATGCTTTGCGCCAAGTTTAAGGCTGTCCTCAACCCGCATTTGCAGATTGTCAATCGGCACTACTTCCCAAACCAGACGACCGACAAGCTGCTCTATCCAAAAATTTTCTTGGTGGCGATCGCCTTCCTTCTGGCGCGGACAGCCCAATAGCTCCAGTGCTGCGTCATTAATGGTGACAATTCTGCCCTGCATGTCGGTCGAGATTACGGCATCCGACAAGCTTTGCAGCATATCTTTTTGGTACTGCTTTTCTAGCAACACGCTTTCAAATAGTTGAGCGTTTTCCAGTGCGATTCCCGCCTGAATGTTGAACGCCCGCATGAATTCTTCGTCGGAACTGGTAAAGCTGCCCTGGTGCTTGTTAATCAGTTGAGTGACACCAATCAGCACTCCTTCTGAGTTGTAGACGGGCATACAGAGAATGTTGCGGGTGCGGTAGCCCGTGCGTTTGTCAGTAGACGGATCAAAGCGCGGATCTTCGTAAGCATTCGGAATGTTCAGCGCTTGCCCAGTGGAAGCAACATAGCCTGCAATGCCTCGGTCTGCTGGAATGCGAATCTCCATCAGCGTGCTGCCATCAGCGGTTTCCACCTTTGACCAAAGTTGCCCCTGTTCTCGATCGAGCAGAAACAAGGTGCTGCGGTCAGCCTGCATGAGTCCACGAGCTTCATCCATCACGGCTCGTAGGGTTTTTTCTAGATCCAGGCTTTGTGCCAGACAGGAGGTGGCTTTTAGCAGAGCCGCTACGCCTTTCTGATTTCGGGCGGCAATGTAGAAGGAGTTGCAGCTTTCTAGAATAATGCCAATCGACGAGGCAAACTCGCGAAACTGACGTTCGTCATCAGAATCAAACGGTTCACTGCCTGCCTTGTTCATCAGTTGCACGACGGCAACGACGCGATTTTTGGTGCTAAAAATCGGCATGCAGAGGACGTTGCGGGTGCGATAGCCCGTCTGCCGATCAACATCCCGGTTGAATAGGGGATGGCTGTAAACGTCGGCAATGTTGAGGCATTTCCCGGTTGCGGCGACGTGTCCGGCAATGCCAACATTCAGCGGCACCCGAATTTCTAAAGATTTCTCGCCTTCGCCCTGGGCAATCTTTGACCAGAGCTGCTCCCTTTCTTCGTCAACCAGAAAGATGGTAGTGCGATCGGCTTGCAAAATCTGCCCGATTTTCAGTGTGAATGCCTCCAGGATTTGCTCCAGCATCGTTTCCAGGGCTTCGTTGTTGATCATTTCGATCGCCCTGAGAAAATGCTCAAACTCTCTTGTAATTTGTTCGAGCAGGCTAGCAAATTGAGGAACGGGAAGATCCTTAACGCGGCGGGTGAGATCGCCTTTGCGATCGCCCTGTGACAAGGCTGCCAACATGCTGCCAGGAGAAGTGCCAGGAGTAGTCATGGTCATGGCCGCTAGTAGGGGTGTAGTGTTGCCCCGAATTAAGGAAACATTGAATGCAAATTGGGAGACACACCGTTACATATAGTTATACAGGAGATAGCTATACAGGCAGTTATCGCCTTGCTATCGACTGCTATCTCCTATATTCATCGCCGCAGTCGCCAATCAGTTGGTATAGGTCGCGGGATTGTCTGAGTACAGCATCAATTTGGGAGCGATCGTCCTCGTCTAGCGTCAGGTCAAAAACTCTAGCATTGTCCTGCAAATGGTCTGACACACCTAACCGTGCCCCCACAATCACACCTGCTACCGTTGGCTGATCTAAAACGCAACGCGTTGCGATGTTGGCGATGCTCACCCCGTGCTTTTGGGCAATAAGCTGGAGTGCCGAGAGCAGGCTTTGAAATAACTCCCAACCACCCCACACATCGATCATGTTCTTGTACTTTCTCAACGAAGCCGTATCGAGTGAGCTTCGCTCGGGCTCGGGCTGCCCCAAATAACGCTCCGACAATAGCCCCCCACAGACTGTGCCGTAGGCAAGCAGCTTAACGTGGTGCTTCTGACAAAACGGTACCATACGAACCAGGGGACGGCGATCGATCAGAGAAAATTGCACCTGGTTGGAGACAATTGGAATGTCGTTTTCTAGAACAGTTTGTAAATGCTCTGTGTCAAAGTTGGTTAGGGCCAGGCGCTTGATTTTGCCCTCGTTTTGCAGTTCTGTGAGGTATTTGAGCGCATCCAGATAGCTTTTGTTGCGATATTCCCACCAATGAAACTGGAGCAGGTCTAGGGATGGCACATCCATTCGCCGCAGTGAGATGTCAACGTTTTCCTCAACCAGGTTGCGGGTCATGCGTTCAGGGCGTGGCACCCATTTGGTAAACGCTTGCAGGCTAAGCAAGACTGCCGTACCGCGCGTTGCAGAAATCTGTCGTCTAAACTCACCGATAAAATCCTCAGCCGGGCCGTAGTGATCTGCTAGGTCCCAGGTGGTAAAGCCTGCATCAAAGTAATCGAACATACTCTGGACCGCTCGTTGGGGAGCGATCGCGCCATGTGCCCCCGACACCTGCCACATGCCATTGAGAATGCGGCAAATGTTTAACTCCGGAGTAAATTGCAGCCTGCGAGAATCAGGTGGATTCATCGTGAAGTTTTGTTAACGCTACACTCCTATAAGGTATCCCGTTTCCACAAAAGCGGGCGATGTAGGAAATTGATAGGGAACCAGGAATTTTTTTAACAGTCACACATTTCTGCAATTAATCTAGTATCTTTAGACTTGAATATTTTTCTTCACCCGGCACAGCAGCAAAGTTAGCTTGCGCGTCTAGGAACATAAGTTAGGTTCGAGATTTCATAAAGACGAGGTATTTGGCAGATGTCCTGATCAATGCAAGGACTTTTATCAAACGCCGCGTTTGTGTAAACCAGTAAGAAGTGTTACTTGATCCCCCGTTCTTAGTCATTTACTCCTGAGGAATCACAAGAAGTCGCGCTGTTAATGATGCAAAAGAATTCTGTTCGGTTTGGGAAATTGCTGCTGTTGTTTGGGCTGGGTCTGACAGCGCTGGTTGTTCTAGAAACGCACCAGGAAATTGGCGGGGCGCTCGATCTCAGCCATGTACCTGGCAATGGTCTTTCAGATCTGGTTCGAGAGGCTGCTCCAGATGTGGCGGTCGATCCTCCCCTCGACGCAGAGGTGCGTACCGATGCAGAGGCAAAACCGGATGCGGATGCTGCTTCATCTGAATCAGAAAGGGAAACTTTGGCGATCGATGCGGGTGCTGAGGCGGTGAATCCACAGGAAGTCGCTCAAATTGATCCCAGTGCGATGGCAGTAAACCAGTGGCAAGGGGCTTCCTTTCCGCTAGAAGGATTTCAGGAGTACACGTCTCCATTTGGCTATCGCTCGTCTCCAATGGGTGGCTACAGCCAGGAATTTCACTACGGCTTAGACATGGCGGCCCCCTCTGGCAGCTACATTCGCAACTGGTGGTCAGGTACCGTCGTTGAAGTGACGGACGACAGTAACTGTGGCACTTCGGTCGTGGTGGAGTCTGGAAGCTGGCTGCACATCTACTGCCACATGCAGGGACATGTTGAGTCCAATAGCCAGGGGCGCTACATGATTGACCGAGAAGGCGGTTTGCAGATTTGGGAAGGGCGAGAAGTGCTGGCTGGGGCGCGCATTGGTCGAGTCGGCATGACGGGACGGACGACCGGACCTCACCTGCACTGGGGACTGAAATATAACGATAACTGGGTTGACCCGGCGCTGGTGCTGCGGGCTATGTATTCAGAACAGCAAACTGCGGCTTCTAATCGGGTTCAGTAGACCTGATTGATCTACGATCCCCATTCCCGATTACTATGACAGTGTTGCCTCTGATGCAGATTGGGTATGCGTTCTTTTTGGTCTGATCCTTACCTGTGGATTCACCTGGCGGGTATTGCTGCGCTACCGATTTTTTTGGAAATTTGTTTGTTAGGACTAGCGGCGGGTGATCCTCTCCTGCCTGCGGTGCTGGAGCTAGGATTTGTTGCCGTGGTGGGAATTGCACCCATTTTTTGGATGCAGTGGCAGCGCCCCTTTTACATTTTTAGTCTACTGGCGATCGCCATTCAGCCTGCCCAACTCAGTGATGAGGAGCGGCGAATGCTGCGTTTCTTCAAGTCTCAAGAAGTGCGGGTGTTGACTGTGATCGCCCCAATCCTTCTGACAATCATCCTCTGGCAACTCTACAAACTTGCCCCACTCGCGGCAGAAGTAACCCCCTTCTCTGGGCGGCTGGTCGGGTTGCTGGTAGCAGCGATCGCTTTTCTGGGCTGCAATCTGTTTTTGCAAGTTCCCTTGAGCGTTGTGCGGGTGCTGTTAGCGGGTGAAACTAAGTTTGCCGCTGCGGAACCCTATCCCTTAGAGCGAGTTGGGCAAGATTTTACCGTCTTGGGGTTGCGCGTCAAGCAGATTTTGCCTGCGATCGCCCCCCCTCCACAACCCGTAGCCGTTGCTAAGCCTGAAGCGGCTGCGGAGACAGAGAAAACACCTGTTGCAGAGGCGATCGCTTCAGATGCGGCAACCGTCGCAGCATTAGTTCCTACAGGCGAAGAAACTGCCACAGCCGAAATTGCAGAAACCCAACCGGCGGAAAACCAAGTGGCTGTAGATGAGGCCGTCACCGTCGAAGCGGAAGTTGCACCCATTCCAGATCAGGAATTAGAAACGTCGCCCTCAGAGGCTCAGACGGCTTCAGTCGATCAGCCATTCCCTGATCCAGCAGAGGCAGAAGCGGTTACTGCGGTTGAGCTTTCAGACAGTGAAGAGGCGATCGCACCGGAGGCTGAAGCTGCTTCGGTGATTGAAGAACAGGCAGCAGAGGAAGTGATAGAAGAAATGCTGGCATGGGAATCGCAAGACATTCAGCCCGACGGTCAACCCGATGCTCAGCCAGATGTCGAATCAGACGCTCCTTCAGAATTGACATCTGAGCATCCTCATTCATGAATTTTGCACTAATTTGCCCAACCGTGTAGCTCAACACAGTCAAATAGATTGACTACGCTATGCTGTGATTAAGGGAAATTTCATTTCCCCTAAATCCTTGCACCATTCCTGAAACTTCTATGGCTATTACTTCTTTCCCTTCTGGTATACAGTCCCCTGGAGATGAACAGGTCTGGGATAGCTTAAAGCGGGCGATCGCCTCCAGTTCTGGGTTCAAGCGCTGGCAAACTGAGCGTAGCGACGAGCGGCATCCGCCACTCAGCCAAGATCAGCTTGTGCGTCGATACTTGCGCGAAACTTTAGAGACTTTGGCTTATTGAGGTTCCGACCTTATCCCAATTCCCTTTAGAGCTGCATAGTTTGGAGTGTGCCCATTTACGCTCCAGGCTGTGCAGCTTCAGATACAGACTGTATTGTCTCCAGTCTGTTACAAATATTGTTTATAAAGCTCTGCTTCTTGTACTTTCAGGAGGCAGAGCTTTTGATCTTCTCAAGCTTCTCAAAACTGAATATTATCGAACACGCCTTCTAGCCCACCTTCCAGAAGTCCGCCAAAGCGTTCTTGAATCGCTTGAAGCTGACCATAGGCTGCAACGAGGCGATCGCCATCAACCACCACCTCATCAGTCGGGTAGTTTTGAATCACTTCGATTAAGCTAATCCGGTCGTCATCACTGGCTGAAAGGACCAGAGCCGATCGCAATGCCTCGCGGCTAGCTTCACCGGATGGCGGATAAATGGCTTCACCCACTTGGTCAAGCACAGTATCGCCGATTGGATTGTTCAACCCGCGATCGACCAAAACCACGTTTACTTGTGCTTCTTCGGTTAAGGTCTGGCGCACTTCTTCAGGCTGTTTGCCCGCTAACCGCAAATAGCGACGCAGCGATCGCGACGTTTCTCCCGTTTCAGCGAGCGTGGTCAGTTCAGCGACAGAAACCGACTGTCTCAAAACGCTGTATTTAAGAACAACCCGTTCGGCGGCTATCGCTCCTGTTGCCCACAGCGGCACAGAAACGCCAATTCCTAAAATCAGCGACAGTTTTGTAATCAACGAATTTAAGCGCATGACCCGTGCAGCGAACTGCAAATTAGTGTTTTCCCTTATCTATCCTGATGATATCGATTCGGTAAAGTTCCAGTGAGGGCTGCGATCGCCTTGACTAACATTTCGGGGTCAATTGGTTTGGACATGTGCTGTTGAAATCCTGCGGCTAGCGCCTGTTGCTGGTTGAAATCACCTGCATAGGCCGTGAGGGCGATCGCCTTGACCTGTCCACCTTGCTCTGGGGGTAATGTTCGCACCTGGCGCATCAGCATATAGCCATCCATATCTGGCATACCAATGTCGCTCAACAAGACATCGGGTGGCGAACGCTTCAATATTGACAGTGCTTCTCCTGCGGTCGTGACGGCTGTCACCTTTGCACCAGCCTGTTCTAGCAGAAACTCAACAAGTTCACGGGTATCGGTATCATCATCTACTAGCAAAACGCAAACGTGGGCTAGGGGATGAGGGATGAAGGATGAGGGATGAAGGGGATCGGTTTCATTCATCCCTTCATTCTCGTCCTTTAAAAGCGGTAGCCTAACGATAAAAGTAGCTCCTAGTCCTTCCCCTTTGCTTTCGGCTTGAATGGTGCCACCATGCAGTTCAATCAGGTGCCGCACGATCGCCAATCCCAGTCCTAACCCGCCAAACTGCCGCGTAGTTGCACTATCTGCCTGCCGAAAGTAGTCAAAGATATAGGGAAGGAAGCTGGGGTCAATTCCTTTGCCCGTGTCGGTAATGGTAATTTGAGCCTCTCTATCGCTCTCAACTTGCTCTAGTCTCACTTTCACTAGTCCGCCTGGAGGCGTGAATTTGACGGCGTTGGAGAGGAGGTTCCACATCACTTGCTGCAAACGTGTTGCATCACCTGCGGCTTGAGTGGTGGGAGCCAGATCTGACTCTATGCGAATGGATTTAGCTTCTGCGGCGAGACGCACAGTTTCGATCGCCGCTCGAATGGTGGCTGCTAAATTGACTGGGCTAACTGCCAGACTGAGCTTGCCGCGCAAAATTCGAGAAACATCGAGCAAATCTTCGATTAGTTCTGCTTGCAGTTTGGCATTGCGCTCGATCGTTGCTAGAGCGTGTTTGGCTTTTGTCTCGTCAAGTTTGCCATCTTGCAGCAGTCTCGACCAACCGAGAATAGGGTTGAGGGGCGATCGCAACTCATGGGACAGCACTGCCAAAAACTCATCTTTAACGCGGTTGGCGGATTCTGCTTCGGCACGGGCTGCTTGTTCCCGTTGCAGGAGATATTCCCGTTCTTGCTGCAATTGTTTCTGCTCTTCGATATCGGTTGCAGTGCCAAACCATTTGAGAATTTTGCCCTGAGCATCTTTCAACGGCACCGCCTGATGCAAATGCCAGCGATAGACTCCATCGGCTCGTCGCATTCGCCCTTCTGCCTGATAGTGGGTGTCGTTCTGTTGCGCGGCTGCCCAATCGTGGGTGAGTTCAGCTATATCATCAGGATGAATGACCGCTTGCCATCCTTCAATTTGAGCCTGCTCTAGGGTTAGCCCCGTATAGTCCATCCAGCGCTGATTGATATCCAACAAAATTCCTTCGGCATTTGCCGTCCAGACCAGTTGGGGAATCGATTCAGCCAAATATCGATAGCGTTCTTCGCTTTGACGCAGAGCATTCTCGACCTGTTTGCGGTCGGCGATATCGATGAAGTAAGCAACGCCGCGATCGCTATAACCGGGCAACAAGGCTCCGCCAATTAGGATGGGCACCTGAGTGCCATCTTTGCGGATGTAAGCTTTTTCAAAGGGAGGACATACGCCATCTGCCAGCAGTTGTGCCTGCATGGCTGCATCAATTTCGTGAAACTCAAGAGGAGTAATGTTTTGCCACTGCACCTGTCCTGATTGCAGTTCTTCCTGGCTGTAGCCCAACATCTGCACTGCCATTTCGTTGCCAGCGGTGATGCAGCCAGATGCATCCCAAAAGAGAATCCCAACCATGTTGGATTCGACCACACCCCGAAAGCGGGACTCACTTTCGCGCAGAGCCGCTTCAGCGTAGACCCGATCGCTAATATCCACCAGGGAAACCAGCACTCGGTCATAGGCTGCCGAGGCAGGCGGGAAAGCGATGGTAAACCAAACGGGAAAGCGATCGCCCTGCAGAGTTTGCAGAACGGTTTCGGCAGCGTAGGAGGGTTTCTCATCCGCAATAGCCAGCAGCTCTTCTACAAAGATTGCTTCAGCTTCGGGTGTGAAAATCTGATATAAAGAATTCAACAGTTCTGCTTTGCTTTGTGCCCTAAACAGTCGCAGCGTTGCTTGATTGACATCTCGCAGATGCACCATTGCAATAGCCTGCTGGACAAACTCCGGACGGTCTGTGAAGTATTGCCGAAAATCTTTAACTCCAGACGCTTTAAGGTGGGCGATCGCCGCTCTGACTTGAGAAAAATCTTCTTCCCAAATTGAAATGCTGACTGCTTCAAAAATGTAGCGATAACGCTGTTCTTGAGCAATCAGAGCCATTTCAGTTTGCTTGCGATTAGTGATGTCGATCGCAGTGCCAATGAATTCTACTGGCTGTCGGGATGCTCCCTCTCCGTCAAACTGAACCTGCCCATTCGCTGAAATCCACCGCTCAATGCCATCGCCTACCAAGATCCGATAATCAATTTCGTAAGCACCTGAAGAGGTTGGGGAAAGAGCATGGCTTATAGCGCTTACCACTCGTTCCTGGTCCTGAGGGTGAATTCGTTCTAGAACGGTTGATAGGGGAAGGAAAACCGCATCCTCTGGTTCTCCCCAAATTTCACGCATTCGCTTGTCCAGTTCAACCAGGTTGGTAGCCGGGTCATAGCGCCAACTTCCTAGCCGACCAATCTGAACGGCGAGTTGAATTTGCGCTTCACTCTCTCGCAGAGCCTCCTCTACTCGTTTGCGATCGGTAATGTCACTCACCAGGCTGAAAAAGCCCTCTACAGCCCCCTGACTATTGACGTGAGGAACATAACCCGCGCTAACGTAGCGAGTGCCGCCCGTCTGGTAAGAAATTTGGCTCTCAAAACTAACTCGCTGTCCTGAGAGTGCTTGCTCTATGTAAGGAAGCACAGTTTTGTAAGCCGCCTCACCCAACACCTCAAGAATGTGCTTGCCCGTCAGGTCTGAGGGACGTTGTCCAAACCAGGCTTCATAGGTTTGGTTGTTAAATCGGTAGTAATGGTCTTTGTCCACGTAGGCAATCAAAGCCGGAACGGCGTTGGTCACGAGCCGCAGTTGCTCTTCTCGGCGGTATAGCGCTTCTTCCAGGTCTTGGGGGGTAGGGTTGCTGGGGGTAGGCAGGCTATCTTCGACTAAAACTCTACACCCCGTGGCAAATACTCCATCTATTTGACCTGCTTCATTCCAAAGAGGGCTATAAGACCAGGTGTAATGACACTGTCTACCAGAGCAATCGCCCGGAAAGGGTTGATTTTCACAGCGTCGGGGCTGCCCTGTAGCAAACACTTGCTCAACATCAGCTTGGATTTGCCGCCAATTTTCATTCCAACTGTTGCTGATAGGTTGACCGACGAGAATCGGCTGGTCGTTTGCCCGCAACAGCAAAGAGTAGGCATCGTTATAAAACAAAAGGCGATCGCTTCCCCAAACCAGAAACATTGGAGAGCAAGCATTAAGCAAAATATTTAGGGCTGTCTTGAAGCTTGGCGACCAAGTTGCGATCGCTCCAATGGACACTGACGAGCCATTAGTGACGTTCTCGGCACTTGCAAAACGGGACTGCATGAGTGCCGCCATCTCGCTGTCACCAATAAAGATATGCTCGGAGTTGGCATTCATCTTTTAGATTACAGGTTTAGCAGTCTTTCAAAGGCTGCCTGTCAGTTGTCCTAAAACCGCCCCTTTAGTTATAAACGTTATGGAGAAGTCAATACAAGGTCAATCAGGGTACAGAAGCCCTGTTTGAAATTTCCTGCGTTTTAGTGAGAAAAGTCTTCTACCCAGAGAGTCAGGCAAGCTGTAGTTTAATGAAAGATTAAACTAGCCCTCACAATCCTTATTGAAGAAGGTATACTATTTTCCCATCGGATTTACTCCTCTTTAAAGTTAGAACGGTAAGAATTAACGGTCACCTGAGGGAATGGTGAAAGGGCAATCGTTGAAATAAAGTTGAAATGAATGAGAGCGATCGCAGACTGAGTTCAGCCAGTGGAAGTCGAGCAAGCCCATCATGCACTCCTGGTTCCGTCGTCCCTGCTTATCTAGCCTCCGTCTGCGCCTAATTCTGCTCGTTCTTCTGGCAGTCATTCCAGCACTAGGGCTAATTCTGCATACGGCTAATACTCAACGACAGAGCGCGGCTAGAAACGCCCAGGAAAGCCTGCTGCGACTGACAAAGTCTACGGCTGCTAGTCAGCGTCAAGCAATTGAGGGGGCACGACAATTGTTGATCGCGCTTTCGCAAGTACCTGCAATTCATGAACTAGATACCGAAGCCTGTAACCAACTGCTGGCTAATCTATTAAAGCAATATCGTTCTTACGCAGGTTTTGTGGTAGCAGATGCAGCAGGTAACTTAACTTGTAGTGCCCCTGCAACAACACAGTCGATTAGCGTAGCCGATCGCGCTTACTTTCGTCTTGCGCTTGCTAATCGTGACTTTGCCATCGGCGAATATCAGGTAGAGCGAATTACAGGTAAGTCTACGCTCAATTTTGGCTATCCCATTTTAGATGAATCGGGGAAAGTAAGGGCGATCGTCAGTGCAGCATTAGATCTGGACTGGATGGATCGATTAGCTGCCGAAGCAGAGTTACCAGAAGGCTCGACCGTTACCGTAACCGACCGCAACGGAACGATTTTAGTTCGCTACCCAGATTCACAAGATTGGGTCGGCAAGTCTGTCCCGAATGCTCCTATCACCCAAAGGATTTTGGCTCAGCGCGAGGGTACGACTGAAGCCACTAGTTTAGATGGGGTTGAGCAGCTTTATGCATTTACCACATTGGGTAATGGCTCTCATGGCTCTTTTGATCAAGATGTCCATATCAGAATTGGAGTGCCCAGAAACGTTGCTTTTGCAGAAGCTAACCAACTGCTCGTGGAAAATCTGGTTGGGCTAGGATGCGTCACTGTTTTGGCGCTGACGGCTGCCTGGTTTGGGGGAGATATTTTTCTCACCCGCAAAGTGCAATCCCTCGTACAAACTGCTCAAAAGCTCCAAAGTGGCGACCTTAGCGCCCGCACTGAACTAGCTGATGATACAGGAGAGCTGGGGCATTTGGCACGCGCCTTTGACGAGATGGCAGCGGCGATCGCCGCTCGTGAACAGTCGATCGCCAGCCTCAACCAGGATTTGCAAACGCTGTTTGAAGTGATTCCAATTGGCGTATTGATTACCCAAGATCCAGCATTTAGGCAGGTCAAAGCCAACCCAGCCTTTGCCAAAATGTTGGGAAGTATCCCAGATGCCAATGTTTCTTACACCCCCGCTGATGCTCCGCCTCCGTCCTACAAAATCATTCAGGAAGGACGCGAACTCACGCCCAATGAATTTCCCTTGCGCTATGCCGCCCTGCACAATGTAGAAATCAAAGGAACAGAGGTCGATATTGTCCGAGGAGATGGAAGTCGCTTTAGCTTGTTTGGTTATGCCAAACCTTTGCTTGATGAGCAAGGACAGGTTAGAGGCTCAGTCGCAGCATTTCTAGATATTAGCGATCGCAAACAAGCTGAAGCCGAGCGCGAACAATTGCTGCATCAATTAGAGACAAGTGTGGGTCAGCTTGAAGCAATCCTAAACAATATGACTGAGGGGTTAGTGATTGCTGACCCGCAAGGCAACATGTTGACATTTAATCCAGCAGCGCTTGCCCTGCATGAGTATGACACCGTCGAGCAAGTCCGGCGGCACCTGCAAGAGCTTCCAGACACCTTTGAGGTGCATGATTTGCAGGGCAACTTTGTCTCCGTAGAGCAGTGGCCGATCGCTAGAGCGCTCAACGGTGAAACCTTCTCCAACTATGAAATTCAGGTTCGTCGTCGAGATACTGGCAAAACCTGGATTGGCAGCTACAGCGGCACTCCCGTACAAGATAAACAAGGAAAAGTCATTCTGGCAATTGTTACGATCCGCGACGTGACCAAACAGCATCAAGCGCAGCTCGAACTTGCCCGTAGCCTGACCGCCGAGCAAACGGCCCGAGCAAACGCAGAAGCCGCAAATCGAATTAAAGATGAGTTTTTAGCCGTTCTTTCCCATGAATTGCGAACCCCGCTGAACCCCATCTTGGGCTGGTCGAAACTGCTGCGATCGCGCTCATTTGATGCCGCAACCACCGACCGCGCCCTGGAAACCATTGAGCGCAATGCCAAACTGCAAACCCAACTGATCGAAGACCTGCTGGATGTTTCCCGCATTCTCCAGGGCAAACTGCGGCTGGACAACATCCCGGTCGATCTAGCAACAACCATTCAAGCCGCAATTGAAACGGTTCAGCTAGCGGCAACCACAAAGTCGATTAACCTTCAGGCTGTGCTTGACCCAACCGTTGGTAAGGTTTCTGGCGATCCGGGTCGCTTGCAGCAGGTCATTTGGAATTTGCTCTCCAATGCCGTCAAATTCACGCCTCCAGGCGGACAAGTTGAGGTGAGGCTGTCATTAGTCATGGGTCACGGGCCAGGGGTGAAAGGTCAGCAATTCAAAACAGATCCCCAAGGACAAAGGACGAATTACGCTCAGATCACCGTCATCGACACGGGCAAAGGAATTACTCCCGACTTCCTGCCTCATGTGTTTGATGCCTTTCGTCAGGCTGATGGAGCAACCACGCGACAATTTGGGGGACTGGGACTGGGATTGGCGATCGCCCATCACCTGGTTGAACTGCACGGTGGCACGATCACGGTAGCCAGCCCCGGAGAAGAGCAGGGATCGACCTTTACCGTCCGGCTACCGCTGCTGAAGGATGAGGAGGCAGGGATAAAGGATGCAACCGATCCCCATCATCCTTCATCCTTCGTCCCTCATCCTTTGAAGTCGCTGCGCGTTTTGCTAGTCGATGACGACACGGACACCCGTACTTTCTTCGTGTTTGTATTAGAGCAGGCTGGAGCCGAGGTGATTGCAGTGGCATCCGCAGAAGCAGCACTACACACACTGACACACACCAAACCAGACCTACTGTTGAGCGACATTGGAATGCCGGACATGGACGGCTACGCATTGCTCAAGCAGGTGAGAAGCCTACCACCCGAGCAAGGTGGCAACATTCCAGCGATCGCCCTCACTGCCTACGCAGGAGAACTGAATCAGCAACAAGCCCTGACAGCAGGGTTTCAACAGCACCTCGCAAAACCTGTTGAACCAGAAGAATTAATCAAAGCGATCGCGGCGTTAAAAATTGGCGATCGGACTTTCAACCAAGAAAGCTGAAGATTCGTTTTAGCCCTTATCCTTCATCCTTCTCCCGCTTCATCCTTTTTCTCTTGCTCAACTGCATCCTCAATAGCCGCAATTTCCCCCTCAACTTCGGCAGCGACTTCTTCCTGAGTAGGTGCCACTGCTACGGGCGGGGCAAACACCAGCAGTCCTTGTGGAATACACTCAATCTCAACGGGTGTGGTGCCAATAATTTCTCCATCAACTACAACCTTTTGGGGTGGGTCAGTCGTTACCGTGAGTCGTTGGGTTCGCAGACAGATAATGTCTTCCCGATTGGTAGCAGTTTTGATCAGCGCGGAGCCAAACAAATTCAGCATCGTGTCGATCGCCTGGAGCCGAGTATTTGCAGTGCTGATCGTCACATCTAGCAGCCCATCATCCACAAGCACCTGCCCAAAGCCTTGAGCTAACACAGAAGTCGGAGGCGCAACGTTAGCAATGGTGATTGCTCCTGCTTGACACTCGCTGACGGTGCCACTAACGTCAATTTGGGCAAGAAATTGCTCCTGCTGCCCAAATTGCTGCACCCCTGCCAGAATGTAAGCCAAGACGCCCAGGCGATTTTTCAGGTCGCGATTGGCCCGGTCAATCGTTTCTGCCTCAAACCCAATTCCAGCCAGCAAAATCATCGGCGCACCGTTACAGCGGGCTGCATCTACAGTGCGCGTTAGCCCAGACAAAATTGTCTGGCAGGCTCCCTGCACGGCTCTAGGAATTCCCAATGCAACGGAGAAAGCGTTGGCTGTGCCCCTTGGAATCACACCCAAAGGAACGCCTGTGCCAATCACCCCAGCCGCCGCCGCAGAGATGGTGCCGTCGCCTCCCGAAGCCAAAATCATGTCGGCTCCAGCGGCGATCGCCTCCTGCGCGACCTGCTTAACGTCGTCTTCTGGAGTCGTGGTGTGAACCGTCAGCAGCATGTGTGGCTGCAACAATTCTCGGATTTGGGACAACGCCTCCACGGGATTGCTCTGACCCGCAACCGGATTGAAAATTAGAAAAGCATTCTTGGTGTTAGAGAGTTGAGAAGCGATCGCCTCGGCAGTTGCCAGATTGGTCGCAAACAAAACATTATGCACCTCACAGATCCGCAGCAGGGCGCGAATATCAGGTTCGTGGGGCTGAGCATAGAGCGGATCAATCAAAAAAATCACCGCAGCGACATCCCCTGTCGTCACCTCAGCCGCAATCTGAGCATCCCCACCCAACGGTCCAGACAGCTTACATTCGACCGTTAAATCCGTCCCAGCCTGAACCCTTTCTCCTGTCGTGCCGGTAGCAATGAGTCGGTAGCGAGACAGAAGATACACATACTTCTGAGCAAACGCCACCATATCGCTTTTTTTGCGGTCGTGGGCAATCAGAGCAATCGTTGGAGGCATATAAAGCAGGGATTTTCTCTCAATTTAACTACTAATCGTAGGGGAAAGGGGAAAACACACCCTTTTCCCCTTTCCCCAAATCAAAACAACCCTAACGCTTGAAGACTGCGCCGCGTCACTTCGATGCGGGCAGGAAAGTCATCTTCGTCTTGCGTGGCGATGTTGGTCGCAAAGAAGTAGACGTTATTGTTTTGTTCTAAATAACCGACAAACCAGCCCAGCTTTGGCCAGCCCGTGGTGATGGTGTCCAAGCCCGTTTTGCCGCGCAGTACATAGTCTGGAGTGCGCTCGACTACCATGATGTCTTTGACCAAATCAATAGTGCGTTGGGAGAACGGCAACTCGTTTCGATAGAGTTTTTGCAAAAACTCTATTTGCTGATGGGGGGTGACTCGCAGCGGACCTTCTAACCAAAATCGATCGATCGCTTCGACTGTTCCGATGTCGCGATTGCCATACTCAACCTGATTCACAAAATCCTGCATTCGCTCATGTCCAACTTTGCGAGCCAGGACTTGATAAAACCAGATGGTTGAATCTTTGAACCCTTGGCGGAGATTGGTGTCGCGGT
Source organism: Leptolyngbya sp. FACHB-671 (assembly GCF_014695745.1). Classification (NCBI taxonomy): domain Bacteria; kingdom Bacillati; phylum Cyanobacteriota; class Cyanophyceae; order Leptolyngbyales; family Leptolyngbyaceae; genus Leptolyngbya; species Leptolyngbya sp. FACHB-671. The sequence continues at coordinate 689 of NZ_JACJOV010000136.1, read as the reverse complement.
TCCAACTTGGAAATTCACGCTCGATCCCGTCCCAGGTCAGAACGGTTACGTCATCGCGGATTACACCCGTCTCCAAAGAGACGAGCGCATTCAAAATCTTGAACGTGGACAAAGGGAAAAAGGCTGTTGTGTTGCGGGTGGGATTGTGTTCATAGAATTGATTTGCGTTCTGGTCGTAGAGCAGCACAGAACCTTCTATCCCAAGCTGCTCAAAGGGTTGTGATAGATCAACCTGGGCGATCGCCACTTCTTCTACCTGCGCTCCTGACACCCCTGCGAAGGCAGCCTGATTGCCGTTAAGGTGTCCTCCCATCAGGAGGGCAAGCAGGCTCGCTAGAGCAAGCAGGAGGAGCGATCGCCATTTTCTAGACAGAATCTTTCTAGCTTGATGCATGATGCTTCTTGATAGAACTGCTTCTGAGAACCCGTAGGGATACACCCCAGGGTCAGATAGTTCCAGAAACTCAGGCTCAGATTTGAGGGATTTTCGAGAACACGCCTGTTAGGGCAAACAGCCGTTCGCCCCTACTGAAACACCGTCAGTTGTGCAGGGGTTTCCTTTCCCCGAAATGCCTTATACGGAATCCGGCTGTGGAGTAACACTATAAGATAGAAGGATGGGACGTACAATTACACTGGCAAAACACCTCAGTCGTGAGGAATTAAAAACTCGCTATCAAAACAGCAGT
>NZ_JACJOV010000135.1:0-9652 GCF_014695745.1 Leptolyngbya sp. FACHB-671 | reverse complement strand
GATCGCCTGTTCCCCATTTTCGGCTTGGGCAATCACCTGCATCTCTGGGTCACGGTTAATAATCGTGGCTAATCCTTGCCGAAAAATAGCGTGATCGTCCGCAATCAGAACCCGAATACTTGTGGCTTGGCTCATCGTGATGCTCACTCAAGGGTTGACGGTGACAACAATTTCTGTTCCTTGTCCAGGTTGGCTCCTAATTGTGAGTTGTGCGTCGATGCGCTCTGCCCGTTCGCTCATGCCCAGTAAGCCAAATCCCTCAGAAGATGGAAGACTCCCAACTCCAAAGCCCTGTCCATTGTCTCTCACGCGCAAGCAGAACTGATCGCGATCGTAGACTAGCTCCACTCGAATTTCGTCAGCATTGGCATGTTTAATCGCATTGGTTAAGGCTTCCTGCCCCATCCGTAGTAGGTTATTCTCGACTTCAGTGGGGAGAGCATACGCTGTCCCCTTGACCTCATAATACAAAGTGGTATCGTTTGCAGCCGCTCTGATTTGAGTTACGAGACGATGGAGAGCGCTCTGTAGACTGCCTTCCTCTAAAAGCTGAGGACGAAGCGCGACGACCGATCTCCGCGCTTCAGTCAGTCCAGTTCGCGCCAATTCTTTGATCAGGTCTAGGTGTGCCCCAGTTGCTTCTACATCATCCGTTAGCACCTGTTTTGCCGCTCCCACCTGAGCCAGAATGCCTGTAAACGCCTGAGCGAGTGTGTCATGAATTTCGCGCGCCATGCGGTTACGTTCATCCAAAATCGAGGCTGCTTCTGCTTGCTTTTGCAGCGTAATATCTCGCGCCAACCAAATCACCTGTTTGTGCCGAATCGGGGCAATGCGAGCCGAAAACCGGACTTCTCGTCTAGCTATCCACTGGCATTCAGTGTATTCAACGGTGAGTACTTGTTGGGTTTTCACCACCTGCTGAATATAACTCAGGAATTCATCAGCTTGTTCCTTGGCATAGAGTTGATGCAGTGTTTTACCAATATATTTCTCCCTATACTCCTCTCCATAGGATGGATTTCCTGGGATTGCGTCGATCACTTGCCCTTCAGCATTGTAAACACACAGCGGATCGGGAATGGCTAAAAAGAGCGCTCGCAGTTCTGCTTCAGAGGCTTGCAATGCTGCTTCTGCCTGCTTGCGATCGCTAATGTCCGCAATCACCCCTTCGATGTAGTCATCGTCTGCATTCAAATAAGAAGAGGAAAGTCCCCAGAACAATGTCCCATCTCGTTTTCGCATCTGTACTTCATAGCTTCGCACTTCCCCATCCCGCTTCAGTACCTCAATGGATTGTTGGTGATCGCTGGGACTTACAAAATAGCCGACGCAGTGTTCCCCAATGATCTCCTCTGGTGAATCAAAGCCCAACAGATTGGCAAGGCGTTGATTGGCATTGAGAATTAATCCATCCGAGATGCGGGTGCGGAAGATGCCGACCTGCGAGTTTTCAAAGATAGCTCGGAACTTGGCTTCACTGCGTTGTAATGCCTCTTCTGCTTGTTTGCGCTGGGTGGTGTCGTTGCCAACCGATAAGATTTCAACGACCTCTCCCTGTTCATTGAAGATGGCTTGATTCGACCAGACCATCCAAACTCGCCGACCATCTCGACACAGGTTTTCACCTTCGCCTTGCGGGTACGATTGAGGATTACGAAGTAAATCACGGACAAAGGGTTTGACATCCCGCCCAGAGGTTTCGATGTCTGGAATGATTGTTTCAAATAAGGTTCGCCCTACAATCTGATGTTCTTCATAGCCCAGGAGTTTCACCCCATAATCGTTGATGTATCGAATTCGTCCTTGCGTGTCATAGCAAATGATGACGGAATTCGCAGTTTGTAGCAGGTTGCGATAATTTGCTTCACTTTGTCTCAATGCGGCTTCGGTTTGTTGACGTTCAGCGATCTCCTGCTGCAAGGCTTGAGTTTGCTCTTCTACCTTCCTTTCCAGTGTTTCGGCATAGTCTTCTAACTGTTCATATAACCGAGCATTTTCCAGTGAAATTGCTGCCTGAGCCATCAACAGTTTCAGGACTTGCAAGCGATCGCTAGTAAACACTCCGGTACTGAGATTGTTCTCCAAATAAAGGATGCCGATCAGCTGATTTTGCTTGAGAATGGGTAGACAGAGGAGCGATCGCGTCTGTTGCTTTTGAATGTAAGGATCAGTTGAAAAAGACGATTCGCTGACTGCATCATCAAACACCAAAGTTTTTTGAGTGCGTTCTACCAAGCGAATAACGGAGACAGGAATCGTTGCACAGTCGGCAACAGCGAACTTTTCCAAGTCACACTGTCTACTTCCGCTGCATTGAGCCATCACAGTGAGTTGATCCTCTTCCAGGAGAACCAGAGTGCCAGTTTCGGCTCCTGCATTTTCGATTACCACCTGCATCAACGTGGCAATTAATTGATCGAGATGGATCATTAAACTCCCTCCGATGAAGGACTGTCAGCCATCTCCCAAAGTATATCGCTTGCCAAAATCCAGAAAATTAAGCTTCTGAGTGGATTTTTGAAGGTTTTCCAATGACTACGTTTGTGTGGCAGCGGGGGGAAGGTTCCAGGCGACCCCAAAATCTCGTTGCCAATCTTGTCAGCAATGCGGGAGCTTCGCTGTTGCCAAAGGCAATCGAATAATTCGATGTCCAGTGGTTTTGCCCTTTCTTGTGTTCTGATTGCGCCGCGACCCTGACGATAATATTCGGTGTTAGCAGACTGCACGCCCAACATTTTTGATTCAGCGATCGCCTCATCAGTGATAACTACAAAACTGCTCTAATTATCGGCGATCGCCCCATAAATTCTTCCCCATTCCGCTATTATTCTGGCAATAGTCAGATAGAGATAAGTGCAATTATCGTTTACGGGCAAGTCGCAATTTTTCAGAGTTTTCAACTGAATTGCTTACAGCTCAAGACTTTGAGCGATCGCGTGGCGCTTTTTGCAGCTATGCTGATACTGTTGGCGAAACATTGCTTAACGCACTGAAAGACCTGAATCTTTGTCGTTGCCTCGCTAAAATTCATTGAGCTTTGTATCTTTCACAGGCGATTCAGTTCCTTTACTTCGATTTATCGTCGATGACCTGCTAGAAGTCTGCCGTCTTTCAATGCGGTGCAAAGTTTGAACCCCTATCTCCCACATTACCAGGAGCTTTCGCTTCCTCCAGCATCCTTTACCCACTGGATAGTTGTGCATTCCTTACGGTTTGCCTACTCTGACCTCAAGACCAGAGAATCCATTGGGTTTCTGTAGTTCCAAGTGTTTGAGATGGGTCCGGGTCGGGTTCCGTCTTCACTCCGATGGGATTATGATCTGTCACTTAACGGAGTAGCAAGGTGTTAACCCACTCACTCACCTTTTGGTCTCAGTGTCTCAGCCCATTTCACTGACTGGCGCACATGACGAAGCTTCAAACAACGGTTCAGTTACCTTAACCCTTTCAGGCTTCCCCTTGCCCTTACCCAGATTGAGGCTTCCAGGCTTGGATACGTTCGTAGTCTGCATTCCAATACATACTCCATCTCAACCGATTGGACGTGGATTTGGCAGGCGAACCAACCCATTAAAATTCTTGCCAGGATACCAGGGCGTTTGGAGAAGATTGTCAAAACCGGGAAGGCTTTCCATGTGTTCCACCATCCGGGTACGCATGGAATCATCGGGTAACGATCCCCTTAATGCACCCATGTTTTCAACAACGTGGTCTGGGTTCGTGGTCGCGGGAATTGCGCAGGTTAGAGCCGGGTGAGAAATCACATACTTGAGAAAAAACTGGGCCCAGTTTTCGCAGCCAAAATCGCTGGCAAAATCGGGTAGTGGTTGCCCCTCTACCAATTCAAAGAGACGGGCTTTCTCAAAGGGCATGTTGGCTAAGACTGCTGTTCCTCGTGCCGCCGCCGCAGGAAGAATTCTGTCTTCAACTCCACGCTGACGGATTGAGTAGCGAAGTTGAACAAAGTCCAGGTCGCCATTCTCGATCCACCTCTCAAGCGCAGCAAAATACAACGGATCATGATGGGTAACGCCCACGTAACGAATTCTACCTTCTTCTTTCCATGCCTTTAGCAGGGGTAAAATTGCGTCTACATTCACCAAGCTGTGAACTTGCAACACATCAATGCGATCGCGAGACAATCGTGCCAGTGATTGTTCAAACTGACGTTGCGCCTGGCTAGGATCGCCCAGATACTCTCCAGTTGCCCAGGTTTTGTTAGTAATAAACAAATTATTGGTCAAGCCGAGGGTTCTGGCAAATTCGCCCACGTTCACTTCCGACATCCCGTAGAGCAGTGAGGTATCGACCACTCGCCCGCCTGCATCCCAGAAGCGGCGCATCACTTGTTGAAGATGATCGCGGGGCTGATCAGACAAAGCATCAAAGGTCATGAACGTTCCCAGCCCGATTGCAGGCAGTTTCTCTCTTGTGCGCGGGATCTCTCTCGTGATGATCTGCGCGGGTTGATTTGGAGCAGGTTGCGACGATTGAGTTTGAGTTTGATTCTGTGCCTGTGCCGTCTTCAAAAGAGTAGGTGTTAAGGCAGCAGCGGCTGCACCAAATCCTAACAATCCAATCGCAGACCGACGGGAAATATTTCGCCTAATTGCTGGACGGGAATAATTGTGGTTGGGTGTTGCATTATCTTCTAGGTTGCTGTTAGTCATTACTCATTACCGTAAAAAACACTGGCATTAGCGGCTTCATACCCTCAGAACCAGGAGCTTGATCGGGCGCGAAATATCTTGCCGATCTGGGGGCACGGCTTTGTTGGAAAGGCTGGGGATTTTATCGCTGAATGCTTAGTAAAACGTTTCAAGTGACTGTTTTTGCGCCACTGTCAGTGCTGAAGTTTGATCATCACTAACGAATGCATAGAAGCCTCAGTTGATAACAAACACGAATGAAACTATGTTGATCATTACACACAGAACATAATGTGTCCAATGCATACTTAAGATAGTTACTATATCACTATTGATATAGTATGAAACTATGACTCAACAGTTCCCCAATCTCGCGCGCATCGACCTCAATCAACTTCTGGCTTTGCAAGCCATCCTGGAGGAGAAGCACATCACTCGAGCAGCCGCTCGAGCCTCGCTCAGCCAGCCAGCAATGAGTCGCGTACTGGGTCGGCTGCGATCGGCACTTGGCGATGACCTGCTCATTCGTAGCGGCGTCGGGTACGAGCGAACACCGCGCGGCGATCGCCTGCTGCAAGAGTTGGAAGTTCTCCTGCCTCGCTTAAATGCAGTGATTGGGAGCAATGACTTTGATCCCTCCACCTCACAACAATGTTTTCGAGTTGCAGGCACTGACTATGCAGCCGCCATTATTATCAGTGGCACGGTGCGGCTCTGTCGCCAATCTGCTCCCGGCGTTCGGGTTGAAGTCGTTGGCTGGACACAAGACAGTTATCGTGATGTGGAAATGGGTCGCTGCGACGTGGCGCTGGGCGTCGGCAGCGTGCCAACCCTGCCCAAAGAATTGAAGGTAGAAGTGCTGTACCAGGAGAACTTCGTGTGCCTCATGAGTACAGACACCAAATTTAAGGGCAAGCGGTTTTCTCTAGACGAATATCTGCGCCGCCCACACGCGGTAGTCGCAACCGCCGAAGGGCGACAAACCATGATTGATCGTCCGCTTGCTGATTTGGGAAAGCAGAGAAATGTTGTGCTTCAGTCACCTTACTTTATGTCAACCGCGCTGAGTATTGTGGGGACCGACCTGATATTCACCGTCCCCATGCGCATAGCACTCGAACTCTCAAAGTTGGCCAACTTTCAGCAAGTATTACCCCCTCAAGAGATTAGTGACTTCCCCTACACAGTCGTCTGGCATCCTCGGCTTGGTGGTAATTCTGAACAGGCGTGGTTCCGTGACCAGATCCGGGCGACTGTGAAATGATGGTGAGAACCTTTATGTAGATGCACTAGGGATAGGTGATAGAGCGCGGTAAGGCTCCGTTATAGCAGAAAAATTTTGGTCGTCAAGGCTGAGAAGCTCGTAGTATAAAGCTTCCAGCAATTTCTTCCTTACAGCGAGCAATTGACTTGAACTGTCCGATCCTCAGCCATAAATGGGACAGTTGCCTTTGAAACTTCACTAATAACCAAAATTTTCCCTCTGCTAAAACTAAGCCAGTAACCGCGTTATTATTGTTTGTGCCGCAAAAAACTTCAAAAGCACTATGCGTAGGATTGAGGTACCCCGATTACAACGCTACAGATAGCGCTTCAAGAAATCCTTGCGACATGATCGGCAGATGCACTCAATCGGGGCGGAGGTCTCCAGGGGCTGCATTCGGGTCCATATTTTCGTAGCTGAAGTAGCGATCGGGAACGCCGTTATAGATGATGTAGTCATCAAAGATGTGGATTCCTGGCTTGTTATCCACTTGGGCGATCGCTGCTTTAACCGAATGCAACTGTGCCACCGTCATTTGTAAGGGACGTTCGTGGGGTTGGTAGTTGGTGCGAATCAAGTAGTCCAAACGAGGATAGATTGACATCTCCACATGACACCCGAGCAGGTGTGTTACCGGATGAATATCGGTGAAGGCAATCATCCGGTCAATACTGTTCCTGAAAGCATCCCAGTCACGGATATAGAGGCGACCGGGGTAAAGCAAATCTCCTGTGAAGAAAATTTGAGTATAGGGGTCGTAGATAGAAACCTCTGCATCCTCATGTCCGGGGGTTCCCATCACTTGCAGCACTCGCCCCCCTAAGTCAAAGGGTACGACTTCACTTGCCCAGTCTTGAAAGCCATAAAACTCAATCGTTTCAGCTAAGGTGCGTCCTACCATCTGGGTGTTGGGGCGATCGAAGAACTGAGGGTCACCCTCAAAGTGATCTCGATGGAGATGGGTGTGTGCAACGACTAGCGAGTAAGATTCACGCGGATACTTGGCTAACCATTGCTCTATCAATTCATCTACCGTTTGACGCAATGGAAAGAACTCAGGCGACCGTGTTGCTCCTGTGTCGAGTAGAATGGCACGATCATTGCCAAACAGCAGAAACATAAACGGTGCTTCGTAATGCACGGCCATGTTTTGACGCAGGATGTAGGTATGTTCGTTATAGGCATGAACTTGAATATCAGGTTCGCTGTTGTGCTTGGCCGAGATGGAGCCATGAATCCAACGAACATTGAGATTGCCCAATACAGGTTGATCTGTGGCAAAGTCAATGCGGTCAACAGCGTTTGTTTGAATGGATGCAGTCATGGGCAATACTCCTAAAGCAAGGAAGTGAACATTAAACAACACAAAGCCCAGGAAAGCTTCATTTTTGCAAGATGGTTAACTTCTCCGGGGCTTTTATTCCGCCGTGCAGCTAGCTAAGGCAGCATCAGGCTCAACTCCTCGCTAGCTTGCTTCTCTTGAACCAGCACTGTTAGCAAATGCTGCTCAGCCAGAACCTTAGAGGCGATCGTCTTTCCACTGTTTGACCTGATATCATCTCACCTTCAATGTACATGACATGCATCTTTGCACAATAATCTTTGCTGGGCATTTCGGTGTTCTCTTCTTTGTGTATATTGGGTTACTTAACTAGGGGCACTTAACCCAACTTGGATATAATGCTCTTCTATCACTCTAGGCAGAGGAAAGTCTGTAACCCTGTATGCGCTTTGTTCGGTACTGTCGCAAAATTTTTCAAAACGCTATCTAAAGTGTTGTAGTACGTGTATCTCAACTTTACTCGTAGTGCTTCCAAAAGTTTTTGCGACATTACCAGTTCTACTGCTCAGCCACATTTGAACTTAAGCGAGCGAGAGCGAGAGGTTCTACGGCTACTGGATCAGGGAAAAACAAATCGTGAGATTGCCAGAATCCTGCATATTATTGAAGGGACAATTAGAAATTACATCAGCCGAATTTTAAGTGAATTAGGAGTGAGCGATCGCACCCAATCCGCACTGTGAGCACAACAACACAATCTCCTATCCTAGCCGAACTTCTTTTACTTGTTCTTTTTTGATCCTATAATCCTGTTCAATTCAGTCCGGTTTCAACTTAAGTCGTCATGCACATTGACCTTCACAAAATCCCTCAAGCCAGTCCTGATGATATATCTGGTCTAGATGCCATAATCACTGCAGGAAAGCTTAAGCCTGCTGAGATCATTGCCATTCTTGGCAAAACTGAGGGAAATGGTTGCGTTAATGATTTCACTCGTGGGTTTGCAACCCAAAGCTTGAAGCTGTATCTAGGTCGGCACCTGGAAGCAGAAGCTGCCCAGCAGATTATTTACATCATGTCTGGGGGCACGGAAGGCGTGCTTAGCCCTCACATTAATGTCTTTACTCGTCGAGACGATCTCCCTAATGCTCCCAAGCGCTGGGGGTTAGTGATGGGCACCCAGCGCACGCGAGCCTTTTCTGCTGAAGAGATTGGTTCAATGGTGATGGTCGAAACGGTTGCCCAATCCGTTAGGGCAGCCATTCAAGAGGCTGGGCTCACTCCTGAGCATGTTCACTTTGTACAAATCAAGTGTCCTTTGGTACAGTCTAGCCAAAAAAAACAGATAGGTAGTACTCACAGTAGCTATCAGTCGATGGCTGATTCGCGAGGGGCATCGGCTCTCGGAGTTGCTTTAGCCTTGGGAGAAATTCAGCCTAGTCAACTCCAGCCAGAGTCTATCTGCCGCGATTTTAGTCTCTATTCCAAGGTTGCTTCGACTTCTGCTGGGGTTGAGCTTCAAACCTGCGAAATTTTTGTTTTAGGGAATGCTGCCCACTCCACTAGTGATTTGATTGTGGGTCATGATGTGATGCAGCATGCTCTGGATAGTGAAGCTGTTAATCGGGTGATCGCATCTACAGGGCAACTTGTAGATCAAGTAGTGAATGTATTTGCCAAAGCCGAAGCTGACCCCAGCGGTTTGGTCTTGGGAAGACGACACACCATGCTAGATGACTCTGATATCAGTCATACTCGCATGGCGCGGGCAGTTGTTGGCTCAGTGATTGCGTCTGTTGTTCAAGATCCGATGGTTTATGTGTCTGGTGGCAGCGAACATCAAGGACCACCGGGAGGCGGTCCAATTGCTGTTATTGCAACGCAGTAATCTACGTGAGTTTGGGATAAGGAGGGGTGGAACAGATAGAGTTGAAAGTACCTAATTCTCAACCAATCTAACCACCCCATGCTTAGTTTAGAATCCCTGTTTTGTCATGTCGATGATTTTTGTCAGTGGTTTGAACGCCAGTGGCAGCAGCAACTTTTAGGAGAGGGACGACAAAAACGCCGACGCTCTCGCAGCCTCTGCTTAAGCGAGATTATGACGATTTTGATTGCGTTCCATCAGTCGGCATACCGCAATTTCAAGTGGTTTTACACGCAGTTGGTCTGTCGCTATTGGCGTAACGCTTTTCCGGGGTTGGTCAGTTACAACCGCTTTGTCGAATGGATACCATCTGCTTTGATTCCCTGGTGCGGCTATTTGCGTCAATGTTTTGGTCCGTGTACAGGACTCAGTTTCATCGATGCGACCAGTATCAAGGTCTGTCATAACCGTCGGATTGCTTCTCACAAAGTGTTCAAACCGTTAGCAGCACGAGGCAAAACCTCGGTCGATTGGTTTTTTGGCTTCAAGCTGCATCTAGTTATCAATGAGCAAGGAGAATTACTCAA
>NZ_JACJOV010000134.1:0-140088 GCF_014695745.1 Leptolyngbya sp. FACHB-671 | reverse complement strand
AACCACTCTGTGATACTTGTTCAGACTCCGCTGGAGCGGAAACAAAGCGCACCGTCAGGCTGAGGTCTAATCTACGTACAGGCTTGGTTATCCCTAGGGGCGAATCAGAGTACTTCACTCCTGACAGGGTCTATCAGCAGTCTCGCTGATGCTGGCGCTTACATACAAGGGGCGTAGCATTCGGCAAAAGAATTGTGCCTCGGCAGCAGAGATTGCGACCGAATGCTTCGCCCCTACTGATACCGCTACTCTACAGACAGATTTGGTATGAGCAGCTTGCAAATCCTACCGATTATCATCACCAGAAACTTGAAAAGCGAAGGCGTTCTAATCCTGCCCTCGCCTTTCAAGTTTTGCTCAAAGGCGATCGCTAGACTTTAGGAGAACCTTGACCCAGGACCTGCTCTCTCAGAGAGTTGAAATCATCAGCCAGTTCTTTGCGATTAGAAGCCCGCAACAGATAGCGGTAAACGAACCAGGCAGAGTAGCCCAAACCAATCAGCTTCAACGATGGCTCAAGCAGTGGAATATCATCAAGCGAGTCTAGAATTGCTAGAACTAGCTTTGCCAAAACAATTGTCCCAAAGATCAAGCCGATTGAGATGATTGGCCGTCTGTATTCGCTGAAAAACTCGGTTAGATACTCCGGTAAATCAGCCAAAAAACCAGAGACTTTTTCTCCAATTTGCCGCCATTGCTCTTGCGACTCACTGGTCGTCGTGAATTGAGTAATGGTTCCAGCATCCTCTCCATCAAGGCTGACTTTGGTGGTTTCAACCTCGGTCACGACTTCGGAATTGATATCTTGCTTCACTTCAGGATCCATAGTGACACCTTGAAACAGCTTAAATAAACTTTTGTTAAAGGATATCTCAACTTGCTGTCGCTTAACAGCAGAGTTGCCGATTTCCTCCTATTTGCTCAGACTTGCTCAAAGATGCTTGCTCAAGTTTGCTCAAACATACCTGACACTAAAGCAGAGTTTGGGCAATTGCAAGAGACGCAAGACAGATTCATGAGTTTTGTAAACTCCACCCAAAGATAATTCGCTATAAAGCTACTCTCAGTCAGTTGCGGAACGGGTTAAAGGACTAAACCGTTGCTCAAACATAGTGATTTACCCGTCGCTACGGTTCTGCTACTGTTACTCCTCCACCTCAAGCTTTGTTTGGCTAAAGATTTGCAGGGCTGAACTCCAGACCAGGTAGCCTTGAGCGCTGAGGTGGAGTCCGTCGGTGCTGAGTTCGGGGCGCAGGTTGCCTGCGGTGTCGGTAAACAGAGGATGCAAGTCAAGGTAATGCACGCCCTCTTGAACGGCGATCGCCTCTAGTTCCTGGTTTAGTTCCCGGATGTAGCTGTTGGGAATTTCTAAAAGCCGCGATCGCCCTTCCCACACCGCTTGCTCCGCCCCATGCGGCAAAATTGACTGAACAACGATTTCAGCCTGAGGATGTTGCTCTTTCAATGTCTGTATGATCAGGCGCTGATTTGCTAGCAGCGTCTCATCAGACACGCCGTGAATCAGGTCATTAATACCAATCATGACAAACAGCGTTTCTGGCTTGGTTGTGCGAAACAGGTCCAGCCGCCTCAGCAAGCCAGCAGAGGTTTCACCTGAAATTCCTTGGTTGAGCCAGTCCCGTTCAGCTAGGAGCAACTGAGACGGAAACCACAGGCTGAGAGAGTCTCCTACCAAAATCGTCAGGCGATCGGGTGGGTTCGCGGCGGCTGCCTGAGCTTCCTGCTCTAGCAGATTCACCCATTGCTGGTAGGTTAACTGATGACGTGGTCCTAGCTGAGCCACCAGTGGGTAAGCCGAATTCACCAAATTAGGCTGAAGCAACACACTGGACTGAGCCACTAGGGCAGATGTTCTCGCGGGTGTGCGGGTGGTTAAGTTGATGCCCGCACTGTAATCACGAAACAAAAGCAATACGACTGATACAAGCAAAAAACTGTTGGTCATTAGAGAGAAAAGTGCCCACGTTGGCAAATCTCCCAAGTGCTGGCAGAAGACAGCAGATTTGATGAGACTCGCAACTGGCTTAAGACGGCGATCGCCCATCAGGTTTTTGAACTCTTATGGCGTAACGAATATTCAATGATTAGTTTAAACCGGAGGAAATAGCAGGCAACTAAGCTTAATAAAAAAAGCGGTAGGGGCGGCTCCCAAATCTTCAAGAACCACCACCGCCGCCTATTGTACTGAACCAAACTGGCTCAAATAAAGGTGCTATTAAAAACAGACCCTAGAGATTGGGTGAACTACCAGCGATACCAGTTGAGCCACTGGGGACATTAGCTGTATTGCCAGCCATGCCGCTCGTGTCTTTGATGAAGCCGCTGTAAGCTTCCATGCCGTGTTCGCCAATATCTAGACCGATTAGCTCTTCTTCCTCCGTTACACGGAGTCCTAGAGTTGCCTTCAGCGCTAACCAAAAGATGGTTGACAGTAGAACAGTCATACCGCCTACAGCCAAAATGCCGACAAGCTGGATGAATAGCTGGTTGATGCCACCCCCATAGAACAAGCCAACAGGACCTTCTTCTATCCCGTGGATGGCTGGGTTCGCAAACAGACCGAGTGCCAAGGTTCCCCAGGCACCGTTGACTAGGTGAACAGAAGTTGCACCAACGGGGTCGTCAATCTTGATGCTGTCGAAGAAATACACAGCGAAAACAACTAGGATGCCACCAATCGTACCGATGATAAGGGCAGGGACGTAGCCTACGAAGGCACAACTAGCAGTAACTGCAACTAAACCCGCCAAAATTCCGTTGATGATCATCGACAGGTCAGGCTTTCCAGACAATATCCAAGAAGTAATGGTTGCAGCAATTCCGCCTGCCGCTCCTGCCAGATTAGTGGTAAGAGCAATGTGTCCGATGCTGGCATTTACAGCCATCACAGAGCCAGGGTTAAAGCCAAACCAGCCGATCCACAGGATCAAGCATCCCAGTGTGGCGATCGACATGTTATGACCAGGTAGAGCAGTTGTGCCACCATCCTGATAACGACCAATCCGAGGACCCAGGAGAGCGGCTCCCATCAGGGCTGCCCAACCGCCAACCATGTGAACCACGGTTGAGCCAGCAAAATCCCAGAAACCAAATTCATAGAGCCATCCACCGCCCCAGATCCAGTGTCCGGTGATGGGGTAAGCAATACCCACAAGCAGCAGACTGAAAATCAAGAAGTCAACGAATTTGATTCGCTCGGCTACTGCACCAGAAACGATTGTCGCTGCGGTTCCGGCAAAAGCAACCTGAAATAGAAACTTAACGGTAAGGGGAATACCCGTCCAGTTAAGGGAACCAAAAACACCCTGATAAGCATCACCTGTCGCAGGGCTATTGTCTGCACCAGTGAGGAAGAAACCGTTTAGACCCACAAAGCCGTTGCCGTCACCAAACATGAGTCCAAACCCGATCGCCCAGAAAGCGATAGTCGCTAGAGCAAAAACAATCAGGTTTTTAGCCAGAACGTTGACAGCATTCTTTTGGCGGCAGAACCCGGTTTCTAACATACAGAAACCCGCGTTCATGAAAATAACTAGGATTGATGCAACCACAACCCAAAGAGTATCCAAGCCAACTCTCAGTTCTGCAACTGCTTCTTCAGGAGAAACATCCTGAGCAGTCGCACTGAAAGCACAGGCTAAGACAAGAATGCAGGCTAGAGGAATGCAAGCTTGCCAGCTTGGAGAGAGCTGCTTTACACAGGTTTTGATTTGTTCAAACAGAGTTGCAGGACTAGATAAATTGAGCTGCCGGTTGCGCGGCATTGACGTATCTCGGAGCGAGAACCGCCTATTTCTTCTTCTTTTTTTGAGCAACAGTTTAGACATCACTGGACGTTCCTTAATGAATGAAGCAAGTCCAACGACTCAGTGAGAGCCGTAGATTTTTGTGTTGGATTTAAGAGGAGCAGTCAGGATCTTAAATTTGAACTCCGTTGAGCGGAGCGATAGATTCTGAATCTACAGTTCACCGGGTAGCTCCATTGATTTCCGCTATCGCTTGATTAAAAGCTACATCTGGATGTCGAAGGGATACAGGTGAACAACATAGAGAACATGACGATTGCACCAATTCTGAGTAGCCTAATTCTGTATATGGGAATACATTTATCTACGCACGCGGCTTGAGAGGCTAAAAAGATAGCCTTTTTGGGGGATTTCACCAAAGCCGAAGTAATTTAACGGTTTTTTAAGTAAACGCATTCCCTGGCTGGTGCTGGCTTGATTTCAGGAGGGTGAGCGATCGCCATACACCGTCTCGTCCTCCGGTCTCCAAGCAGGATCAACAATGCAAATAAAGACTAATGGCTCGGTGCCGCTGTTGTAGACAAATTGCTCAGCATCCGGCGGAATATAAATAGTGTCCCCTGGCTCAACCCTCTGACTCTCATCGTCGATGTGCATCTCACCCGTGCCGCTGAGAATGTAGTAAACCTCAGAAGTCTTAAGGGAATGGGGGTAAGACGTTTGCCCCGCCGGGACGATCGCATGGGCAAGACTATATTGCAGCGCCAGAGGTTGCTTGTCAGGGTGTAGCAGCTCGCGCAGCAGCGTTCCATCCCCTGCAACAAACTCGTCACAAGCGTTGAGCTTTCGGATTAGCATTCGAATTTTTTTGCTTTAGAAGCATTGACAAAACAGCAGTTTTTGAAGAAAACGACGGTGCGCTTCTCTCCACAAACCACTATTGCATCTATTGCATCCAAAGTATTTTAAGGGAGTATTTCAGGGGCGAAATACAAGATTTGCTTCGGCTGCAGGTTGGTGGTCCATGCAGTCGATCGCCTCTTCAGTCAAAGCCATAGTTGGATGAACTGTGCACTTAAGGTGATAGTCGCCTGTAAAAAACTGACAGTTTGCACAGGGAATTTGATGCATTCGCTTAGCATTCGCGACTCCATCTTGAAGTGCAGTCCAGACACTCCAAACTGCCATGAGAATGAGTGACCAGGCAAATACAAAACAGAGCGGTACTAGGATAGGCTGGATGACTTGAACCAGCCAATGGGTTAGGAAGTAAAGAAATTGAAACACAGTAAGTCTACTCGAAGCAAAGTTTTACCAATAACTCCAACATAGTGGATCTGCCAAATTTGGAAACCTACATTTGGAGTATTTTGTAGGCAATATAGTGGAGCAGTTGGTATTGAAGCAGACAATATTCTGTTACACAAGCAAAATTTGTGTAACAGAATATTGTCTGCTTCTATTAAATTTCTGAATAATTTGTGAGAGCACCTACACGGAAGATGTTTGCTTTCACAAATTATTCTCATCGATCAAATATAAATTCAATCAGGCTGCTATATAGCAGTTCTAAATTAGTTATAAGACCGATTGGTTATGGGAGGCTTGGCCGTGGAAAGGTTGCTTCTCATAACCGATTTGAAATAGTTATAGAATCGCTGAAGGTGAAAGGAAAGGGATAAGTTTGTTTTCTGAAAAGATCCTTACTGACAAGAGTTCAATACTGTAGAGATAAGGTGCTTTTAGCAAAACCCATTCGACTTTCTATTAACTCTTTCACCCTAAAGGGTGAGGCTTGCTACTAGTAAAAATTCTTGAGCTAGCAACCAATTTTAAGACTGGTTGAATACCTAAATCGGTTATCAAACTGTAATCTTGCGAAGATAGCCGAAATTTGAGGGGCAGTTGTTGTAGTGTCATAAATCAAACTCGCTTACAGGCTCAGTTGATTTTCTATAGGACTCAATCCTCTTGATAAATGGAAGATGGTTTGGTAAGCCTAGCTTCCTAACATCTGCCTGTTCTAAGAGGTGAAATGTTGTTCATTCAAGCCCCCCTCTAATGGACATTCATAGCATCATAGAAGGTTTCATTGATGGCATTTTAATTCTGACAGATCAAGGTGAAGTCGTTTGTGTAAACTGCTGTGCTCGCCAGATTTGTGATAGCCTCAACCAGCGTAATTCAAGCTCTAGCTTAGTTCCCTCTAGAGTTTGGCGGATCTGTCAGTTAATGGTTGATAGTCGCACACTGTATCCCGACCATATTTTCATGATCGAAGATGAACTTGAAATGGGTGCATTTGATACGATTCGAGTTCGGGTGCAGTGGATTAATTTAGAAAATAGCGATCGCCCCTGTTTACTAGTTGCGCTGGAAGACAGATATCAATCTGCTAAAAAAATGGCGATCGCTGAACGGCAACGCTTTGGGTTAACCGATCGCGAATCAGAAGTCTGGCTACTGCGTCGCGCAAACTGCACCTATAAAACGATTGCGGCCAAGCTGCACATCACCGTTGACACGGTGAAAAAACACGTCAAAAGCATTCATGCCAAACGGCAGGATGTCATGTGGGCAGACGAATAGCGTCACGGTTTATAGCGCTAGTCACTGAAGTTAGAACAAGAGGCAGGGTGTCACCCTGCCTCTTCTATCAAGCCATAGCATTTTAGTAGGAGTTGATTAGCTTGAAGGTGCGTCTTGATAGACCCCAACTTTAGGATTGCTTCTTGCTTCAAGGTTCTCTGCTATTTCTAAGCTTGCAGATGTAGGAAGTGAATGAGTTTCAAGGCTAATGGGTTGGGTGTTGCAGATTGGAATCTCAATCCAGAACTCTGTACCTTGCCCCGGCTCTGAGAAGCATTTCAACACGCCTCCGTGGCGCTCTACTACAATCTGATAGCTGATAGATAGCCCCAGCCCCGTCCCCTTGCCGACCGGTTTTGTCGTGAAAAAAGGATCAAATAGTTTTTCTTTCACTGCCGGAGAAATGCCAGGACCATTATCCGTGATGCGGATGATCACACAGGGTTGCTTAGAAAATTTGCCCCGGTGGGTAAACCTTGTACTGATAGAAATTTGACCCTTGATAGATTCTTGCTCTGAAATAGATTCAGGGTCTGACGGAGCAGCGCTGGAGTTAGCGTGTTCTAGAGCATCAACAGCATTGCTCAGAATGTTCATAAACACCTGATTGAGCTGTCCAGCGTAGCACTCTACAAGTGGAATGTTGCCGTAGGTCTTGATCACCTCAACGCCAGGATGGTCGAGCGCTGGTTTAAGCCGATGTTGCAAAATCATCAGTGTGTTGTCGATGCCTTGATGCAAGTCAACGGCCTTTTTTTCTGCTTCGTCTAATCGAGAGAAGTTTCGCAGTGACAGGACGATCTGTCGAATTCGATCTGCCCCAACTTTCATCGAAGCCAGGATTTTGGGTAAGTCTTCTGACAAGAAGTCAAGGTCAATTTGCTCGCTCCACTGCTGAATCTCCGGAGCGGGTTGAGGGTAGTGGCACTGGTAGAGATCCAGAAGACCAAACAAATCTTGGATGTAGCGATTGACGTAAGTGATATTGCCGTAGACAAAACTTACGGGATTGTTAATCTCGTGGGCAACACCTGCGACCATTTGCCCCAGGCTTGACATTTTCTCGGTTTGAATCAGTTGAGTCTGGGTTTGCTGAAGTTCTTCCAGCGTTTGGCGAAAGCGCTGATTACTGCGCTGTAGAGCATTTTCTACCCGCTTTTGGCGATTGACGGTGCGCTCTAGCTGCGTGACATTCGCCTTCAACTCTAACTGCATGATCACCTGACGGCTTAGAATCCGCAAAGTATCAAGCTGATCGTCGCTCAGGATACGAGGAGTCCAATCCATCGTACAAAGGGTGCCGATCGCAAAGCCGTCTGGGGTGACTAGAGGCGCGCCCGCATAAAAGCGAATGTGGGGTGATGCAGTCACCAGCGGGTCACTGGCAAATCGCGAGTCATTTAGCGTATCTGAAATGACCAGAATTTCATCGGGTTGTAGGATTGCTTGATCGCAAAAGCCAACATCTCTGGCAACACTGACGGCATCCCATCCGATTCTGGATTTAAACCACTGGCGGTCTAAGTCAACCAGGTTGATCAGTGCGATCGGAACGCCGCAAGTGCGTGCTGCCAGTTTTGTGAGGTCATCTAACACCTCCTCTGGAGCAGTATCAAGAATTCTGTAGCGCTTGAGGGCATCCAGTCTATCTGCTTCACTGAAGAGTGTTTGTGCCATCCCGATTGCTCAATTCCAAGCTTGGTTAGTCACGCATCTTAATAAAGTAATTCATTCGAATCGATAAATGCAAGATAGTGATCCCCAAAAAGGTTGAACTAATCGTAAAAAGACGAAGAAATAAAATTTTGAGAATTTTTATTCCGACGACGCTATCAAGATGTTTAGATTCTAGTTCTACAAATGCTGTGCTTACTGAAGTAATCGATGGGAATGGAGAGCGCAGCGATCGCCCCTTCAAGTTCTTCGGTCGAACCGGTTTGGGATGGGGGTAGGGCGATCGCCTTGCAAATGAGTTGCCTGCAAAAGAGCGCCAGCTCTACTCTGTGTTGCTTGCACCCAAAAACCTATAGGCAGACCAAATTCGTCCTCAAAAGTTTCAAACATCTGGTTACTGTTGATTGAAGTTGGTTAATGCACGTGTAGAACGCAGACTTTGCTCAAGCTAATCAGCAAATTTAGAAACAAAATAAGAGATGCAATTTGAGTCAAGGCCACCTCATGATTTAGAAGATTGCAGTGAATGAATTGCATAAATTGCGGAACTAAACCTACGACAAATTGCAAGACTTTACTGCAAGACATGTGTAACAAAAACGAAGCTGTTGCTTTCTTTTTGTTAATAGATCTTCTACAAAAACCACCTTCTGAAGGGTAAATGGCAGCGCCGCGCTGCTATTCACCCAGGGAATCTAATGATCGCCGCCTTCAGAAGAGCCGAAGCGGTACCCTTTCCCGTAGACGGTGTGAATCAGCGGAGGTTCACCGCTAGCCTCAATTTTGCGGCGCAGCAGACGAATCTGGGCTGCCAAAGCATTGCTGCTGGGTTGTCCTTCGCCCCAGAGGTGATGGTGAATTTGACCGTGGGTGAGCAACTGATTCGGGTGGGTCATCAGATAAGCCAGGAGCTGGCTTTCTTTCTCTGACAGTTCAATGGTTCGCCCCTGCCGATAGGCAAGCTGATTCTCTAGATCTAGTTCAAAATCCTGGACCCGTAGTCGCTGAGTGGGCACAGGCGTTTCCTGGAGCGGCGGACGGCGCAGCAATGCTCGCACTCGGGCTAACAATTCTCGCAGTTCAAAAGGTTTGATTAAGTAGTCGTCTGCGCCTGCATCCAATCCCTTGACCCGATCGTCAATCGTGTCTTTGGCAGTAAGGAAGAGAACGGGGGTGGTGTCACCGTGCGCTCGCAATTCCTGGCAAATCTCTAGTCCGCTCTGGTGAGGTAGCATCCAATCTAAGATCAGCAGCTCATAGTTACCCTGGGCAGCCAATTGACTCCCCTCTGCCCCATCATGAGCAACATCGACGCTGTAGCCTTCGCGGGCAAGGGCCAGGTTTAGGGGGTCTGTTAATTCCACCTCATCGTCTACTAGAAGAATCCGCATGGTGCGCTCAAATCAGGTGTGGGATGAGTTTTTAATTCTACTAAAGCTTAGATTCTGCTAAATACTCTGACTCGGCTTCCGCTGCTGCAACCCATTCTTGCATTGATGGCAGTGCCCAAACTGCATCTGCGTAGGCTTTTGCAATTCCATCTAACTCAACTCCATAGGTGACAAAGCGAGATACGACAGGCGCGTACATGGCATCGGCAAAGGTGAATTGACCAAACAGAAAATCGCCGCTAGTGCCGAACTGCTGCCGACAAGTGCGCCAGATCTCGGTGATGCGATCGATGTCTGACTGCACACCAGGTGCTCTACCCTGTCCGGGAAGTCTAGCGCGGCAGTCCATTGGCATATGTTGTCGCAGGTTGCTAAAGCCGGAATGCATCTCGGCGCTGACGGAGCGGGCGATCGCCCTTGCTGCTCGATCTTCGGGCAACCAGTGTCCCGCAAACTGCTCTGCCAGATATTCACAGATGGCGAGAGAGTCCCAAACGGTTAGGTCATCGTGAATTAGTACAGGCACTCTACCCGTAGGTGAGTATTGCAAAATCCTGGCGTGGGTTTCGGACGTGTCTAGCGGAATTCGAACTTCAGCAAAATCAAGCCCCGCTTGCTTCATCACCAGCCAGGGGCGTAGCGACCAGGAAGAATAATTTTTGTTGCCAATGACTAAAGTAAGCGGTGACATCAGGATTTATGGTGCAGATTTAGCAGAATCATCTCACGATGGCGAATCGTTGTAATTGCTACGTCCCAGGGAAAGGTAAAGGATTGAAAGGATTCGGGTGAAATTCGGTCTTTATCCAGGTCTACGACGACCTGAGCAAAAATTTCAAAAAGCTGATGGCGAATTTTGTAGAGATGTTCTAAGTTATCAACGGTTTGGACTTGTTCAATAATGTCTAAAATTTCCAGATTGTAGCGATCGGCGCGATTTTTTTGGCTTGCCAAGAGCCAGAGACGAAATTGCCAGAACGCAGATACCAAAAGAACGGCAACCGACAGCAGCAACCCAATCAGCTCAGCGTATTCGAGCCAAAAGTTAGGATTGTCCTGGTTGTAATAGGCTCTGGCACCCGGGTGTAGGGGAATCCCCAGGTTTTCTGCTGATTCAGGTAAGCGGATGTTGGCGGCACGAGGATATTGCGCCACGAGTTCACTGCGTAGCTCAAACAGGGTACGAGTAATTTCCCGAACGGCTTCCTCACTAACACCAGTATGGGCAACCAATTCTGCCCGCACTGCCACCACTGGAATATTTTCAGGTGGAATCGGACCCGCCCCATTGTAGGTGCCCTTAGGAATTTGAGTTGCTTCTAAATAAGGAAGAGAAAGCCGCAACGCCTCGACCTGATCGATCGGAATCAGCCGAATCTGGCTGGTTTCGAGCAGGTGACTGACTGAGGTGCTACCTAGAGCAATGACGCGAAACATTGCATCGGCTTGTCCTTCCTGTAGAGCAGCAGAGGCCTGATCTGCGGGAAGAGGGATTGCCTGATAATTCGTTTCGTTTAACCCATAGTGAGGGCTAACTGCCTGAAATAGTGCATAAGAACCGCTGCCTTCAGGGGTCAGCGCTACCCGTTTGCCGCGCAGGTCGGCCATTCCCTCAATTCCGGACTCTGCCGTAGCGAGCAGGTGAAATACCTCTGGAAACAAGTAGGCAACGGCTTTCACCGAGGAATGGACTGGCGTGTCACTCTGCACGATCGCCAACTGAACTTGGTTTTGCGCCAGCAGCGACATGTTTTCGACCGAGCCAGCCGTTTCTCGCACCCTGATTTTGATCTCAGGATGATGACGAGACACCACTTTCGCTAACACACTGGCAAAGGCAAAATATTCCCCGTCTCGGCTAGCGGTCGCAATCACTAAATGATGAGTCCGATTTTGCTCACGTACCCACTGCATAGCAAACGCCAAGGCCGCAACCAGGCTTATCAGCACCATGGGATACGCAAACTTACTCTGCATAACCGCAAACGAAGGGAATAGTGTCTCACTTCTAACACAATCTGGCTGGGGGATTGCGTTATTTTTCTTAGATTTTCTGCCAGATCTGACTCAGCGCTTGAGCGTTGCCGCTGGCGATCGCCCTGATCACATCTCCCAAGATGTGGGGAATGGCACAAACGCTGCCCAAATGCACTCGCCACTTGCTCCATAGACGGAGCGATCGCACCGTCGGAACCTGCCAAAAGCGGTTTACAGAACAAACCATTACATCTCCAGCCTCATTTCCTACAGTGGTCAACTCATGCCACCAACCCGCTGGAATAAACAGCACCTCCCCCTGCCGTAACACATCGTCATAGCGATGCTGGAGTGCTTGTCTGAGTCGAGGAAATGCTTCAAGATCAGGACGCTCAGGATACACCTGGCTGTAAGAAGCCCGCATTTTTAGTCCATGACGCAAATGTACCCAAAAAGAAAATGGGTAAAGGTTGTAAAGCTGAGACGGTGGGAAAAGCACCACTTTTTTGGCACCATGAAGCTGTATCAACGTGCCGTCCATCGGGTCGTAGTGCAGACAGGTGATGTGTCCTGATGTGCCTAACCAAAGATTAAAGTCGCTCATCGGAGCCAAACCCAATTTCTCTCCGACCTGTTGGAGCGACGCTAGATTTTGCTCTAGTGGCGTGTTTTTGAGGGAACGTTTGACCAGGTAAATATCCTGTTCCTGGGCTTCGCCGCTTTCTAGCATTTCAGCATATTGAATAAATGGAACGCGCTGAGCTTCAGTGCCGCTGCCGATGCTTTGCCAGGTGCGCTTATCTTGCTCATACCGCTTCCACCCATACCGCCGAATCGGAAGCACAAAAGTATTTAGTTTTTCGCGCAAATAGTCCAAGCTCCAGTCCAACTCAGCATCCAACAAACCCGCCACAATTACGGGCACTCCTGGTTTTTGGTACTGCTCAAAAAATTCAGACGCAGTTAAAGCAGATGCAAGGACACGGGATATTGAATGAACTGAATAATTTAACCCCGATTGGGTTGCACCTAGTTCAGGTTGCATATCAAATTGAAATGGATTTTTCAGGTGATTTTTGTCGATATGATATCTCTGCGAAAAATGCGAAACAACCTACAGGTGGGCGATCGCTAAGCTTCTCTGACATTTCTTAACTAGGTGATCCGCTTGACAAGATCTAATTAAGTGGATATACACCTATTATGCATTCACAAGAATCACAACCTAGTTCACACAATCCCGATGCCGCTACAAGCTGTACCTGCTTTAACCTGCGCAAGGCAACTCGCGTCGTCACCCAGTTTTTTGATGAAAAGCTCCAACCGAGCGGGCTGCTGGTTAACCAATTCACGCTGCTAACGGCTCTAGCTCAAGTGGGTTCTCCCACAATGAAGACCCTGGCTCAAGTTTTGGTGATGGATCGCACGACCCTGACTCGTAATCTCAAACCCCTCCAGCGACAAGGGCTAGTTGCCATTGAGCCCGGACAAGATCAGCGAGAGAGAATTGTTACCCTGACTGCAACTGGGCAATCTGCTCTAGCAAAGGCATTTCCCCTCTGGAAGGAAGCACAGCAGCAAGTCGTTGAGGGATTAGGCAAGGATCAGTGGCAAGTGCTGCTGTTTAGTTTGGCAAACACGGTGTCTTTGGTTCATGAAATATAGGGATCATGAAGTGGAAGGGCTGAGGTTTTGAGGAATTGAAAAATACCCCCCGCTCCTAGTCCTCAGTTCCTTTTATCGAACAGTCTTGGCAGTTGAGTTTGTAAAAAAGTGTATATGCACCTAAAACTAGAGAGGAAATTTATGTCTCAGTTTGAACAGCATCCAACGGTTAAGCGGTTTCGTGAGCAGGAAGCGACTCGTGAGGAATCTGTGACTACGCTGGATGCAGATTGGCTGCGTCAGCTTTGTTTGGACGCAGGCGCAGATGATGTAGGGTTTGTCGAAGTAGGGCAATTGGCGATCGCCGACCAGCAACGAGATATTTTAACTGCCTTCCCGCCCACCAAAGCGTTGATCAGCTTTGTCTGTCGGATGAATCGAGAGAATGTTCGCAGTCCGGCGCGATCGGTTGCCAATGTCGAGTTTCACCATACGGGAGATGAGGTGAATGACATTAGCCGCGAAATTGTAACAGCGCTGGAGCGACGAGGTATTCGTGCTCTGAATCCAGCAATGGGATTTCCGATGGAGATGGATCGCTTTCCCGGCAAGGTTTGGGTGGTTTCGCACAAGCCAGTGGCAGTGGCAGCCGGACTGGGACACATGGGCATTCATCGCAACGTGATTCACCCCAAGTTTGGCAATTTTATTCTGCTAGGCACGGTGCTGATCGATGCAGAAGTAAGCGCCTACAGTGCCCCAATTGACTACAATCCCTGTCTGGAATGCAGGTTATGTGTGGTGGCTTGCCCAGTGGGGGCGATCGCCACCGATGGACACTTTGACTTCTCTGCCTGCTACACCCACAACTACCGCGAATTTATGGGTGGCTTTGGAGACTGGGCCGGAGAAGTAGCAGAAAGCCGCAGTTTCAAGGACTATCGTCAAAAAGTTAGCCCATCCGAATCTGCCTCCATGTGGCAGAGCCTTTCCTTTGGGGCGAATTACAAAGCGGCGTACTGCATGGCTGCTTGTCCTGCCGGAGAAGATGTGATCGGACCATTTCTCAGGAATCGTGTGGGCTTTGTCCAGGAAGTGGTCAAACCTTTACAGGACAAGGATGAGACGATTTATGTTGTGCCTGGTTCTGACGCTGAAGCGCACGTTGCGCGACGGTTTCCGCACAAGCAAGTTAAGCAGGTAAGAAACACTTTAGTGCCACCACGCACGGCTGAAGGCTTTTTAGGGGGAATGCCGCTCTTGTTTCAGCGCAACCAATCTGAGGGGCTAGATGCGGTTTATCACTTTATCTTTACGGGTGCAGAAAGCCATCAAGCAACCGTCACCATTCGCGACAAGAAACTGAATATTCAAACCGGACTTGTAGGAAAACCGAATCTGCAAATTACAGCTGACAGTAATACCTGGCTGAAGTTTTTGGCAAAAGAACAAAACTTAGTTTGGGCACTGTTGCGCCGTCAAATTCGACTGAAGGGAAATGTGCGATCGCTTCTAGCTTTTAGCAAATGTTTTCCGAGTTAAGCAGAGTTTGTTCATTTTCCTGCATTGTTAGCTTGCTGAATCAGTCGGTGAGATTGATGCTTGATTCACAGTTTCAAATTCCTCCCACCAAACTGCTCTTTGTTCAGTCATACACAGGTACTTTTCGCTCCAATTTAGCATTACCTGTAAAACAGGCTCCAAGCTCAGTCCCAAATGAGTGAGAGAATACTCTACTTTTGCAGGCACTTCGGCATACACTCTTCTCTGAACAATTCCAGACTGTTCTAGTTCTCTCAATTGTAGGGTAAGCATCCGCTCAGTCACGCCGGGAAGATGCTGCTTGAGTTCCCCATAGCGTTGGGTTCCTTGAAACAGGAGCGTGAGAATTGGCATCTTCCACTTGCCCCCGACAACGTCAACAAGAGCTTCTACCGGACACATATATTGTTTTTGTGGCATCGAGTCTTGTTCCAACGATACTTTTTGATAGTTCACAATCATATTGTACGTACTTGAAATAGTGAGATGCTTCGCTCATACTCAGGCTATCGAAGCAACAGCTAAATAAAGCAGTGAGCAAGCTTTTCTGCCAGTGCTAACTCAAAAGAGTAATAACAGGTAATAACAGGACAAAATTATGCAAGGAGCTAATGTGAAAGGTTTAATTCTAGTTGACATTCAAAACGATTATTTTCCTGGTGGAAATTGGGAACTGGTTGGCGTAGAACAAGCTGTAAAAAATGCTCAAAAGCTTCTACAGAAGTTTCGAGAAGAAGGATCTCCAATTTTTCACATTCAGCATATTTCGGTAGAACCGGAAGCAACGTTTTTCTTACCAAACACAAAAGGCGCTGAAACTCACGAAAGTGTAGCTTCTCAACCCAACGAAACGGTGATTATGAAGCATTTTCCTAATAGTTTTAGAGAAACTTCTTTACTGGACAATCTAAAAGATTCTGAAGTTGAAGAAGTGGTTATTTGTGGCGCAATGAGCCACATGTGCATTGATGCTACAACCCGCGCTGCATTCGATTTTGGGCTTCAGTGCATTGTGATTGAAGATGCTTGTGCAACACGGGATTTAGAGTACAAGAATAGAACCGTTAAAGCTGCCGAAGTTCATTCAGCTTTTATGGGAGCACTGGCAGAGGGGTATGCAAAAGTGATCGCTACTGACGAGTTCAGTAATATTTAGCTGCAACAAACTTTCTCTACTTAAATGAATTTGCGGAAATAACAATGCGCTGTCAAGTTTTCTTAAGGAGAAATTTGCAATCGCTCCTAGCCTTCAGCAAATGCTTTTTCAAATTAGATACTCAACAACCCAGAATCTGATTAATTGCACCAATTAACCAAGCAAGCACACCTACTGCTTCAGTTGTTACACCAAGAGGAATTCCTAACGCTGTTAGTATGGCGTCGATGCTAGCTCCTGTAGTAATCAGCCCTATTAATGTAGATGCAATACCTACAATACCGACTCCAGTACTAACGGCAAGAACTCCACTTCCTCCGATCAAAGCTACTATTGCTGCAAACTGGAATGGATTAGGAGCAGGACATGCATGGGCTACTTGTCCAATCACCACTGGAGACAAACTTAATAACTCTGTAAATAGCATTTCTCGATTCTCTAGTTCATGTCCTGTACTAAACAAAAGTTTTCCCAAGTAATGAACTAAGGTTAACGAGTATGCAATTCACATGACGTGCGAGTTTTTCCAAGGTTCTTGTGAGATGGGCATCTTGCCCGTTCAGACCAAGCAAGCAAGATGCCTGCTCCATAGGAAAGCTCTACTTCTTGTCCTAATACTTGCGCTCCTGTGGCTCGAACATGGTGATGGCGACTGGGCGATCGCCAATTTGGATACCCGCCGGAGAATAATAAGCCATCGTGTGTTTTAGGAAATTGGTGTCGTCTCGATCTGCAAAGTCTTCGCGGCAGTGTGCACCTCGGCTTTCCTGACGATTGAGCGCACCAGTAAGAATGACTTCGCCGACGATTAGCAAGTTTTGTAGTTCTAGCGCTTCGGTTAGCTCGGTGTTCCAGAGTTTGGCTTTGTCATCCAGGTAAATCCTTTGCGCTTGCTGACGAATCGCTTGCAGCTTTTCTAACCCTTCCTTCATCACTGATTCGGTGCGAAACACGCCGCAGTGGTCGGTCATGCAGTCCTGAAAAGCCTGACGGATTTGATCAATTCGATATTCACCAGGCTGGTCAATCAAGGTCTGAACTTGCTGCTCTGCCTGAGTGAGATAGCGCTGCTCGTCAATTTCGGGAAGTTTGCGCGATTGAACGTATTGGGCGATCGCTGCTCCTGTCCTCTTGCCGTAAACCACACATTCCAGCAAGGAATTGCTGCCCAATCGATTTGCTCCGTGTACGGAAACGCAAGCGGCTTCCCCAGCGGCAAAGAAGCCTTCGACCAAGCCATCGGCACCACTACGAACTCGTCCATCTGTGTTGACCGGGATGCCGCCCATTGAGTAGTGAACCGTTGGACGAATCGGAATCGGCTGATGTACGGCATCAATTCCCACTAGGCGATGTGCCTCCTCCCAACAGAAGGGGACACGACTCATGATCTTTTCTCGTCCCATGTGGCGCAGGTCAAGGTAAACAAACGGGCCGCCTGCACTGCCGTCTTGATGTGCTCCCCGCCCTGCCCGAATTTCTTTGGTGATGGCGCGGGAGGTGATGTCGCGGGGAGCTAGCTCCATTTTGCTGGGGGCGTAGTTAGACATGAAGCGATCGCCCTCTGCATTAATCAAATAAGCCCCTTCACCACGCACTGCCTCTGAAATTAGTACTCCAACCGGGTACAGACCAGTCGGGTGAAACTGAACAAACTCCATATCTTCAAGTGGCAGTCCGGCAAGGGCTGTCATTGCTAGCCCATCGCCCGTTGAGGCAAAGTCGTTAGATGTGGTGTTGTAAACCCGCCCGTAACCACCTGTTGCAAACATCACGGCTTTTGCTCGTACCACCTCCAGCCGTCCATCCAGTAGGTGATACATCACCACACCTTTCACCTGGTCTTCTTCTAGAATCAGGCGCAGCACATACCATTCGTCATAAATATGGACCCCATAGCGACGCAGGTTTGCCACCAGCTCGTGCAAAATAGCGTGACCCGTTTTGTCAGCGGCGTAACAGGTGCGTTTATGAGAATGTCCGCCAAAAGCACGCTGAGCAATGCGTCCATCGGGCAGGCGGGAAAACAATACGCCCATGTGTTCCAGGTCAATCACCACATCGGGCGCTTCCCGAGTGAGAATTTCGACGGCATCTTGGTCTGCCAGGTAATCGGAACCCTTTACCGTGTCAAAAGCGTGAGCTTCCCAGGTGTCTTGGTCATCGACGTTCTTTAAGGTGGCTGCCATTCCGCCTTGAGCCGCGACGGAGTGCGATCGAATGGGGTGAGTTTTGGCGACAACGGCAATGCTCAATCGAGGATCTGTTCTGGCAATTTCTACTGCTGCCCGTGTCCCTGCTAGACCGCCGCCTACAATGATTACGTCGTGTTCAATCATGCTCAATCGCGCTCAAACTGTTGCGTGAAGTTGTCCTATCTCTATCCTGACGCAAATAAAAAGCCCCTACCTAAAGGCAGGGAACTTCTTAAGAAATCATCTGATGTGTATCCAGGAAGCTTTTTGTTAACCCGCAGCTTGGGCAGGGCGCTGGCTAGAGACTGCGCTAGGTTCTGCTCGGCTCTCAGTCTGAGGGCTAACCTCAGAAAACTCAATGTGGTTGAGCAAGGTTGTGACGAAGGCAAAGAGCAGAAATGGTAAGGAAAGCACCAAAATTAGCCCGACAGTCGCCAAAGCATAGATTGGACGGCTAGCACCCATCAGCGCCAAAGCAGATGCCAGACTGATGAAGATTACAATTAACCAAACGATAATTTGACCGTAGATATCACCAAAAGAGAGCGTGCAAACGAACCGATATTTTTGTTTATCCATAAGATTCTCTTCCAAAGCCCTTTGACCTAAGCGTAAAGCCGAGCCAAAGATTTGGACAACTTAACTAAGATTTTTTAATAAAATGAGCCATTTGACGTGCGCGATCGCCACCTACTGTTCTACAAACCCTACGACGTTCTAACCCAATTCACTGATGCTGCGTCTGAGGGTGGCACCTCCAGACCTACCCTCAAAGATTACATTGATGTGCCAGATGTTTACCCAGTTGGACGGTTAGACCGAGACAGTGAAGGACTGCTGCTGCTGAGCAACAATGGACGGCTCCAGCATCGGTTGAGCGACCCAAAATTTCAGCATCCTCGTACCTACTGGGTGCAGGTTGAGCGGATTCCGACTGAGGCAGACTTGATTCCGCTGCGGCAAGGACTGGTGATTCAAGACTATCGAACTCGTCCAGCAAAAGCTGAGCTGTTAGTCGAGGAACCGTCTTTGCCGCCTCGCGATCCGCCAATTCGATTTCGCAAAAATGTACCAACCGCCTGGCTGGAAATTACCTTAACTGAGGGGCGCAACCGCCAAGTACGACGAATGACAGCAGCGATCGGTTTTCCAACGCTGCGGTTGGTCAGGGTAGCGATCGCCACTCTCACGCTAACAGGGCTAGAACCTGGACAATGGCGCGACTTAACGAGCGAAGAACTGACGATCTTACGCAAACTCTGTAAAATTTAATACACCTATTTGAATTCTAGGAACATTCAAAATTCTACCGAAGTCAGTAAATTCAGCAGTGGAGCTTCAAACTGACTGAAACACGACATTTCTTGCTCAAATTCGTCAAAAATCATCCCATCGGGTGAATCGAGAGAATGAAGTAAGGCGATCGCTTCCCGTCGTAGCTTGTAAGGTATCCGGATCAAAATGCTCCCTGCCTCAATAAAAAGTCTTTAAGGCAAAAGAAAAGCAAAAAAGACTTTGAAACTCAATGGTTGTAAACAATCAGGGATCAGGAGAAAAACAATGTTAACTTCAAAACGCTGGCAATCTAGAACTGCTCTGTTTATGGCATTGGGAATGGCTTCAGTATCAGCCTTGCCCACTTTGCTGGCGACCCCAGCAGTTGCGAATGAGCCATACCTGGTGGGGCAGCTATTTCCCTCTGATACGACGCGGCTTGTTGTACCTACTGGGACAGTCATTCCAGTACGCTACGAGGAAGCTGAAAGAATCATCGTCACGCCCGATGAAACG
Organism: Leptolyngbya sp. FACHB-671; assembly: GCF_014695745.1. Taxonomy (NCBI): domain Bacteria; kingdom Bacillati; phylum Cyanobacteriota; class Cyanophyceae; order Leptolyngbyales; family Leptolyngbyaceae; genus Leptolyngbya; species Leptolyngbya sp. FACHB-671. The sequence continues at coordinate 120,401 of NZ_JACJOV010000134.1, read as the reverse complement.
GCTTCCGTGACCCTAGTTGTCGCCCAAGATGTGCGCTCCTCTGCCGGAACGGTGTTGATTCCTGCTGGCAGTGAAATTGAAGGAGAACTGCAGCCTAACGGTGGTGGCACTCAGTTTGTGTCCGAAGAAATCACGCTCACATCTGGTCAAACTTTGCCCATTGATGCCACATCTGAAGTGATCACCGATACGCAGGTCATCACAGAAGACACTGACCCCGATTTTCTTCGAGGCGCAGTGATTGGTGCAGCAGCAGCAGCAGTTTTATCAGAAATCTTTGGCTCGATTGATTTTGGTGAAGTGTTGGCTGGTGCCGGTTTGGGCGCTCTGGGTTCGCTGCTTCTAGGAGGTGGCGAAGAGGAAGTTGAAGTCGTTGTTGTTGAGCCTGAGACTGATCTGGATTTAACACTTCAAAGTGAATTTGAGCGTTAGGGATAGTCTAGACAGTTCAACCTGTAGCCCAGGAAACTGTAGGGCATAGCATTCGAGTCAGAGTTTAGAGGCTATTTCAGAGCCTATCTGCCGAATTGTTATGCCCTGCTTTGACATATTTATATCAGCGGGATTATTGGAGAAAATCGGAGGCAACTAATCCTTTTTTCAGCGCTAGGACAGCAGCCTGGGTGCGATCGCGCACATCTAGCTTTTGCAAAATCGTGTGAACGTGAACTCTAACCGTTCCTGGTGCAATGTAGAGAATTTTGGCAATTTCCTGATTGCTTTGTCCTTTGGCCACCAGTGCCAAAATTTCCTGTTCTCGTCGGGTCAAGGGGTTTTCTAGCGCCTGTTCTGAAGCAGGAGTTGAGCTGTCGGTTTGAAATGCCGCATAAATTTCTTGGGTTGCAGCAGAGTCCCACCATGAAGCACCTGCTGCAACGGAACGAATCGCCAAAACTAGAGATTCAGCCGCAATTCCTTTCAAACAATAGCCCTGGGCCTTTGCCTCAATCAAACGAGCAATTAGCGGTTTTTGAAAATGAGAGGTGAGCGCTAACACGGGGAGATTAGGCTGCTGTTGCTTGATTTGGCGGCAGGCTTCGATGCCGCCGATGCCAGGTAGCCCAATGTCTAGCAACACTAAATCAAGCAGGCGATCGCAGGCAATTTCTATAGCGGTTTCTCCATCTTCGGCTTCTGCTGTCACATCCAGTCCTTCTTCTTGTTGAAGCCGGGTTGTAAGTCCGAGGCGAAATAGCTCGTCATCTTCTACCAGGAGAATGCGTAAAGGACTAGATTTCATATCAGGGATGGTGAGACAGACGCAGTAGGAACTAGCACTGGTAAGCAAAACCCAAATACGGCACCTTGAGATGAATTGTTTTTTGCCCAGATTGTTCCACCGTGAGCTTCGATGATTTGTCGGGTAAGGTAAAGTCCTAGTCCTGATCCTTTGGTTTGGCGATCGCCATGCCCCTGATAAAACCGTTCAAATAGCAGAGGCAATTCGTCCGATGTAATGCCTTGACCGTTATCGATCACTTTCACCACATGGTGAGTGTTCGTATTGGTAATCACAATTTCAACCTTGTCACCTCGCAGGGAGTGGTTGATTCCATTTTCTAATAAGTTGACAAAAACGCGCCGAATCTGAAGTGCATCTCCATTGACCCAGAAAGATTGACGGAAGTCAGAATCTCCACATCTCAACCGCAAATGGACTTGACGGCTAACCGCCAGATCGGTCAGCATAGCCGCCGCCTCGTCTGCCAATGCTCTAAGATCCACGGGCTTTCGCTGAAGGATTAGCCCTTCGGTGTCGTTGCGATAAACATCAAGCAGGGTCTCAACCAACTGCAAGCTGGCTTGATGACTACGAGCCATAATTTCTAAAACCCGGCGCTGAGTGGCTGTGACTGCACCAAATTTTTCTTGCTGAAAAGCTTTTAGGGTTTCGATCGCCCCTAACAACGGTGTTCTTAGATCGTGGGTCAGGGTCGAGGCAAAATCTTCTCTCACCTGGTTGAGATGCTCCTGGGTCTGGAGTTTAATTTGCTGCTGAGCGATTGCCTGCTCAAATCGACGATTGCAATCGCTCAACCAACCCGTAACAATCAGCGCCATTGCTGCAATCAGTCGATTAGCAACCGTGTCTAAGGTAATCGTCTCTGCTCCAGGTACGAATAGGTTGAAGATGGTGAGGCTGATGGCGATCACTGTCACCCAAGTTCGACTCGCTCGACTGAGCCCCGAATCTGCTAGCAAAACTGCGCCGATATATAGATAGCCAAATACGTAAGGCGGTGGTGTGGAATATTCCAGAGTGCTCACGATAAGAAACAGGATCGCAATCAACCATTGAGCTTTAACCGGTTTATGAAAAGGGGACGGTTTGTGAGTTGGCGATCGGTTTAACATTGCAAAATCTAAATTTTAGAAATTAAAGAACGTTTGAGCAGTAGTGAATATTTCCTATAGGGGCATAGCATTCGGCAGATAATCTTTTGAATAAATCAAAAGATTATCTGCCGAATGCTATGCCCCTACATTCTCCTGATTTATAGATTGGATTTCTTAAGCATCTTCTTAAATTGGAATGTAATTCAAGCATTAATTTAGACAAAAAATACCGTTTAGAGCAAATTTATATCTGCAAGTATAGATATTCCTGATTTTTCTGAACCCATTTATATATTCGTGTTTAGAGTAAGAAATTTATTTCTTGAATAAACGGCTGGCTATACCTTTTAAGTACACAAAATCTCCTCCACAATTGGGAGTGATTAGATTTTAGAGCGGCAGATTTAGAAACACTGCTGTTGGAATATGTCTTACTACAAATCAAAACTCGTTCAAGTTTGGATCCAGCCTCACAGCAAGCACTGTGGTCACAAAATTTCTGAGGTTTATCTGCCTAAGCAATGCCAAATTATGGGATTGATTCGTCAGGAAGAAGTCATTCTAGCAAATGAAGATCCAATTATCTGTAGCAACGACCTTGTGATTGCTGTCGCTGTCAATCCGATGTTTTTGCCCGAACTGAAGTTGTGCCTAGAGCAAGCAAAGTATGTTTCGTAAAGCAACAATTGCATTTAATTTATGGTGTGGCAGGGGCTTCTACAAATTTCGTTAATACTGCTAATTCTTGCAGTTGTGTCTCCTTTTCTGGGTAAATATATTGCACAAGTCTTCCAAGCAAAACGGTCCTGGCTTGACCGATTTGCCTCTCCTTTAGACCAGTTTATTTACGCTTTGGGTGGGCTTCGCTATCAGGAATCGATGACAGGATGGCATTATGCCCGTGCTGTGTTTTACAGCAATCTAGTTATGGGTGTTCTGGTCTATTCAATCTTTTTGCTTCAAGCGATTTTGCCGTTCAATCCAACCAATTTATCGACACCTTCCTGGGATTTGGCGCTGCATACTGCTATTTCGTTTACGACTAATACCGATCAGCAGCATTACTCTGGCGAAACGACGTTTAGCTATGCGAGTCAGGTGCTAGCGCTGGGATATTTGATGTTTACCGCAGCCGCAACTGGAATTGCAGTGGCGATCGCCTTCATTCGGGGTCTAACGGGGCAACCGCTGGGCAATTTCTATCGAGATCTGACTCTATCTATTGCGCGCATTTTGTTACCCATTTCGGTTGTGGGGGCGATCGCCCTCCTCATTGCCGGAGTGCCCGAGACGTTGGCTGCCCCTGCAACTGCAACCACGCTCGAAGGCGCAACCCAATACATTGCCAGAGGACCAGTTGCTCACTTTGAAATCATTAAACAGCTCGGCGAAAACGGCGGCGGATTCTTTGGCATTAACTCAGCCCATCCGTTTGAAAATCCCAATGGGTTTAGCGACCTGCTAGAGACCGTGACGATGCTAATCATTCCGGCGGCGTTGATTTTCACTTATGGAATCATGGCTGGCAACCCGAAACAGGGGCGACTAATCTTTGGGATGGTGTTTGTTTTGTTTGTGGGATTGGTGGCGATCGCCCCTCTGGCTATTTCTGGCACTGCGCTTGAATCTGGCGATCGCCCCTGCTGTTCTAGCTGCCAGCTCAAAAAGCGATCGGTTTAGAAACAGTGCCTTGTAAAGAATCGATCTGTCCAGGGCTAGATACCTGTTTGGCTCCTGGTTGACTGACAAATCTTCTGATGTAGGTTGGTGAAACAACGTGAAGCCCAGCATTTGCCTGAATTTTGTTGGGTTACGCATTCGCTTCACGTAACCTACGATATACCCTCAGCTTTAGAAGTTTTGTCAGTCAACCAGAGGCATGAATACGAGAAACGCTATCGGGCTGTAGAGCAAACCCTCACGGCTGGAATTGATGTTTCTTCTACCGTCAACATTCAGCATTTAGAGAGTTTAAATGATCTTGTGTTGCAGATATCGGGCGTTGTCGTGCGCGAGGGCATTCCCGATCGCCTGCTTGATGAAGCCGACGAAGTTGTAGTTGTGGACGTAACGCCCGAAACACTTGAAGAACGTTTGATTGAGGGAAAGATTTATGCTCCCGAAAAGATCGATCAGGCGCTGCAAAATTTCTTCCAGCGGCGCAATCTAATTGCACTACGAGAGCTTGCATTGCGAGAGGTTGCTGACAATATTGAAGAAAATAATGGCACAACAGTTGCAGAAAAACGCCATTGCAATATTCATGAGCGGGTCATGGTTTGCCTTTCAACTTATTCCAATTCAATTCGGCTGTTGCGTCGTGGTGCAAGAACTGCAAGCTACATGAATGCGAAACTTTATGCCCTATTTGTAGACAATCCAGAACAATTTTTAACGAAAGCTGAAAGCCTACATGTAGAAACTTGTGAAAAGCTCTGTCGTGAGTTTGGGGGCGAGTTTTTACGAGTTGAGGGGCATGACCCACTATCTAAGATTACCGAAATTGCTCAACGAGAACGAATTACCCAAATTGTAGTCGGGGAGACACATCGATCGCGCTGGGAGCTGTTTATTAAAGGATCGATTGTGCAGCGACTAATGCGATCGCTTCCTGACATTGACCTTCACATTATCGCGACCCAACAGCCTTTAACTTGAGGTCATCAGGTCTTTAATAGGCCATAGTGCTTGAGTGTCTCAGTCAAAAAACTCTTGTAGGAAAAAAAGATTGACCTACTCGTAACTTTACGGTATTTTTACAGTTACCAAAGCTTAGCCAGATTCAATCTCTCCTATTAGCTACTTGCTATAAGGATGATATTGAGACGGGGGGTTTAATTGGGGCACATCTCTGCTCGATGTATGCGTATTTCACATTTAATTTGATGCATCGATAGAGAGGACTTTCCTAAGTCTTTGCCCGTCAACTAGCTCCGTTGGCATTTGGTATTAAGTCTGCAAATTTGGCATTTTTATGAGTGCTATTACAGCAGTATCCTGCTCTCGTCAGTGTTCCTGGTTGGTATCGAGTCATGTCCTTGTACCTGCCCTTGGCTCTGAGGAGAAAGTTGTGTTGCCTTAGATTCAGAGCTTAGGGTCGGGTTAGTTGTTTAGGGTGAAATAATCTACCATGCTCCTGACTCAAGAAAAGCGAGTTGCTTTGATTTCTGTTTGTGGTGATCCTGCTGCTGAGATTGGGCAGGAAGAGGCTGGAGGGGAAAATGTTTATGTCCGTCAGGTCGGACAAACACTAGCTCAGCAGGGTTGGCAAGTGGATATGTTCACTCGCCGTAACGATCCTGAGCAGGCTGCAATTGTTCAGCATTTGCCTAGCTGTCGAACGATTCGCCTGAGTGCTGGACCTGCGACTTACATGCATCGAGATCATCTATTTGAGCATCTACCGGAGTTTGTAGACCAGTTCCAGCGGTTTCAGCAACGGGAGGGGGTGCAGTACTCCCTGGTTCATACGCACTACTGGTTGGCCGCGTGGGTCGGAATGCAGCTCAAGCAGGCTCAACCCCTGGTTCAACTGCATACCTATCACTCACTCGGTGCGATCAAGTACAACACGGTGAGTGATGTTCCGGCGATCGCCACCCAGCGTCTAGAGGTCGAAAAAGCTTGCCTGGAAATGATTAACTGTGTGGTCGCCACCAGCCCTCAAGAGCAAGAGCACATGAGGACGCTGGTATCTAAGAAAGGCAGAATCGAAGTGATTCCCTGTGGCACAGACTTAGACAAGTTTGGCAACATTAGTCAACTTGAGGCACGACAGCAGTTAGGAATTGATCCAAAGTCTAAGGTTGTCCTCTATGTTGGTCGATTTGACCCCCGTAAGGGGATCGAAACCTTAGTGCGGGCAGTTGCCAAATCTAGCCTGCGAGATCAGGGTGATTTGAGGTTGGTCATTGGTGGCGGCAGTCGTCCCGGACAGTCCGATGGCAAAGAGCGCGATCGCATTGGCGGTATTGTCTCAGAGCTAGGACTCGACTCGATCACGACTTTTCCTGGTCGTCTAGACGACTCAAACCTGCCGTTCTACTATGCCGCTGCGGATGTGTGCGTTGTGCCCAGTCACTATGAGCCGTTTGGCTTGGTGCCCCTGGAGGCAATGGCTAGCCGCACTCCAGTCATCGCCAGCAACGTTGGCGGACTGAAGTTTACTGTTGTTCCTGAAGTCACCGGATTATTGGTACCACCCAAAGATGAGCTAGCGTTTACCACGGCGATCGATCGCATTCTTAGCGATCCCACCTGGCGAAACCAGCTGGGTGAAACGGCTCGGCAACGAGTTGAAATCGCCTTTAGCTGGCAAAGCGTTGCGGCAAACCTGGGTCAACTTTACACTAGCTTGCTTGCCCAGGCGACTGCGGCTCCAGCAAAGTCTGTTGTTCCGGCAGCGATCGCGCCCAAAAAAGATCGCGTAGCGTGAGACACCGTGAATTTCGAAGTTTAGGAATTTAGTTGGGTGGTTGCTTTTGATCGGCTAACAAAAAGTTAGGGCAGAAAACGTCAAAACTAGGAGTCAGAGCAATGCTAAACGTTGAAGATTACGCAGTTCATCGCAAAACTGGATGGATTGGTAAGGTTACGGGCTACGGACACCTAATGCTCAACGGTACATATCTACCCACGCTCAAAGTCCATCTGCTAAAAGGTTCAGGCGCAGTTCAAGGCAGCATCATTGAAGATCTTTCTTCATCCTGGATGGAAGTAGAGGCAGAGTATAGCCACAGTGTTTAGTGCAGTGTCTTAGAAGGTGTTTTAGAAAAGGAGGATGGGTTTTGCCCCGCCCTCCTTTTTTGTCGTAATCCAGCTCAGGTTGTGAGTGCACTTTTCGAGTGCACTCACAACCTATTCGTCGCTTGCTATAGACTTGAATCAAGGGAAGAGTAGGCGCAGGTGGTTACGGACGAAAGTCTGAGGAAAGTCCGGGCTCCCCAAAGACCAAACTTGCTGGGTAACGCCCAGTGCGGGCGACCGTGAGGAAAGTGCCACAGAAACATACCGCCGATGGAGTCTCAGACTCACAGGTAAGGTTGCAAGGGTGCGGTAAGAGCGCACCAGCAGCGTCGAGAGGCGCTGGCTCGGTAAACCCCGGTTGGGAGCAAGGTCGAAGGAGCAACGGTTGGTCTTTTTCCGGCTCCGGGTAGAAACGGTTAATCCGGTTCTGCGAAACCCGCTAGAGGTGTCTGGCAACAGGCATCCCAGATAGATAACTGCCCTTTCAGCAGTTCTCTGTTGAAAGAACAGAACCCGGCTTATGTCCGGCTCTTCCCTTTTCCCAATTCCTTTCCCAGAGCTAATTGGGCTATGGTTTTTTAGCAGCAATGCGTCCAGGTTTAGGTTGAATGTCCCTGATTGATCCCCGTCGTCCAAAGCAGCTCCGTCAATTGGTAGAAAGGCTTGGATTACCGGCTGACTCTCCGGTTAAATGGGAGCTATTAGATTTGGCGTTGACCCATCCGACTGCTTCGCCTGAAGCAAATTATGAGCGGCTCGAATTTGTCGGCGATGCGGTCGTAAAGCTGGCAGCAGCAGAATTTTTATTTGAAACTTATCCCCAGTCCAGTGAAGGGGTGCTTTCGGCAATTCGGGCGGTATTGGTTAGCGATCGCTCTCTAGCAGCGATCGCTGATTCTTATGGCTTCGATCGCTATCTGCTCGTGGGCAGCAGCGCCTCACGCGACAAGGTTGGGCAGGAAACACGCTTAGCAGATTCTCTAGAAGCCGTTTTAGCAGCACTCTACCTCAGCACTCACAACCTGAAGCTAATCCATCCCTGGCTAGACTCTCATTTGCGCGAGTTGACCGAAACGGTTCTGCGTGATCCCACCCTGCAAAATTACAAAGGCGCTTTGCAAGCCTGGACGCAAACTCACCATCAAATGCTGCCTGAATACCGCGTCACTGAGATTGGTCAAACCTATGGCGACAGCGAGCGATTTATGGCAGAGGTTTGGTTCAAAGGACAACAGTGGGGCCAAGGCAAGGGGCAATCTAAGAAAGCGGCAGAGCAAGCGGCAGCAAGAATTGCCTTTTTGGCGTTGCAGCAAACAGAAGGAAGGGAAGGATGAAGAGGGAGAAGGGATGAAGGCAAACTTTCGTTCTTCCGCTATACCTACTGTTCGAGGGGAATAAAGGCTGTTTGAGAGGAATAAAGGATGAGGGATGAAAAACTTGGAATTGCGGTATTTGGGGCAGGGCGATGGGGCGTGCATCTGGTTCGCAATTTTTTGGAGCATCCTAACGCTCGGTTAATTGCAGTGGTAGACACTGAGGGCGATCGCCTAAATGCCCTGGCTGAGCGGCTTCCTCTGGACAATGTCAAGTTAAGTACGGATTGGGAAGCGGTAATGCAGCTTCAAGACGTGCAGGGGGTGGCGATCGCCACTCCAGCAACAACTCATGCCCTACTGATTCAGGCTGCACTAGAGCAAGGACACCACGTTCTTTCAGAAAAACCGCTGACGCTAGACGGAGCAGAATCAATCAAGCTATGTCAGCTTGCAGAGCAACATCAGCGACAGCTTGTGATTGACCATACCTATTTGTTTCATCCGGCCGTGCGGCAAGGCAGAAAAACTCTTCAAACTGGGACCCTGGGAGAGTTGCGTTACGGCTACGCTGCCCGTACCCATCTTGGTCCCGTCCGTCAGGACGTGGATGCGCTCTGGGATCTAGCCATTCACGACATTGCTATTTTCAACCATTGGTTAAACGAAACACCGACTCAAGTGCAGGCACAGGGCACGGTCTGGCTACAGTCTCAGTCACCCAATACTCAGTTTTTTCCTCAAGGGTTATCAGATTTAGTGTGGCTAAAGCTCATTTACCCCAGCGGTTTTCAAGCCTTGGTTCACCTCTGTTGGCTCAATCCTGATAAACAGCGGCGACTCTGTATTGCTGGTAGTCAAGGGACGCTCATTTTTGATGAGCTATCTACTTCTCCTTTGACCCTCCAACGGGGATATCTGGAGCAGACCGATCAATACTTTATTCCTGCCGGTCAGAGCGTTGAAGCGTTAGAGCTAGAACCTGCTGAACCACTGCGACAAGTTTGTGACCACTTCCTGTCCTGCATGGCTCAAAACCGACCCTCCGAAATTTCTTCCGGTTGGGTAGGGGCAAAACTCGTTCAGATTCTCTCAGCGCTGACGACCTCCCTCAACCAGGGTAGTCAAATCGTGTCAGTTCCATAGGGTACAATCCATTCTAGGTCTACTACCGCACGACTGGATGCTCTGTAATAGTCTTTGAGGCTGGTTCCTGAGTGTCAGATCCCGCAATGGCAGCCGCAGGAGGCTGAATAGTGGCGATCGACAAGGCAATTTCTACAGTGGTGCCCTGACCTACACCCGCGCTGTGCAGCGTAATGCTGCCACCCATCAACTCGATCAAGTTTCGAGAAATAGCCAGTCCTAAACCCGTTCCTTCAAATTTGCGCGTGGTGGTACCGTCAACCATCACAAAAGGACGAAATAGCTTATGTTGCTGTGTGGGGTCAATTCCAATGCCTGTATCGTGAACCGAGATGATCACCCAGGCTTCAGGATTGACAGGAGTTTCTACAGTCCGATGTCCGTTAAACTGGCTTGTTTGAACCGAGTTCACAGCAGTTTCAATGCGAGTATCAATCGTGATACTGCCCTGATCAGTAAATTTAATTGCGTTGTATATCACGTTCAGCAGCACCTGCTTTAGCTTTGCCGGATCAGAGCGAACCAGGATTGGCTCGGACATTTCTGGTACGCTCAGACGCAATCCTTTCTCGTGAATCTGCATACTTTGCAGATCGACCACTTCCTGAAGAATTTGCCGCAGGTCGATCAGCTCAATTGAAAGGGAAAGGGTTCCTGCCTCAATTTTGGCAATGTCCAGCAAATCATTGATGATTTTGAGCAAATGGATTGCTGCTTCATCTGCTCGATCAAGAAACTCCACCTCTTCCTCAGGCGAGTCGCAGCAGTCGTCTCGGACTAAGCGAATGCAGCCAATAATTGCATTCAGCGGTGTTCGCAGTTCATGAGAGGTATTGGCAAGAAACTCACTTTTGAGTTGATTGGCGGCTTCGGCTTCTTGCCATGCTGCCTCTAGTTCTTTAGCCCGTTCTTCTAGCCGCCTCACCATGTTGTCGAGTACTTCAGCTAGATGATTGAGTTCTCGAATGCGAAAGTTTTTGGGAGCGCGTTGCAGCGGGTCGCGTTTGTGGATGTGACGGGCGTACTTTCCCAATTGCTCAATGGGTAGAGCCAAGTCTCTCGCCATGTAAAGCATGGCCAAAAGGTGAGCAGCCAGTAGTCCTGTCGTTAGAATTACCAGGATGCGTTTAATATCTTCTAGACCATGCAGGGCATTATCTAAGCGAGTTACGGCTAGAACTGTCCAGGTGCGATCTTCGGTCGGGCTAATACTGATTTGAATGGGGCTGTAGCCTGCTAGCCACTCCTCCTCATCTCCTACAAAACTGAAGATGTGACGGACATCTGGGTCGTCCCCTCGCTGAACGTTGTTAATGATATTTTCGAAGCGATCGGCATCAGTCCCGTCTTTAATGTTTTGCCCAACTCGGCTAGGTAATGGATGAGCCAGAAAAACGCCATCTTGGTCAATGATGGTAGTGTAGCCTAGCAGTGAGCCTGGCTTGCCGCTTTCCCGCTGTGTGAGAACGGATTGAGCCGCTAGCGTATAGCGGAGCTGTCCGTTTTGATCGTAAACGGGAGTGCCAATGAGCAAATCTAATTCAGTTGAAAGTTCTGCTTGATCAGATTGAGTAGATTCGTTGCTTGGTTCAGCTTGTGCATCAGGTGTGGCGGGTTTGCTCGGCAGCGTACTGAGATAAAAACTGTCGGCGTTGAGTTCACTTTGCTGAGTCGCCCAGGGTAGGTCAGCCTTGGAAAGAAGAGGTTGATTACCGCAGGTCGTAGCGGTTATGTTGCCTGTTTGCCAGTCAATCAGCTGAAGGCAGTGAATCTCGGTAGGCAAATCGGCGGACAGTTGGTTTAGATAAGTTTGGATCGCCTCTGGCTGTCCAGCTTGCAAGATAGAGGTACGGCTGGCCGTTTCTAGATTGGTTTGTAAGGACTGGATTGATGCCTGGATGTCATCTGCTTTGCGGATTGCGCTCTCGGCAAGGTTTTGACGAGCGGTATATAGCAGGCTGGTACGCGCCTTACGGAAAGTCACTCCTACTCCCAGCAGCAAGATTGGGATGCTGAGTACGAGAATCCGCGATAGCAGAATTCGGCGAAAGGAGGATTGACCTAGCATAGCCATAGCGATTGCTGAATCAAGGGACAAAGCCTGCTTTTAAAGCTTAATATTCAACCACACTGAGTAGTCTAAACATCCGTACACTGAGATGGATTTTTTCAGGGATTCTTTATACAGATGAAGAATTAACTGAGTTGGTGGATGCTTCAGGCAAAGCACTACATTTGGCTGAAAGCGTTCCCAGCAAATGGATTGAGTGGTGATGCTGATGAGATGGACCTTGATCTGTCTAAATTTTGTCTAAGCGATAGAAAATACCTGCTATTCGCTCGACTTGTTTAGAAGGCTGGATGGCGATCGCTCCCTGAATTGGCTCACCCTTCAAGATCGATGATTTCTACAACAGTAGGTAGGCAGTACACGCTCCAGCGCGTTGCTAAAAAGACGTACTGACAGGAAACACGAATAAATTCCCAGTATACATTCTTCAATCGAGCTGAACTAATCTTAAAAGATGGACCGTAAATCTATGTGTCACCACAATGGCAAATGTTTGGCATCTGTCCATTTAAAGCGTTTTACCGAAACGCAGCCCAACAGACTGTCTAAGCAAAGAATCAGTTTTTGATTTGAAGTAGCGTGCCAGAGATGACTAAAAAACGGACTTCACCCTGCCGCATTTTTGACGGTAAAACAGACTCGATTGTTGCCGACAGCGCCGATAGTAGGTTTTGCCAAGGGTGACCGACCATTTAGAGGGTGCTACAACGCCATTAGTTTAATGATGAATTGGAGTCCAACCTGCTAGAAGATTCTACCGGTTCTCTCAGCGCTTGGGCGAGTTGGGCAGGAGTTAAAAATCGCACTAAATCAATGGGCAATGTGGGTTCACTGATGCGTTCAGTGTAAGCAGCTCTGAGATAGTCAAGGTAGTCTGCATCCTTGACCAGATGAACTTGAAAAAAGGCTGTACTCATTGCGTCGATGTAGCTCCGAGCAACGGCTGGGCTTGGCCCAATGATTTCGGGCGGCAAAGTCACTATCTCGCTGCTAGTTTCAGAAGTGCCAATGGTTGAAAAGTGGGTTGATCCGCGAATCATCAGCAAATATTTGTTGGGCGTGGTGAGCCAGGTGAAAGGGCGAATCTGTTCAAACAGGGCTGGTGCAACGGTGTCTGCATTGCCTGAAACTAGCATGACTGGAATGTCGATTTCGCTAAAGCCTGCTGGACCTAAAATGATGCTGCCAATTGGGTTGATTGCCATGATTGAAACCACTCGCTCGTCTCGCAGGTCAATAGCGGGCGGCACCAGTTCTTCGGCCCGACATTGGAGCAATAGCGATAAATTCAGCGTGCTTTCTTCCGCAGCGCAATCTTCTGCAAGCTGCTGGAAGTTAATTTTTGCGCCTGCTAGGGACAATGCCGTGTAACCGCCAAAGGATTGGCCCACTACGCCGACCTGCTGTAGATTTAGCCTCCCCTGAAAGGCAAAGTCTGATTGGTTGAGCCTTTCTAACTCGTCAAGCAGATATGTCACATCTAACGGACGGTTGATGAACTCAGCGGGTTCTGTGACCTGGCTAGCTCGACCCTCGACCAGTGCCTGTAGCTGATCGGCATTGCTGCCTGGATGCTCTGGAATGGCAACCGCAAAGCCGTAAGAGGCTAGGTGTTCTCCCAAATAACGATAGGTGGTACGGTCTGACCCTAGCCCATGAGACATGATGATCACCCGGGCAGAGGCAACAGGAGCTAGCGGGTAATTCGGATCCCCCGTTGCCTCAAGCGGAAGATAAACATCTGCAACAAAGGTGCGATCGCGGCTAGGGTCGTTTAGCGTGATGGTTTGTCTTTGCCAGGTAAAGCTACCTAATCGCCGAGGATCAGGCGGCGATGAGGAGTCAGTCATCGGATCGGATGCTGCTTCCAGTTCGGATTGTTGTTCAATTGCATTGACGGCTTCGGTGGTTTGATTGATCAGTTGCTCTAAGTTGCTAACCACTGACAGGGTGCGACTGAGGTCAATGCGAATGCCTGTGACTGGAAATTTCCTGAGAACATTTAATGGCGTTAGCCCTTCTGGATCGTCCGCAGCCAAAATCAAAGCGGAGCGAATGGCGTAAAACCCTGATTGACGGGCTTCGGTTTGGATAATTGCGCCTAGTCGCCTGAGCAGGATTTCCCCTTGGTCGGTGTAAAGAAATTGGGCGATCGCCACTGGACTTAGTTCTGCTTTAGCGCTCAGGAGGGTACGTAGTTGCTCTAGCTGTTCTGGGGTGGCGTATCGGGAGTAAGCTTCCAGATCAGCCTCAATCGTGCCTTCTTCGGCATAGATTTCTAAAGAATCAATAGAAATAGAGCGCTCGATAATGCCATAGGAAAAGTAAATGCGCTCAGCCGCCGACGCAGGAGAGGCAACTAAAACTGCGGGTAAGACTGCCGGAATTAAAATAGACTTTATTTTGGACTTAAACCAACGAGCGGATCGTTGAGTTAACGCGAATGGACGCGATCGCACGTGCCTGGCAGTGAAGGACGAGGCAGGCTCAGAACAGTTCATATTCGTGAAATAGCCGTATTTTTACACCATTACAGCTAAAAATAGCCGTAATCAGAATGCTTTCGAGACGCTAAAACGTCTGCCCCTTCTAATCTGCCAATAACTCTAGCAATTGTGCTTCCGACAATTGGGTGATTCCAAGTGACTCAGCTTTCTCTAGCTTAGATCCGGCCTCAGCGCCAACCACTACATAACTGGTTTTGGCACTGACCGAACCGGTGACCTTGCCGCCTGCTGCCTGAATCATGTCTTTTGCTTCCTCTCGCTTTAATGTTGGCAGTGTTCCTGTAATTACAAACGTTTTACCTGCCAGTTTGGAAGAAGCGGGTGCGGAGTTGGAAGTGTCACCTGCAAGCTGAATTCCCTCAGTTTTTAGGCGATCGATTAGCGTTTGGTTAGCAGGCACTCGAAACCAGTCATATACTGACTGAGCAATTTCAGCGCCAATGCCGTGAACAGTTTCAATGGCTTCTGGGGTGGCTTCAGCAAGCTGTTCTACAGTGGAAAACCGCTCCGTCAGGAGTTGGGCGTTGACGCTGCCAACATGCCGAATTCCTAGCCCGTACAGCACTCGTGACCAGGGTTGAGTTTTAGATTGGGCGATCGCCTCCACTAATTTCTGTGCCGACTTTTTGCCCATGCGGTCTACGTTTATGAGTTGCTCAACCGTCAGGTCATAGAGGTCTGCAACGGTGCGAATTAGCTGCCGATCAACAAACTGCTGTACCCATTTTTCGCCTAGCCCGTTGATGTCTAACGCATCACGGCTCGCCCAATGCTCCAGTGCCTTGCGCAAAATTGCCGGACAGGAGGCATTAATGCAGCGCACCACGGCTTCACCCTCTGGACGCACGACTGGCTGTTTGCAGGTGGGGCAGTGGGTCGGCATTTGAAATGGCTGAGTGCCTGGTGGACGCAGATCCGTCAGCACCCGCACCACTTCGGGAATGATTTCGCCTGCCTTCCGCACGATTGCCGTGTCGCCAACTCGAATGTCTAGCTCGGCAATGCGATCGCCATTATGCAAGGTCGCCCGCGAAACGGTCGTTCCGGCTAGCTGCACCGGACGCAGTTCTGCAGTGGGGGTCAGTGCCCCAGTGCGGCCGACGTTGATGGTGATATCTTCTACGATTGTGGGGGCTTCTTCTGCCGGATATTTGAGGGCGATCGCCCAACGCGGAAACTTTTGTGTAAACCCTAACTGCTGTTGCAGCGACAGCGGATTTAGTTTGACGACCACGCCATCGGTCAGGTACGGCAATTCCAATCGCTCTGTAGACCAGCGATCGTAATATTCCTGCACCTCTTCTAATGATTGGCAAAGCTGGCGATTTGGATTGACCCGAAAGCCAACGCTTTGTAGGAATTCTAACGATTCCCACTGGCTAGAAATGTTGTGATGCAGTTCTCCTGTAATCGGGTTTTGATTCTCTGGATTTTGACCGTCAGAATTTTTGGGTGAGCGATCGCCCTGTTCAGGAATGTGCAGCGTGTAGGCAAAAAAATCAAGCCGTCGTCGCGCCACAATCCGGGAATCTAACTGTCGCAGCGTTCCTGCTGCCGCATTGCGCGGGTTGGCGAACAGCGCCTCGCCTGCCTGCTCTCGCTCCTGATTAATCTGCTGAAACACGTCTAGCGGCAAAAACGCCTCGCCCCGCACCTCCACTACCGCAGGGGGATTGTCTGTCGCTAACCGCAGCGGAATCGTGCGAATTGTGCGGACGTTCTGGCTAATGTTTTCACCCATCACCCCGTCGCCCCGCGTCACGCCTCGAACCAAAACTCCGTTCTCATAGGTCAGCGCTAGCGCAGAACCATCAATCTTCAATTCACAGACATACTCAAATTCTTTGACTTCGGGGGCAACTCGTCGCCAGCGCTCTTGCCATGCGGCAAACTCCTCCAGGTTAAAGGCATTCTCCAAACTGTAGAGGGGAATATTGTGTCGCACCGAAGCGAATTGGGCGGCCGGGCGCTCTCCTACCCGCTGGGTCGGGCTATCTGAACTGATTAACTCTGGATACTGGGCTTCTAAATCCTGAAGTTCCCGATAAAGCTGGTCATACACTGCATCTTCCAAGTCGGGAGCATCTAACACGTAATAGGCGTAGCTCGCTTGCTGAAGTACGCGACGCAGTTCCTCAACTCGCTGTTTGATTTCAAGTGGCTGTTCAGTTTCAGGTGGCTGTTTAATTTTATTGGCGAGCTGTTCCACTTTAGGTGTGGGGTGTTCCACAAGTCTTCTCCACTCTGGCGATCGCTCCAAACAATCAGAGCTAGTCTAATATCACTTTAATTTGCAAACATCGGGTATTCTGCCTGTAGTTAGTCCTAAGCTAAAGCAATGCATGTTTGGGCTGCTTTTTTCGTTATCTTTTTAGGCATGATAGAACTCTATCAATGGTTACAGGGCTTGACGTTGCCTCTGCCTACGTTGGTTGTGGCGGGAGTTTTGCTGGCGATCGCCTCCAACCGCAACAAACCGGCAGGCTTACCTTGGCAAAATTTTTCCCAACCATCACTCCCCAAGCCCCCTCAACCTAATTCCTCACTTCCCACCTCTCAATCCCCCAATTCCCAATCTCCAACCTCTAACCCTCAATCCTCAATTCCCAATCCTCGCCCTACCCCGCAGCTTCCCAACCTCACCGCTTCAAAAGCTCCATCAGCTCCCCTTCAGCGCTCTATTTCGTTTACGATTCGCAAGCCGGGACAAAACTGATTATTAAGAATGGCTGAGATGGGGGTTGTAGGATTAAGGCAGTTCAGCTACTATTAGGACTTCAAACGAGGCGATCGCTCCTGACTAACGCTTCAAAAGGTTTAGTTTCAAGGAATCTTAGCTTAGGCATTCATCCGGTAGAGTGAGGCTTAAGAGGCGATCGCTCCATCCAGAAGATCAGTGAAGAAATCGCAAAGAAATTCTTCTGGGCACTAAATATTCTGATTTGCATCTGCCGATTGGGTAAAGGTGTGGGGGCGTAACTCGTTACGTCCCCACTCTTATTAGGGGTTAACGTATTGCATTGACGCCGATTCCCACACTTACAGCCTGGCAGGGTAGCATGAAGAAGTGTTGCACAAATCCTAACCCAGATGTTACATTTCTTTACAGAAACCAAACGTACCTGGACGTGACTCAGGTTTCAGGTCTAGTTTTTCAGGCTGACACTGATGTACTGCTCTGGTATCGGGTTCTATCCTCCCAACACAGCAAGTTCAGCCAGCCCAACACAATTAGGCTGGCTTTTGTTTAGTTCTTCACGAGAATTGCTGCTTATGGGTTGCAAGCTTTCTTCCAGAAATCGAAATCTACCGATGGAACTAGGGTTTAAGCTAGCCCCAAGCTTAAGGTCGTGGTAACTTAGTGGATGGCGCAGACATTTTGAGGTGGAAGAGTCACGTTAGACTCCTAAACTTTACGCTCTAGCAGTTGTTTGAGGTTTACTGAATTCTTTATCAGAGCCCTTTCTCTCTCCTGAGCATGAAGTTCCGCATAAGAGATGTTCAATAGTATCCACTAAGATGATGTGTTGCTGAAGTTTGGTCAAAGTATTAACTCATGAGTCTTTCAGTTTAGTGACCCCAGCTCTCTATCCTTAGCCAGTCCCAAAGCAGCACTTTTTAGCAAATTTGTTCGACTCAAAGTCTAGAGGTATCTTTGTTCTATGTCTATTCGTCTTTATGTAGGCAACCTGCCTAGAGAACTGGAACGCCAGGAACTAGAGACTGTGTTTGCCGAATTTGATGATTCAGTCTCTACCAAAGTGATTACTGATCGCAAAACCGGCAAATGTCGCGGTTTCGGGTTTGTCACCGTCAAAAATGACGAGCAGGCTGACCAGTTGATTGAGAAGTTCAACGGCTTTGTCCTCAAAGACAGTGCTCTCAAGATCGAAAAGGCACTGCCGCGGTCAAAAGGCAAGGATGAAGGCGATGCAGGTGAAGCTGAAACCAACGTTGCTCCCGTTTCTGCCAAGCGTAGCAAAGGCAGCGGTGGTGGAGGCGGTGGTAAATCTAAGCGTCCTGCGGCGGCAAACTCTTCTGATCCTGAAGCAGTTCAGCCTGATCCACGCTGGGCTCAAGATTTAGAAAAGCTGAAGCAGCTTCTCGCAACCCAGACTGCTAACTCGTAGGTTTTGATTAGTTAGCCTCGAAGACGGTCTAACGCTGCTCGTCTGATGAGGGACTGGTTTTAGTAGCAATATGCCTGCCGTGATGGGGTTGGATAAACCTAACTCCATTGCGGCAGGCAACTTTGTTTCTAGGTCTTTGTGTGTAGGTCAGGGATTATGATTCGTCATTTGTACCTTGTTTGAATGGCAGATCGAGGTTGATGGCATCGATCTCTTGTTGCTCCATTCGGTTAACTTCAGTAATGTATGAGTTAAGAATTTGACCAAGGCGACTATCGTAAAAGCGGTGCAGACTGTGGTTGGGGGTAGCGGGGAAACCACGCCGCTTTTTGTGTCTGCCACCAGCACCCGGATCAAAGGTTTGAATGTTGTGGGCGATCGCCCACTCAATCGGTGTGTAATAGCAAGCATCAAAATGCAGGCTGTCAAACTCCTGTAAGCAACCCCAATATCGTCCATAAAGCTGGTCGCCTTTGGTCAGGCAAAAGGACATACCAACGGGTCGCTGCTCATTTTGCTCGTCATAGGCGGCAACAAATACAACCCGATGGCGGTAATGCGGGTAAAGCTGCTCAAAGAAGCGACGAGTCAAATATTTGCTGCCCCACCAGCCAAACTTATCGCAGGTATCGCTGTAGAAGGCATACATTTGTGAAAACATCGATTTAGGGATTTCGTCTCCGGTCAGCACCTGAAGCCGTAATCCTGCCTTTTCGACCGCCTTGCGCTCTCGTTTGATGTTGCGACGTTGGTTTGCGTTAAACGCACCTAAGTAATGGTCAAAGGTTTGATAGCCCTGGTTTTGCCAGATGTAGCTGTGGTGTAGCCAACTAACGAAGCTGTGCCGCTCCATCACGCTTCGCCACTCTGGATCGGCATAGAGAAAATTGCAGCTGGAGATGTGGTTGCGAAGACAGAAGTGGTCGATCGCCTCTACCATCAGTTCTATAATTTCGTCTTCGTCTTCATCAGGGGCGATCAAGAAGCGGTAACCCTCTGCTGGGGTAAAGGGTGACATCCCCAGTAGTTTGGGGTAGTACTGGATGCCTAAGCGCTGCGATAAATCGGCCCACTGGTGGTCAAACACAAATTCACCATAGCTGTGCCCTTTCAGGTACAGGGGGGCGGCTGCGATTAAGGTGCGATCGCGCCATACCGTTAAGTGATTGGGCAACCAACCTGCTTTAGCGGTAGCGCTACCAGAGGTTTCCATGTTGTTGAGCCATTCCCACTCCAAAAATGGAGTTTTGAGTGGCAGTGCCAGCGCATCCCATTCGACTTGGGGGACTTCAGACAGCTTGTTAATCCAAGCCAGGGAATAGCGGGGCTTAAGTTGTTCCACCATGTTTGTAGATTAGGAATCGGATACCAAAGGGTTGAATGGGTTGAAGAACGTGAATGAATTAACCTGCCTAATCTCTTTACTGTACTCAACTGTACGGGCTTGGCAGTGCCAAGCCCCCAGCCTAAATGCTGCGCTTGATTCACTTAACTAAATTCACGTTCCTGACTTGGGGGCGATCGCCAACGTTTCAGGCTTACCAGGATCGCCACTCAGACTCACTCCACGTTGATTGGCGTGTAAATGCCGAGCGATTTTATAAATGGTTTCGATTTCGTCAGAGGCGTTGATCTTCTCAGCCAAGTCTGTAAGCCTAATAGGCTGCCCTACTTCCTGTAGAACCTCTACAACTCGTCGTTGCAGGTCTAACACTGCCGCTGCCGCCTTTTTGCCTGCCTCAACGCCCGGCTGATGGTAAGCGTTGATGTTGACCAGGGAAGCGTAGAATCCAACTGCTCGTTCATATAGCGCAATCAATGCCCCGACTGTATAGGGATTGACTTCAGGAATGGTCAGTGTAATCGAGTCTCGATGATTTTCGTAGAGTGCCTGACGAGTACCTTGAAGTAATCCAGAAAGGTAGTCTCCAGAGGTTACGCCCGGTTCGACTGCAACAGATTCGCCCTCGCGGTCGTCCAGCACTTCGATAAAGGTAAGGAAGAAGTTGGGTACGCCTTCTCGCAACTGCTGCACGTAGGCGTGTTGGTCAGTGGAGCCTTTGTTGCCATAAACTGCGATGCCTTGATAGACCGTGTTGCCATCCAGGTCTTTTTCCTTGCCCAGAGATTCCATCACGAGCTGTTGCAGATAGCGAGAAAACAGCAGCAGGCTGTCCTTGTACGGCAAAACCACCATATCTTTTTCGCCCTTACCGTTCCCAGCAAAATACCAGGACAGCGCCAGCAGTGCGGCAGGATTACCTTTGATGTCTGGCACACGGGTTGCGGCATCCATTTCCTTTGCGCCAGCTAGCATTGCGTCAATGCCAATTCCTTGAAGTGCGGCGGGAAGTAATCCAACGGCTGACAGTTCGGAGGTTCGTCCACCTACCCAGTCGTGCATAGGAAAACTGGCTAGCCAGCCTTCGGTTTGCGCGATTTTGTCCAAGTTGCTGCCTTTGCCTGTTGTAGCAACGGCATGTTTAGCAAAATCTAGCCCCTGTTTTTCAAAGGCGTGTTTGACTTCTAACATGCCGTTGCGCGCTTCAGGGGTACCACCAGACTTGGAGATGGTAATGACCAGTGTGGTCGCAAGTCGGTCTTGCAGTTGGATCAGGATGCGATCGATTCCTGTAGGGTCGGTGTTGTCAATGAAGTGAATGTTGAGCGGCGGAAAGATGGGAGACAAGGCTTCTGCGACAAATTCTGGCCCAAGCGCAGACCCGCCGATGCCGATGGAGAGAATGTCAGTGAATTTCTCTGCCTGGGGCGGGTGAATTTCGCCGCTGTGAACTTTCTGAGCAAAGGTGTGAATTTGCTCTAGCGTGTCGAGGATGTCTTGCTTTAGTTCTGGAGTGGGGGCTAGCTCTGGATCACGCAACCAGTAGTGCCCGACCATGCGGTTTTCGTCAGGGTTGGCGATCGCCCCTTTCTCTAAGTCCGCCATATCCTGAAATGCTTTCTCAAACTTAGGCTGCAACGTTGCTACAAATTCGTCATCAAACCGCATTCGACTGACATCGAGATAAAGCTCCAATCCCTCATGGTAGTAAAGCCAGTCTTGGTAACGTTGCCAGAGTGCAGCGGCATCCATAGCAAATTTCAACCTTCGTAATGGGTCAATCACAGTTTAGCGACTCATGTCCAACCCGTTGAGAAACATAAGGATAGAGTTTAGGTTTCACGATAATTTACCTTCTGTAAATGTCTCCGTCTCCCCTGATACGGGCTGTCTCTGTGAATGCGGTACAATTCATACGCGAT
This sequence comes from Leptolyngbya sp. FACHB-671, assembly GCF_014695745.1. Classification (NCBI taxonomy): domain Bacteria; kingdom Bacillati; phylum Cyanobacteriota; class Cyanophyceae; order Leptolyngbyales; family Leptolyngbyaceae; genus Leptolyngbya; species Leptolyngbya sp. FACHB-671. The sequence goes on along the minus strand of NZ_JACJOV010000134.1, from coordinate 98,887 downwards.
CTTAAATGAACAGAACAGTTGGCGATCGCCTTGGCAACTCTGAGCCTGCGATAACAGCAATCGCCAAGCTATTTCCCTTTCACAACCTCCCTTTCGCAACCTGCATGGAAGGCTACATTGTTTCGCTGATAATTTTCACCGCGATTTTTGCCCTGTTTGGCTTAGGGCTAAATTTGCAGTGGGGATATACCGGACTGATTAATTTTGGACACGTTGCATTCATGGCAGTCGGTGGCTATGTCACTGTGCTGCTAAGCGACCTTGATGTGCCTATTCCGCTGCTGATCTGGATACCGTTCTGTGTGCTGGTTGGCTCGCTCTTTGCAGCCCTGCTGGGGCTACTGATTGGGCTATCGACCGTGCGGCTGCGAGAAGACTACCTAGCGATCGTCACCATCGGTGTTTCAGAAATGGTGCGCCTCGTTGCTCTCAATGAAGAGTGGCTAACTCGTGGTGCGTTTGGTGTGCAAGGGTTTCCGTTGCCTTTGCAGGGTTTTGCCCCCACTCTGCTGACTCGAATTGGGATGCTGGCTATTTTTACTGGAGTGATCGCGATCGGGTACTGGCAGTTGTGGAAATGGCTGCGTCAGCGAATCAAGGGTGTCTCGCGTCAGTCCTTGATTAACAGTTCTTTGGCTGTAGCTGGTTATCTCGGTTCGCTGGGTTTGCTGCTCTATGGAACCGTCATCATCGCCCGTCAGCTCAAGCTAGCGGAGGATTTGTCTCCCTGGCTGCTGGGTTTGTTTCTGTTGGGTGCTTTGGTTGGCATTATCGCGCTCTACACCTGGTTGGCGCAACAAACTATTCCTCGTCTGCCAGACTGGTTCGTAGGACTGTCTCTCGTTTCCTGCTTGCTGTCTTTAGCAGTAGGGCTGTGGATTTACCAATTTGCTGCCCATGCAATCTACACCTACTCGCGCACCTCGATTAAGACGGGGCTGATGTTTATCTCAGTCTTGGTGGTAGCGGTGATTTTTTGGGGTTTGCAGAAGTTGGTGCGATCGCCCTGGGGTCGGGTTCTCAAAGCCATTCGTGAAGATGAAGAAGTAGCAAAAGCGCTTGGCAAAAATGTCTTCTGGTACAAGCTGCAAGCGCTGATGTTGGGGGGAATGGTCGCTGGAGTTGCGGGAGCGCTTTATGCATGGCAACTGACAACAGTTTACCCAGACAACTTTCAACCGCTCGTCACCTTTAATGCCTGGACCATTGTGGTGCTAGGTGGCGCAGGCAACAACGTCGGGACGCTACTCGGTGCCGCTATTTTCTGGGCATACCAAACTTCTACTCGCTTTATCCTGGCTGATGTTGTTCCATTGGATGATGCCCGTCTCGGCGCATTTCGCGTCATGATCATTGGGCTTTTGCTGATGGTGCTGATGGTTTGGCGACCTCAAGGAATTTTGGGCAAGAAGGAGGAGCTGACTCTTGGTCGATAATGCAAATGCTCTGTTATCCGCTAAGAACCTTTACAAGAGCTTTGGCGGTATCAAAGCGGTGGACAATGCTTCGATTGAAGTGCCTCAAGGCAGCATCACTGGTCTGATTGGGCCAAATGGTGCCGGCAAAACAACCCTTTTCAACCTGCTGTCCAGCTTTATCCGTCCAGATAGCGGTGAGGTGATTTTTGACGGCGAACCGATTCAGCAGTTACAGCCTCACCAAATTGCTCAACAAGGCATGGTGAGAACTTTTCAGGTCGCTCGCGTGCTCTCTCGTCTATCGGTGATGGAAAACATGCTGCTGGCGACTCAGCATCAGTCGGGTGAAAACTTTTGGAATGTCTGGCTTCGTCCAGGGCAAGTGATTAAAGAGGAGCGATCGCAACGGGAATACGCCAGCGAGATCTTGGAGTCAGTTGGGCTATCACACATGGCCCAAGAATATGCTGGAGCCCTATCGGGTGGTCAACGTAAGCTGCTAGAAATTGCCAGAGCTTTGATGGTGCGTCCAAAGCTGATTTTGCTAGACGAACCCGCAGCCGGGGTGAATCCAACGCTGATTAACAAAATCTGCGAACACATCGTGCAGTGGAACCGGGAAGGATTATCATTTTTGGTAATTGAACATAACATGGACGTGATTATGTCTCTGTGCGATCGCGTCTGGGTGCTAGCGGAAGGTCGCAACCTCGCCTCTGGTACACCTGCCGAAATGCAAAAAAATACTCAGGTGCTAGAAGCCTATCTGGGTCAGTAACCTTCAGGGAACTTTCAAGGGAGCGATTGCCCGACGCAAGGACAATAAATACATAAAGTTATTGCCTTGACTTCAGTAGCTTTTCGGGCACATTTGGGCATTGTTAGTAAGGATGGAATCAAACAACAGCACGATCAAGTCGAATCAGCCTCACTGGGAGGGGTGAATCGCACAGTTGCTCTAGATAATAAGGTAGTATGAATCGCTAAAATAACTCCAAGCGCTCATAAATTTGGGCTTTTGCTGCTAAGCTAGTTAACTTTTCTTTGCAATTCTGCATAAAGCTACAGTCTAATAGCCGTTTCCCTGATTTTTGATACAGCCTTGGGAGCTAAAGTACGATACCTTTATCACTCAATTGACTTAGCTCTTGGTACAAGAAATTAGGCTTTTGCTCTGGGTACTGTTCATTCCCTCGGTTACTACGCGAATTCACGTTTGATGCAGGGTCTAGAGAGCCGATGATCGCCCTCTATCGGTAGGTCTAGCTAACCTTCCATCGGGTGCAGCCAATTGTTGTTTTGATCAGACTAATTTACTCAAGTTGATGTATTTCATGACTTTGATGAAAAATTAGGCTGATCGCATTCCCTCTCTTTCGTTTCCTAATCGTTTTGCTTAGCTTTTGAGGTAGCAGGTGATTCTGGTAAGTCTTGCAAATGCACCCAATCTGATTCAGCTAGTGCAGTTGATGCCGCAGGCTGTTCATCAGTCGGGCTCCATTATTCTTTTGGTGTGAGGAGTCCGCCCCATGATGACAGACTCAAACATTGGCTGCATGTTAGCAAACCGCTATCAGCTCATAGAGACGCTGGGACAGGGGTCTATGGGTCGCGTCTATGGAGCTAAGGACGTGCTGTTGGGAGGGGTACCCGTTGCCATTAAGTTTCTCTCGCAGACGCTGCTCAATGACAAAATGCGCGACCGCTTTGTGCGAGAGGCGACAACTTGTGCGTTGCTAGGGCAAAAGAGCATTCATATTGTCAGAGTGACTGACTATGGCGTGAATGATGACGAAATCCCTTTCTACGTGATGGAGTATCTGCGCGGAGAAAGCCTGAGCGATTTAATTGCCCATCAGCCGCTTTCTTTGCCTCGATTTTTAAACCTGACTCGTCACGTTTGTCTCGGTCTACAGCGCGCCCACCAGGGGATTCAGGTTGATGGCGATCTTTGCCCCGTGATTCACCGAGATATCAAACCCAGCAATATTCTGATAATTCAGGATGACAGTCTGGGAGAAATGGCCAAAATTTTGGACTTTGGTATCGCCAAAATGCTTCAGGCAGACAGCGGCCAGACCAACTGCTTTATGGGTACCCTGGCGTACTCTTCGCCCGAGCAAATGGAGGGGCGTGAGCTAGATGGACGCTCGGATATTTATAGCCTGGGCGTAATGATGTTTCAGATGTTGACCGGCAAAATGCCGCTTCATGCTGATACGCACACGTTTGGAGGTTGGTATAAGACGCATCATTTTCAGCAGCCCCGCACCTTTGAGTCGTTCAACCTGGACCTAAAGCCACCAAAAGTCTTAGAAAATCTGGTGATGAGCTGTTTGTCAAAGTCACCAGGCGATCGCCCCCAAACGGTTGCTGAAATCATTAAAGCTCTGGAGCCTTTAGAGCAGCGTTTTGGTCATGGCAGAGAACTAGGCAAACAGTGGAGCAAGATTCTCAAAGAAAAAGAAGTCGTCAGAAAGCCTGAGCGTCTTTCTAACTCCCTCTCCGTCATAGAAATCTGTCGATTTGCTTCTTGGCCCGACGATAAGCCGATCGCTGAAATTGTCTTTCACCATCCGCTTCGCACCAGCAAAGGTCATTTGGCAACCCTGTGGGTGATGTTGCCTAAAAAAGAAGTTCAAAAGCGGGAAACGGGTACTCGCTACAACCAGTTTTTGTTTTTAGAAGCACCCCATCCTATGATGCTATGGCTCACCGTCCTCTATAACCGGAAATACGGTCCCCGCTGGCTGCCCTGCTATCTAGACTTAAAAACCCCTCAAGGACAAAAAATGACTCGGCTACTAGGCGAGTCAGGGGAATATCGGGTGTTGTTTTTTGCCCAAGAAGAACCGAAGCGTTGTGCCAATGTGGTCAATTCAACGATCGCCGTGCCACAGTGCAAGCTATTGCTCGACTGGGCAACAACGGGGCAGTTAACCCGTGGGTCGATCTCTCAAGCTCATATCAGCAAGAGCGTTTTGAAAGCAGAACTAGAGAAAATCAAACCCAAAATCTTGATGAAGCTAGAATCTCTCTACTTCGAGGAAGATACTGACCTGTCGGGTTGAATATTGCTAGTTGCGCCGACTCACCCTCTTGTAGGGGGAAAATAGATGACTGGATGCCAGCTCCGGCGTAGAATCTCGCCTGTAAAGCTGGGTACTGACCACTCGATCAGCTTACCCAAACTGCCAGATGAGGAGGCGATCGCACTAATATCATGCACCTCAGCAGCTTTTAGCACCTCTAGGATAGGGTCGCCCATGCGTACCTCAGTTTCAACTCTTAATCCCAGTTTCTCCAGGTCAGCTTTAGCCTCCGCTAGCTTAGCTTCCGCCTCTTTTGCCCTAGATTCCTTTAAGACTGCACCGCTACGCCCAGATGGATCAACGACCCAGAAGAGGAGGCAGCACTCCAGTGAGCTATCCGGTTGTTGAGCGTAATGCTTGACCTGCTGAAGTAAGTACTGGGAGGGCGCGCTGCCATCATAGGGCAACAGCAGATAGCGAAACAAATGATGACAGCGCAGCTCTAGCTCCTCCACTGTGTAGGTAGAAACGAGTTGGGGGCGCAGCGTCATCACTGGAATTGCCATTCGCTGACACAGGTTCATCGTTGTGCTGCCAAACAATTTTTCGGCAAGCAAGTTACGACTGGGCATTCCCAGAATGATTAAATCAGCATTGTGGGCTTTGGCAGTGCTGACGATGTGGTCAGAAGGTTTACCTGACTCAACTACAACTTTGACATCAACGCCATTAGGCACGTTTTCTAGAGCCACAGAGAGGCGATCGCGTGCAGCCTGCATCTTCTCCGCATCGGGTCGAGGAATTTCTCTTTCCTCGGACAGGGGAACAACGTGTAAAAGAATAATTTGCTTTGCGCCACCAGCAGCGAGACTGGGAACGCAATTTGCTAGGCGGTATATGCCGTCCGAAAAATCCGTGCAAATGATGACGCGCTGAAACATAGATTAAGGTCTTGGTTGAAGGTCTAGCACATTATTCAGCTCCTCCTAACCCTAACATCCTCGCTGTAGAGTCTCGCAGCAACATACGGTACTTGCTTGACCTCAAAGGCAATTCATGTAGCAGCAACAGTAGATCTAAAAGTTTTACCTAATCCCAGAATCAAAGCAATATCAGCGGTTAAATTTTTAATTGAATTCTAGCGGCTTGCTGTGCAGAGGTGAGCAATTGCCAAGAATCACGTAAACAGCGCAACAGAGTTCAAAGACAGCCAAACTCACGTGATAATGCGTCCTGTCTTCACATATATGCGGTCAAAAGGTTCACAGGAGGGGTTTGTATCGAAAGGACTTGTACGGAGCTAAGCGACATCAGGAAAGCAATTTCCGTATCAAGGGAAGAGTTGACGCCCCAGCATCCCCAGCTCTTTTCCCAGCAGGAACTTAGCAAGAGAGGGAGGTCGCCCACTGCGACAAAAATAGAACTTAGAACTGGGGACCAGCCTCAATGCCCCACTGATGCTTGAGGAACTGCTTGTACATGGTCTCCCTCAACATCATCTGCTCATACAGCTTGATTAGAAATTGCTGAGCTTGTTCACGGCTCATCCGCTCAACCTGAGTCTCAAACGACCGGAGGCTGAACTGTTGTTCCAGAGAAAGTTCGATTGGTTGGTTCATGATTGACTCCTCTTGGGGTAGTGAGTGAATTCGCGGTGTGTGCAAATCTAACTAGATATTGCAAGCTCCTCGAAATCTATTCGGCGATCGTTGTTACGCTTCAGGTTTCCCATGAACAAGCTTTAGGATCGCTTTATATTACAAAAGATAACAATCGTTTGACAAATTGCCTATCCCCATAAGGGTACTTTTGCCCGAAAACCGCATAATCCGAAAGACGGGGATCTGCAAAAGCCCCTCTGCTCGTAGGTTATAGGTATTTCTAGCAAGTTACGAATTGTAAAAAAGTTCAAAGTAAACTAAATCTAACCCAATCCGATTTTGGTGAAGCTTGCTCGACCAGGGTTACTCTTCAGCACGCGCGGAGCTGTCACTGCCAACGATCACGACGGTGATGTTATCTCGCCCACCTTTGTCTTTTGCTGCATTTACCAGGGTTAAAGCTGCTTTGTCACAAGCGCGAATCCCTTTTAGGTGGGAGGCGATCAAATGGTCGGGGAGCTCTTCGGTCAAGCCATCGCTGCAGAGTAGGAGGCGATCGCTCGGCAGCAAATCAAACGACTGCACATCCACTTGACGTAAATCCTCTCGTCCCAGACACTTCGACAAGATGTGTCGCCAAGGATGAATTCGAGCCTGATCGGGAGTTAAATCTCCTACTTTCATAGCCCGAGCCACCCAGGTGTGATCTTCCGTGATTTGATCTAGTTTTGCCCCTCGCAGGCGATAAAGCCGTGAATCTCCAATGTGGGCACAGTAAGGCTGCTCATCCCGAAAAATGACCACGACAGCTGTTGTTCCCATGTCAGAGCGTTCTGGGTGAGCCGCCTGGTCGTTTAGGATAGCCCGATTTGCTTCTAGAAACGCTGTCTCCAGCAATGTCTTAGATTGCTCCGGTGAAGCCCAGTATTTATCCAGGTGCATTTGGATTGCATAGGTTGCAATTCGGCTTGCTTCTTGACCGCCTGCATGACCTCCCATGCCGTCTGCCACGATAAAAAAACGCCCGTCTGGGTCGTTATAAAAGGCATCCTGGTTCACGGATCGGATCAATCCAGGGTCAGTAAGACCCGTGAAGAGGCGTTTCATAGAGTAGCTGCTTGCATCGGAAGCGAATTTAGATCTTTAAAGCATACGCTCAAGTCGGTCAAGCTTCATTAAGAGCCGAACTAGAGCCACTGCAACAACCGATGCTGCGATGGCTGATAGTGCTGCCAACCAAACGTACTGATTTACTAACAAGATCGTAGCCGACAATGTGAAGGCTCCGATCAGCAAAGTATAGTTAGTCCCCATGTTAACGCTGCTGAGGCGACGTAGGGCGCGATCGGTTTCAGTCGATCGCACCCGAATTCGCAAATCTCCCCGCTCTAGCTTCTCAATGGTATCTTCAATACGGCGAGGTAAACCCAGCGCTGTACTGCTCACCTGAGCGGCTTGACGACCTAACTCGCTAAACAAACCGCTGGATTCTGAAGAATGTCCGTTTGTCATAATTTGCATCGCAAAAGGTCTTGCGACCTCCATAAAGTTAAAATCTGGATCTAGTCCCTTCCCGACTCCCTCCAGTGTTGAAAACGCTCGCATTACAAAGGTAAAGGTTGCAGGAAAACGGAAGGGTTGGTCGTAGGCAATTTCGTAGAGGTCGTCGCTAATGGAGCTGACAGATTGGTGCTCAAAGGGCTGATCCATGAAGTGATCCAGCATGTACTGAATCGATCGCCGCACTGGACCCATATCTTCTGCTGGAGCCAGTGCCCCTAGCTCAATGAGGGAAGCTACGACCTGATCAGCATCCTTTTGAGCAATGCCAAAAAAGGTTTGTAAAAGTTTTTGCCGCGTGACGGGTTGAACCCGCCCCATCATGCCGAAATCATAAAAAATTAGCGATCCTTCTGGGCTAACGGCAATGTTGCCAGGGTGGGGGTCAGCATGGAAAAAACCATCATTAAGCAACTGATACAAATAAGCTTTAGCGCCCAGTTGGGCAAGCAGTTTGCGGTCTAATCCCGCAGCCTCTAGTGCTTCGTAGTGGCTGATTTTGATTCCGGGGACATATTCTAGGGTTAGCGCTCTTGGAGACGTGTAGCGCCAGTAGATTCGAGGAACTTTTACCCAATCTTCACCTCGAAAATTGCGGCGAAATGTGTCTGCGTTGCGTCCTTCGTTTAGGTAATCAATTTCTTCCCATAGGATGCGGCAGCACTCGTCGTAGATTCCCAGCCAATCGCGACCTCGCCCCCAATTGGGATGGTTTTGGAAGTAGCGGGCAATTCCTTTGAGAATCCGCAGGTCAATCTCAAACAGTTTCTTTAGCCCCGGACGCTGCACCTTTACCACAACTTCTTCACCGGAATGAAGCTGAGCTCGGTGAACCTGTCCTAAACTAGCGGCTGCTAGAGGAATAGGGTCAAAACTGCGATAAAGCCCTGGAATCGCTTTGTCAAAATCTTCCTGAATGATTGCCTCAACCTGCTCATAGCTGAAGGCAGGGACTCTGTCTTGAAGCTTGGTTAGCTCCTCAACATACTCCGCTGGAAACAAGTCAGCGCGGGTTGAAAAGAGTTGTCCCAGCTTGATGAATGTGGGGCCAAGATCTAGGAATGTTTCTCTAATCCAGATTGCCAGCGCTCGACGTCGGAGGGACTTGTTTTCCTCGGTTGCTCCGCCTCGATAGCTCCATGATTTTTTGTAGAACCATTGGGCTGCTAAAAGCTTTAGCACAAAGGTCCAGATGTCGATGAAGCGACGCTGGCGAGAATAATTCTTACGGCTCCAGCGATAAGCCTTTGCAGAATTGGGCTTAAATCGATCGCGAACTGACAGGTCACGGTCTGACCCGGCCAGTGCGTCACTTGACTCTAATTCAGCTTGAGAAGGAAGCGCCGACATTACTTGCCTCGCACTCCGTGCAGGTTGAATGGGATCATCAGGAGGAACAGACACTCAAGTGCTTAAAGAAACTTCAGGAGAAAGATTTTAAGTTACTTAAAGCCTACCAAGGGGTGAGCTTTTGAGATTTTTAAAGTGCAGTGGAGCTAGAACGCTAAGCTATCAGGACGATCGGCTGCGATAGCGCTGAAGCTCGGCGCGAAGTTGGGCAACCTCTGCCCGAAGTTCGTCAATGGTGGCTTGCAGGTCTTCTGGTTGCGAACCGCGACGCACTAAGGCTGAGGTTGTACGACCCTGCATAGCAGATTCTTCTTCACGATTGGCTCGTTCGATGACTTGCTCTGTGAACTGTCGTAGACTTTCGCGTTGCTCCGCATCAAATTTGCCGAGCTCGCTAAGGGTGTCAGTTACAGCGTTTTCAAGCTGCTCGCCGAGCGCTTCTGCGAAAGCTCTGCCTACAAAAAACGCATGAACCAGGGGATTACTCATGTGCAAGTTATGTTACGCTTCCGCAAAAATTATAGCCTGCTTACTCAGGTTGAGGGGGATGATTGGGGGTTAGCCTCTGATCCCCATTCCTTAATCCCTAATTCTTAATCCCCCATCCGCAAAATTCCTATGCAATATCAGCAGATTAATGATTGGCTGGAGACTCGCTGGGTGAAGCCTGCCTATAGCGGCTGGCTGTTGACGGGGCTGTCGCTGTTTTTCTTTGCATCGGCGACGAATACGATGTCAGGTTGGCTGTATGTGATTAGTGGGGTAATTTTTGCGCTGTTGGCGATCGCCACCATCCTCCCCCGGCGATCGCTGCGGCAGATTCGGGTGATCCGACAGCCGATTCAACCTGTTAGTGCGGGTGAACCGCTCACGATTGAACTGGAATTGCACAACCCAGCAACCCAGCCCAAAACGCTAATTGAGGTTCAAGATATGCTGCCTCATGTGTTAAACAAGCCAGTGCAGCAGGCGTTTGAGCTAATTCCAGCAAGGGGAATGCAGCGCTGGGTTTATCAGCAGCCGACTCAGCGACGGGGCGTGTATCGCTGGCATACGGTGAATCTAAGAACGGCTGCACCGCTGGGACTATTTTGGAGTCGACGGAGTCGAACGGCAAAGGCGATCGCGATTGTCTACCCCATCGTTTTGCCTCTGCGTCAGTGTCCTTTGATTGATGAGATGGGGAGGGACGTGAATGCTCAGGTGCAGAGCAGCTACCGTGCTCTAGGCGCAACAGAGGGGGTAACGCGGACTCTACGTCCCTACCGTTGGGGAGATCCAATTCGGTTGGTTCACTGGCGTACTAGCGCCCGCTACGGGGAGTTAAGGGTGCGAGAGCTAGAGATGTTTACGGGTGGGCAGGAAGTCGTCATTGCTTTGGACAGTGCGATCGCCTGGGAGCGAGATGACTTTGAGCAAGCGGTGATCGTGGCGGCTTCGCTGTATTTTTATGCAGTTCAGCGTCAGCTTCAGGTCAGCCTCTGGACCGCTCGAACGGGATTGCTGCGCGGCGGACAAGCGGTGCTAGAAGCGCTGGCAGAAACGTATGCTGGAGAAGAGGAGACGGGCGATCGCCTCCCTCCGCTGTCTCTGGTGTGGCTCAGCCAAAATCCAGATAGCCTCAGTGATTTACCCCAAGGTAGTCGTTGGCTCCTGTGGTCATCGAGAAATTCCAATGAGTTGCGGTCTGAGAAGCCGCTATCAAACGTATCGCTCAGCTCCAGCCATCCCGGTTTTGTGGTTCAACCCGAAAAAGACCTACAGCTTCAACTTCAGGCACCTTTACCGCGACACTAAACGAATGAATGAAGAGATGGAGGAAATCCCAGAGGAATTTTGGCAGGGCGTGGAGCAGTTCAATCAGCGCCAGTTTTATGATTGCCACGACACGCTAGAGGCACTGTGGATGGATTCAGTGGAGCCAGAAAAGCGGTTTTACCAAGGGGTACTACAAATTGCAGTGGCGTTGCACCATTTGGGCAATCACAATTGGCGAGGGGCGGTGATTCTGCTGGGAGAGGGGATGAATCGGCTGCGACACTACCAACCCGTTTATTCTGGAGTAAATGTGACGCAGTTGTTAAATCAGGCGGCAGATTTGCTGGCGATGTTGCAACAGGTAGGAGCAGAGCGAGTGGCGGATCTGGTACAAATGGAAGCGGGCGATAGCCTCGCCTCAACCGGCTCCTTGAAGCTGCCGACTATCTCAAAAGCTGAGGAAGGATCGCAATCAGTGAGCTAGTTCTTGCTGAAGTGAATCAAAGGTACAAACTTTGTAACAAAAGTTCTGTTGAGGCTGAAACTTCTGTGAAGATAGGAGAGTCAAGGACGTTATAGAGCTTGCTTGTTTCTTGTGTCCAGGCTCTGGTTGGGTAATATTGGCATATAAACTAGCTGCATCTACGCTAGAACTAGAAGCTGTTGCACTTGGCTAGCGTTCAGTTTTAAGCCTTACTACCTAATTCCTACTAAAAGTTCTATTACTTCGTTTATGAAATCTGCGTCTCGCTCCCGCTTCAACCTGCCTTTCCTCAAACTGACGCTGGTCTCTGCTGCGGTAATGGGGGCGATCGCTCCTTTGCCTCTACCTTTGGCGATCGCTCAGAATGCCCCAGCCCAGCGACCCAACCAACCGTTGACCCTGCGCTCAGATGTGCAGGAAGCCAATGCCGTGACGGGCGTAGTAACGGCTCGTGGCAATGTGCAGATTAACTACCCGGCTCGGCAAATTCAAGCCACTTCCGCCCAGGCTCAGTACTACAGCCGTGAACGGCGAATTGTCCTCAGTGGCGATGTCTATGTCCTGCAAGAGGGCAATAGTATGCGCGCCGAAACAATTACTTATCTAGTCGATGAAGGACGATTTGTAGCTCTTCCTGAAGATCAGCGGCAGGTTGAGTCAATCTACATTGTGCCTGACCCCAACGCCCCTGTTGCGACGACGACTCCTGTCTCTACAACGGAGGAATCGTCAGAAGAATCGTCAGACTTTAACCCCAAGCCAGAATTTAAGACACCCATTAGTCCCTAGTTTTTGCTTGGGCCCGCTTTTGGCACAGTGTCCTATAACGAATGAACTGCCTCTGATAGGATTAGGGCTAACCCTTTTGCAATAACTACCGTTGAGGGTCAACCTTGAAGATTGTCCTGGAGAATGTTCACAAATCCTACGGTAGACGCGCAGTCGTTAACCGCGTCAACCTTTCGGTAGTGCGAGGAGAAGTGGTAGGGCTGCTTGGTCCAAATGGGGCAGGAAAAACGACTACCTTTTACATGGCAACAGGGCTAGAAAAGCCTGATCAAGGTAGAGTTTGGCTAAATGACTTGGACATCACCGATTTGCCAATGCACCAGCGGGCTAAATTGGGAATTGGCTATTTAGCTCAAGAACCTAGTATTTTTCGGCATCTCAGTGTGCAGGACAACATTTTGCTCGTGTTGCAGCAGACAGGAGTACCGCGCTACGAACATGTTGATCGATTACATCAACTGCTCAAGGAATTTCGCCTGGAGAAAGTTGCTGCTACTTCTGGAGTTAAAGTTTCCGGAGGAGAGCGACGGCGTACAGAATTGGCTAGAGCACTAGCGTCTGGGCAAGATGGACCAAAATTCTTACTGCTAGATGAGCCGTTTGCGGGAGTTGATCCGATCGCCGTTGCTGAGATTCAAGAGATCATTGCTAACTTGCGCGATCGCCAGATGGGAATCTTGATTACCGATCACAACGTTCGAGAAACCCTAGCAATCACCGATCGTGCTTACATCATGCGAGATGGGCAAATTTTAGCATCCGGCAGTTCGGAGGAGCTTTACAGTAATCCACTAGTGCGCCAATACTATCTGGGTGACAGTTTCCAACCGTAAGGCTACTCTATAAAGTCTCCCCTCAATTCCCCGATGCTGTTGCTGATTCAGCTTTTATGAATTCAGGTTTCTCAAAACTTGCTAATCCAAAACTTAACCTGTGGAACTGGCTGCCTCAACTGTCAGTGATGGATCGCTACATTGCCACGGAGTTAACACTGCCTTTTTTGTTTGGGGTGGGAATTTTTTCGTCCCTTGGTGTTTCGGTAGGGGCGCTGTTTGACCTGATTCGTCGTGTCACGGAGTCTGGATTGCCAATCTCTACAGCTGTAGAGATACTAGCGTTAAATTTTCCTCAGTTCATGGTTTATGGCTTTCCTGCCTCCTCGCTGTTGGCTACCCTGATGACGTATGGGCGGCTCTCCACGGACAGTGAACTGGTGGCGCTGCGCGGCTGTGGCATCAGTGTGTTTCGTCTGGTGCTTCCGGCTGTTGTGCTTTGTACGATCGTGACGGGGCTGACGTTTGTATTTAACGAGCTAATTGTTCCAGCGGCTAACTACCGTGCAGCAACGACGCTGGAGCGGGCATTAGGGGATGAAAGACCTGAATTTCAGGAAGAAAACATCTTCTATCAAGAATTTCAGGAGTTTGTCGAAGATGATGGCGATCGCAAGCAGCGGCTAGCGCGGCTCTTCTATGCCAGAGAGTTTAACGGACGGGAGATGCAGGGGCTAACCATTCTAGACTTTTCGCGAGAAGGGCTAAATCAAATTGTTAGCGCCAAATCCGCCATCTGGAATCTAGCTCAAAGCACCTGGGATTTTTTTGATGGCACCATTTATGTGGTGTCGTCGGATGGTTCGTTTCGCAATATCGTCACCTTTGAGCAGCAGCAAATTCAGTTGCCGCGCACCCCGTTGGACCTTGCCTCCAGAGGACGCGACTATGACGAAATGAATATCAAACAATCGCTAGATTACATGGCGCTGCTACAACAGGGCGGGGATGAGGCAAAGATTCGCAAGCTAAGAGTGCGAATTCAGCAGAAATACTCTTTGCCCTTTGTCTGTGTAGCGTTTGGGCTAGTTGGGGCCGCACTGGGAACGCGATCGCGACGCACAGGGAGAGCAACGGGTTTTGCAATCAGCCTGGTGATTATCTTTGGCTATTACCTGTCTGCGGTGGTCACTGGCTCCCTCGCCCAAAACGAAGTTTTATCGCCCTTTATGGGAGCGTGGCTACCCAACCTGCTTGGGCTGGTGGCTGGTGGTTTCCTGTTAGTTCGGGCTTCTCGCTAGGGCTTTGATTAAAGGCGTTGATGTTAACAAATCTACGCAGATTTCTGTATGAAGTGTTGAAGAAGACTTCATATAGAAGCAGGTATAAATTTTAAGAAGCGGCTAGGATAGAACAAAATCAAGTTCAGCTAATGGATTTGTTGTAGAGTTCGGACTGCTATAACCATGTCACCTCTCAATCACTCTCCGGCTTCCGTTCGTTATCTCAAAGCGCGGCTGCGGATTCTAAAGCGCCCTGCGGTTTGGGGATCTGCGGCAATCCTATTGCTGACCTTGTTCTCCGTTTACACCCTTTTGCAGCGCCCAGACTGGTTAACCGTGAGTGAGAGCGATCGCGTCTCTCCTGAAGCTGAAAACGCAACTGATACGGCTGACCCTGATGCCTTGCCGCCCGAAGAAGACAGTGCGATCGGGATGGATATCGACAGTCTCTCGGTCCTAAGAAACGAGATTAGTGACTTTGATGAAGAAGCAGAAATTGATCTGCTGGCTCCGCCGTCACGCTCTGCAGATGGGGAAGATGGGGAAGCGTCCACCTTACGGCCGACGGATTCACCTTTGGTCAATGGGGCACCCCAGTCTACTAGTCAGTCTTCTCCATTTTCGTCAGCTTATGCTCAAGGTGGTCAACCTTTGAGCCTGAACCTGTTCAACAATCCCACTTTGTTGCCCGGAAGTTCGACTACTGCTGATTCTGCTTCGGCTGGGGCACCAAATCCTGGCTTTGGGTTGGGCACAGCCGCCCAAGCTACTCCTCCTGCTAGTCCACTTCGCTCAGCAGTTGAGCAATACGCTAATTCTGCTAACCAGCCCACCACTCAAACTCAGTCTCAGGCTGAGTCTTCTGAGACAGCCTCAGGCGATACGAGGCGACAGCCAGCGGCAACTCCTACTTATCTGCCGCCTCAACCGGTAGGGCAATATGCCCCTCAAACTTCTCCAGCCCCTGGAACGACGGGCTACACGATTCCGCCTTCCCTGATTTACGGTCGCAATAGCCCGTATACCAGCCCAACTAGCCCCAATTCGGTTAGCCCTCAGGCTGTACCTGGCTTACCGCAGGCTCCGCAAGTCTTGCCGCAAACCATTCCTGCTCAACCTGGAATTGGGCAACCCGTCCAGACTCCCTACGGCGGTGGAACAGCAGGCGGTACTTCTCCAGTTCCCAACGTGCAACAGCCCCAGGTGGTTCAACCCCCGCCTCAACCTTTCTCAGTACCTCGTACGAGTGCAGGGTACTCGATTGGGGGACGAGAGATTGAGACTTTCTCAAATCCTTAAACGCCAACTTGTAGTGCTTACTTCTTAAAAAGAAGGGAGGTAGGGATTTAGCCCTGCCTCCCTTCTTTGTCTTAACCTTTATGACTAGAGCTATAGAGCGGTAGCAGTACGATAAAAGCCGACCCCTCGCCGGGTTTACTTCTCACTGAGATAGAGCCACCACAGCGCAGCAAAAGCTGATGGACAATGGACAGCCCTAAACCCGCGCCGTTTTGGTCGTCTGCACCACCCTGACGTACTCGATAGAAGCGCTCGAAGATTCGGGGGATTTCGGCGGGTGGAATGCCAATTCCGGTGTCTCGCACTTCTACTTGAATATAGTCGCCCTGTTGTCTTGCCTTGACCCACACCTGTCCGCCTTCAGGGGTGAATTTAATGCTGTTGTGCAAAAGGTTAATGACGATCTGCCTCAGCCAGTTGGGCAGGCAGGAGACGGGTGGCAGGTCTTCAGGCACAGTGTAGGCTAGCATGATGCCCTTTTCCTGAGCTAGCGGCTGATAGGTGCTGACAATTCCGGGGACTGCTTCGATCAGGCGTAGCGGCTGCATCGGGGTGTCAACTGCATCTTCAATCTGCACTAGGTCGAGCACACTGGTGATGAGAGAACTCTGGCGATCGCACTCGTGGGTCAACATCTCCATGTAGCGCTGGCGTTGAGGCGTCTTAAGACTGGGAGAAGCGAGTAGGGTAAGAGCCGTTTTCATGGTGGTCAACGGTGTCCGCAACTCTTGCCCAACATGCTTCAGAAATTCGTCCTTGAGCCGAATGGAATGGAGCAGTTCCTCATTTTCAAGCTGAAGCGCTGCCGCCGCATCCGCCTGTCTGCGCCAGAGTGCCGTGCTGTACCAGATTTCTTCTTGTCGCTGAACTTGTTTAGTAAATAAATGGCTCAACAGGCTTGGGTTGAGTGGGCAATCTGTCACTTGCTCGACAAACCCATCCCAATTAACTAGCAGTTCTTCAATTTCAGCAGTTGGTTCAGCCTGCGATTGCCCAAAACAAACGGCGCGATGGATTCCTTCTAAAACTTGCTGGATCGTCTCACCATTCAGGGTGAAAAGTCCCAATAAGGGATGCTTGCGATCGACCTCTTCGTCGCCTGTTGGGATGGATTTAGGGCTGCTGAATAGGGTGTCTTGATTGTCACTATCTCGGGGCGCTCGCATGGAACGAGGTCGATGAGCCAGCACCAACCCACAAAAATCAGCTGATAACACCAGCAAAAAGTATTCTCGCCTCAAGTTGCTCTCAGCCGCCAGAGGTAAGGTTAGGCTACCCGCGTGTCCAGTCAAAGGGGGCACGGGATCGCGAACGTCCAACCATTCATCTTCTAGTTCATCGGTCGGTGCTGCGAATGAGGACTCCTGTGACTCGTCTGTTGCTTCGGGTTCGAGTTCAGCTAGTGGGTCTGATGGCGCTAACGGGTCGAATTGATCAAAGTCTGCGATCGCCGTCTGCTTTTTAGCCTCCTCCCGATGAGAACTGAGAATGTAGAGCGAAGAGGGAACACTGACTGACTTTTGAAAACGCTCAATCTCAGATTGCCAAGCTTCGCCACGGGGTAGTTTTAGCCATAGAGTTGCAGGAATTCTTTGGTCAAGCAGCAAGTCCATCAAGGTACTGACCATGGACTTAAAGATAGTCGGGCTAACCTGCAAAGGACGAGGAGCGGTCTCTGAGCTGTGGGCTAGCTCATAAAGGGAAACGTCCTGGAGGCTGGATGAGTTCATGAGGGTGAGGTGATGAACAGAGGAATGAGGCTATAGCAGCAATAACAAGGCGATCGCCACTGCTGCTATGTACTAGCGCGTCGAGCATTTCGCCAAAAAATCTGAATGATTTTCTAGACCAGGGTTTAACACAAACCATAAAGACATAAGGCTAACTCGTTTTGGCAACTAAAAATCTTTGAGAAAAAGCTTTAGCTTCAAAACGAGTCACTTTAAAGGCTCATACGCTTCACGTTTGAGCTGTTATTCAAGACAGATTTCAACCGTAAGTTCACTGCTTATTAGGTTAAACCTGGTTTAGAAATTTATCCACCATTCCTAAATTTGCATCAGCTAAATAGATACACATTTCGATCAGAAATCTGCCTCATTCTGTCGAATTAATCTGCCTGATCAAGCCGCTCAGTCAAGGCTGCCCGTGCCTGTTCTCGGTCATCAAAGTGAACTTTTTCTGTACCTAAAATTTGATAGTCTTCATGCCCTTTTCCAGCAATTAGTACGCCATCTCCAGCCTTAGCTTGCAAAATAGCGGTGCGAATTGCCTCGGCACGATCGCCAATGACTAGCGGCTCTACCGTGTCGGGAATGCCCGTGAGAATGTCCTGCAAAATTCGCTCTGGATCTTCAGTTCGGGGATTGTCTGAAGTGACAATCGCCCAATCCGCCAGTTCTGCGGCAATTTTGCCCATCAGGGGACGCTTGGTGCGATCGCGATCGCCCCCGCAGCCAAATACACAGATCATCCGAGCCGGAATGAAAGGACGTGCTGCTTTTAGCAAATTTTCTAAACTGTCGGGCGTGTGAGCATAGTCCACAACGACGTTGATATCTTGCGTCGGAGTAATCTGCACCTGCTCCATTCGTCCAGGAACGCCCGTGAAGAGAGGCAAGGAGTGAGCGATCGCCTCCAATTCCACACCTAAGTGCAGCACTGCCCCTACCGCCGCTAACAGATTTGACAAGTTAAACTGCCCGACTAGCGGAGATTGAAACGCCGCTTCTCCCTTGGGTGTGTGCAAAATGCCCTTTACCCCATCTGGCTCATATACCAAATCGCTTGTCCACAAATCTGCCGTCTGACCCGTAACGCTGTATGTCCAGACTTGCTCAGGCTGCAATTGTTGAACTAGCCGCTGTCCATAAGCATCATCTAGATTCACAATTGCTCGACCTTTGAGGTAGTCCGTTGAAAACAGCAGCGCCTTGGCAGAAAAATAGTCTTCCATGTCGCGGTGATAGTCCAGATGATCCTGAGTCAAGTTGGTAAACACCGCTACCTCAAAGGGGCAACCCATCACTCGCCCCTGCGCCAGCGCATGAGAACTGACTTCCATCACACCTAGCTTGCAGCCTGCTGCCACCGCTTCAGCCAACTGCTGCTGCAACTCCACCGCGAAGGGCGTGGTATGAACTGCCGTTTGCTGATGACCCGCCCAGCGAGTGTAGAGCGTTCCCATCAGGGCGGTCGGCTGCTGTGTCTGGTTCAGCAGAAACTCGATTAGGTGAGTCGTGGTTGTCTTACCGTTAGTACCGGTCACTCCGACCAGTTGAAGCTGCTGTGCCGGATAGCCATAGAATGCCGTCGCTACCTGAGCGCAAGCCTGCACCATGTCGGCTACGGGAATGACGCAAGCCGTTGAATCCGTTAAAGGCTGTTTTTGAGCGGCTGAGGTAGAAACTAGGGCAGCGATCGCCCCTGTGGCGATCGCACTTGGCCAAAACTCACCCCCATCTACCCGTGTTCCTGGCATCCCAACAAATAAATCTCCTGGCTGACAGGCATGAGAATTGGTCGCCAACCCTTTTACCTCAGCCTCTAGAGCCGGATGCTCCGGTATTTGAACGGATTCGGGCAAAGTCATCAAGAGTTCTCGTAATTTCATGTCAACAACTCCTCACATCTGCTGCGCCTATTCTGAACTATTTCCTACCCCATATTTCTGTAGCATCTGCTCCACTTGGGCGATCGTGGCACGAGGGGAGAGGCGAGGGAGGGGAATTGGGGATTGGGGGTTGGAGGTTGCTTCCAGGAAGAGGACTGGAATTTCATATTGAAAGGCTTCAAACCAATCTTTGCGAGTGGTAATGTCTCTCACCTCTAGCTCAAACTGTAGCGTTTGAATTTGCCCTAGTTTTTCCTCAAGTCCTTCACACAGATGACATCCGGGCTTGCTGTATAGAATTAACCGCATAGAAAATCTCTCATGAACTAGTAAGACCTGTTTTCCGATCGGAATACGAGCCTTTTCTCAAGCTAAAATTGTCTGTAGAAACACAAATAAGCTTACTGAAGAAATGACTAGTTATTCCGTAGAGCGCAAAAGCCAGAATCAGAGTTTCGATCTGAATGAGCTAAACCAAAGATTTGAGACTGCTCACCCGTCGGAAGTCCTTTTTTGGTGTGTGGCTAACTTCCCAACTGGGCTGGTGCAGACGAGTGCTTTTAATGTCGATGATCTGATCATCACGGACATTCTCTATCGTCAAATCATCCCTGCTCAACCCGTTCCTGTGATTTTCCTGGATACGCTGCATCACTTCCCGCAAACCCTGGAACTGGTTGCCAAAGCTGAAGAAATCTATAGCTTGGACTTGAAGACTTACAAGATTCCCGACGTGGAAACTCGCGAAGCCTTTGCTGCACGGTACGGTGAAGCGCTTTGGGATACTGACATCCAGAAGTTTCATCACTTGACCAAAATTGAGCCTTTGCAGCGCAGCTTAAAAGAACTGGACAGCAAAGCCTGGATTACGGGACGTCGCCGCGATCAGGCAACCACTCGTGCTGATATGCCCGTTCTGGAGCTAGACGCAAACCAACGCCTCAAGGTCAATCCGCTAGCTAACTGGACTCGCAAGCAAAGCTGGGAATACGTCGCGAAGCATGGTGTGATTTACAATCCGCTACATGACCAGGGCTATCCCAGTATTGGCGATGAACCGATCACGACTCCCATTGCCGAAGGCGAAGACGAGCGGGCCGGACGCTGGCGCGGGACAGGTAAAACGGAGTGTGGAATTCATATTTGAGAGAAGGGGTTAGGGGCTAGGGACTGGGGGCTAGCTCCCAGTCCTTAGCCATCGTGCTACCGTTGAGCGTAATGCTGTCAACGCATGGCTCGATGGTTAAGATTCTTCATCTTTCGGATATTCATTTGGGTAGCGGGTTTTCGCATGGGCGAATTAACCCAGAGACGGGGTTGAATACGCGGCTCGAAGATTTTGTAAAGACGCTGGGGCTGTGTATTGACCGGGCAGTTTCTGAACCGGTTGATTTAGTCCTATTTGGTGGGGATGCGTTCCCCGATGCGACGCCACCGCCGATTGTGCAACAGGCGTTTGCGGCGCAGTTTCGCCGTTTGGTGGATGCTCAGATTCCGACGGTGCTGCTGGTGGGAAATCATGACCAGCACGCTCAGGGTCAGGGGGGTGCGAGTCTGTGCATTTATCGCACGTTGGGAATTCCGGGATTTGTGGTGGGCGATCGCCTGGAAACTCACACGATTCAAACCCGCAGCGGAGCCATACAAATCATTACGCTGCCCTGGCTCACCCGTTCTACCCTGCTCACCCGTCCTGAAACGGAAGGTTTATCTCTGGTAGAGGTGAATGATCTGCTGATCGATCGCCTACGGGTTGCCTTAGAAGGGGAAATTCGGCGGCTTGATCCAGATATTCCAACGGTGCTGCTGGCTCATTTGATGACTGATACGGCAAGATTTGGGGCAGAGCGGTTTTTGGCAGTTGGTAAGGGATTTACGGTGCCGATGGCGTTGCTCAACCGTCCCTGTTTTGACTATGTGGCGTTAGGGCACGTGCATCGACATCAGATTTTGGCGGAGCAGCCGCCAGTCGTGTATCCGGGCAGTATTGAGCGGGTTGACTTTAGCGAGGAGCAAGAGGAAAAGGGCTATGTACTGGTTGAGTTAGGAGGCGATCGCACTCAGCTAGAGTTTTGCCCCTTACCCGTCCGCGCGTTTCGCACGCTGCGAGTCGATTTATCTAAGGTAGAAGATCCGCAAGCGGCGTTACTCCAGGCGATTCAGCTAGAAACAATTGAAGAGGCGGTGGTCCGTCTGGTCTATCAGCTTCGCTCGGATCAGCTTAGCCAAATTGACAGTGCTGCGTTGCATGATGCGCTCAGTGCTGCTCATACATACACGATTCACGCTGAGTTGGTGAGCCAGCTTGCTCGTCCTCGATTACCTGAACTGGGTGCAGGCAGTGGCATTGATCCGATTGAGGCACTGCAAGCGTATCTGGACAATCAGCCCAACCTGAAGGACATCGCAGGTGAAATGCTGGAGGTGGCTCAAAGCTTAATGGCAAAGGAACAGGCTGTTTGGCTAGGTTCAGCCGAGGTGGATTTGCTGGAGGAGGATGATTTTGGCAATCGCCCCGCCATCGAAGCAGTGGAAGCCCAACTAAGATTGCTTTAATGGTAAATGGCTCTAAATCGCCTGATTCCCATCGCCCTGCTGTGACCAATGCCCAATCCCAACATCCACGCTCAACCGCCGCTAGAGTTTATTCCCTCTCAGTTTGATCCACTGGTGTTTGGAGCGGTGCGATCGCTGCTGCCCACCTGGCGACGTTGGCGAGTTGGGATTACAGACATTGAGGTCAGCAATCTTGAAACCCTGGCACAACTATACAAACAGTTTCAGGACGGCAAGATCCGCTTGCTGATTGCCTTTCGCCATCCTAGTACCAACGACCCTTACAGCATGGCAGATATGCTGTGGCGGCAGGTGTCTCAGACGATGCGGCAGCAGGGCATTCCGGTCAAAGCTCCGATCCATGCCCACTTTATTTATGACCGGGGAATTCCGCTGTGGGCAGGTAAGTTCGTTGGCTGGCTCTACTCGCGCTTAGGGGGAACTCCAATTCGGCGGGGTAAGGTCGATCTGATGGGGCTGCGCTCGATCCGAGAACTGTTTGCCAATGGACAATTTCCTATGGCGGCGGCTCCTGAAGGGGCAACCAATGGACACAACGAAATTGTCAGCCCAATCGAACCGGGGATTGCTCAGTTTGGCTTTTGGTGTGTGGAGGATTTGCACAAGGCAGGACGGACGGAGCAGGTCTTAATCGTGCCCATTGGCATCCAGTATCGCTATGTAGAACCACCCTGGGACTTGGTAGAACAGTTGTTGAGCCGACTGGAGTTGGAGAGCGGGTTGGTTCCAGAAGCGGCGGCAGTGGGTGGGAGTGAGGGCGATTACCCCAAAGGGGGAACTGCTTCGCATCGCCAAACTCTTCTCTACCGCAGGCTTTACCGATTGGGCGAACATTTGCTGACGCTGATGGAGCAGTTTTACAAGAAGTTTTACGGTCAATCATTCCCGGCTGTTCCAGCAGCAGCTTCGACATCATCTGCTGAAGGTTCCCCAGACCCTTCTCTTCTCAGCTCCAACGAACAGCTTGCTCATCGTCTCCAGGCTTTGCTAAGTGCGGCTCTGAGCGTGGCAGAGCAGTTCTTTGACCTGCCGCCCAAAGGAAATTTGAGCGATCGCTGTCGTCGTCTGGAGCAGGCTGGCTGGGATCGAATTTATCGAGAAGACCTGAAGCAAATCGAAGCCCTTTCTCCCGTCGAGCGAGGATTGGCTGACCGCGTCGCCGAGGAAGCCGACCTGCGGCTGTGGCACATGCGCCTGGTAGAAACCTTTGTCAGCGTCACGGGGCACTACGTCGCTGAAAAGCTCACCGTTGAACGGTTTGCCGAGACAACGCTGCTGCTGTGGGACATGGTAACGCGCATCAAAGGCAAATCTCCCTTTCCCCGTCCGAAACTGGGGCAGCAGCAGGTCAAGATGACGGTCGGTGCACCCATTTCTGTCTCTGATTATTGGGAAGCTTATCAGTCAAGCCGTCGTCAAGCCGTTGCTACCCTGACTAAAGAGTTGCAGACCGTGATGGAAGAGGCTGCCAAAGCATGAGACATTCCGGTTGAATCTCTGAGCATCCTAATTGAACCTCTGAGCATCCTAGTTGAACCTCCGAGCATTCCGGTTGGATCTCCGAACATCACCGCTGAAGCATGAGACATCCCGGTTGAACCTCCCAGCATCGCGGTTAAACCTCTGAGTATCACTGCCAAAGCATCAGCCATCGCGGTTGAACCTCCAAGCATGACTGCCGGAACACTGAGCATCACTGTCGAAGCATGAAGTATCGCCGCTGGACACTGTAGACGTCGCGATTGAAGTGTCAGATATCACCATCGAAGCGTGAAGCAATTTTCAAGTTTTCAAAATTACGCACTTGAGACCTGAAACCTTGCTCCCTCTCAGCCCAGAGGCTTTTTGATCAGGCATGTCCAAATGAATTCATCACCTTAATCCACCTGCTCTGGCGTAGCGAATGGGTGGTTGAATCAAACTGTTTTCTTGGAAGCGGCTGAAGCGGAAGAGGTCGAGTAGCTTGACCTGATCATCAATCTTGCCCAGGATAAAGCGGCTCATTAGGTCGCCAATGATCGGGCTAAGTTTATATCCGTGTCCGCTAAAGCCAACGGCGCAGTAGAGTCCGGGAATGTGGTCGAGGCGATCGATAATCGGCTGGTAGTCAGGCGTAATTCCCCAAATACCGGAGTACGTTTCAACAACCGGGGCTGTTTCTAAAATAGGGCAGCGGTGAATTAACTTTTGCTGAAGCGTTTCGCAAATGTCAGGAAACTGCTGTCCGTGAAACTGGTCAGCATCAGGCAGCAAAAACTGCGGGTGATATTTTGGGTCTGAGTTACCAATGCGGGTGTAGGGCTGGTCGGCATCCGATCGCACGTAACACAGATTCACTAAATCAGATACAACGGGGTGCGGTGCGGCATATTCAGTAGGACGCTCCATCACCACCACATGCTCGACAACAGGGCTAACCGGAAAGGGCAACCCCAATGCTTCGGTGAATTTTCTAGCCCAGGGACCGACACAATCTACAACGGTGCGGGTAGCAATGTCCCCAGTTGGGGTACTAACTGCCTCAATTCGCCCTTCCAGGTCTAGCTTGATGCCCGTGACAGGGGTTTCTGTGCGAACCTCAACGCCCAACTCGGCAGCACGGTTTGCCAGGGCGATTGTTGTTTTGGGAGGACTGCCATAGCCAGAATTGGGCTCATAAGCTGCCGCAGCTACATCATCAATTCGCAGAAATGGCATCTGCGCCTGCGCTTCAGCGGGGGAAACCATCTGCACGTCAATGCCTAATGGCTGGTGCATTGAAACGACATCCTTAAGGGTGTCAACATCGGAATCGCCAACCAGGATGAAGTAGCCACAGGGATTGAAGCCGCTGTCATAGCCACCAAACCGCTCTTCAAAGTTGTGAAAAAGCTGAAGTGAGGCGTAGGCCAGTTTTGCTAAGACGGGATGGGTGTAGTGGGTGCGAATAATTCCGATGCCTTTACCCGAAGCGCCATTCGCCAACTGCTTTTGCTCTAGCAGCAGTACTTTTCCTGCTTGCTGTTCTGCTAGATGAAGGGCGATCGCTGCTCCAATGCACCCACCCCCTACCACCACAATATCCACCGTCTCACTCATACCCTGACACTCCATCACCCAGCGCCTAACCCGTAACGCGAACTTAACAAACTCCATCCCAACCAGGCGTATCGCCCTATACAAACTTGTCATAACAAGATTGATTTACTTGAGGGCAAAGCGTCTGAAGGTGTTTTGGAGAGTCTGCTATGGTCAGCATGTTGTCTCGCGATCGCAGCCTGGTTAAGTTAGCAGATGAGCTAAACCTGGATTTTTTCCTGGTTTCTTACACTGACTTGCTGGGTGGAACTCGCTCTAAGCTGGTTCCAGCTGCCAAAATTGCTGCGGTTGAGTCAGATGGTGCCTTCTTTGCGCCGTTTGCCTCCAACCTGGGGCTAGGTCCAGATGCCCATGACATCGCCGCCATTCCTGACCCCAATTCTCTAATTGTGTTGCCCTGGCAAACCAACGTTGGCTGGTTAGCTAGCGACATTTACATGGATGGCGAACCGTTTGCAGCGGCTCCTAGAAATATTTTTAAGCAAGTCCTTCAGCGCTGTGAAAGCCTCGGCTACAGCTACAAAACGGGCGTTGAGGCAGAATTTTTCTTGCTAAAGAAAGGCGAACAGGGTTATCAAATTGCCGATTCAATGGATACGGCTGTACGCCCCTGCTACGACCAACTCAACCTGATGCGTCAGTTTGACCTGATTTCGACGCTGGTTGGCTATATGGAAAGTTTGGGCTGGGAGCCTTACCAGTGTGACCACGAAGACGCAAATGGACAATTTGAACTGAACTGGACATACAGCGATGCGCTAACGACTGCCGATCGTCACGTTTTCTTCAAATACATGGTGAAAACTCTGGCAGAGCAACGAGGATTGACTGCCACTTTCATGCCCAAACCGTTTAGCCACCTCACCGGAAACGGCGCACATCTGCACATGAGCCTATGGAATGACGGGGAGAATGCCTTTGCCGATGCTAAGGATGAGCTAGGTTTGGCGGCGATCGGCTACGAATTTCTCGCAGGCATCCTGGCTCACGCGCGGGGCGTTTCTGCTCTGTGTACCCCTACGGTTACCTCTTACAAGCGGTTAGCCGCCAGTACCAGCGTTTCGGGAAGCTGTTGGGCACCTCGCTACATTTCCTACGGTGGCAACAACCGCACCCACATGATTCGCATTCCCGAAGGCGGACGGTTTGAGTGTCGTCTGGTTGATGGTGCTGCCAATTTGTATCTAGCGCAGGCAGGCTTGTTGGCGGCCGGGTTAGACGGCATTGCGAATCACCTACAACCCAAGGAACGGCTTGACGAAAATATGTTTGTCCGGGGTTCAGAGTTTTCTGACCTACAAACCCTACCCACCAGCCTGATAGAAGCACTGCACTGTCTAGAGCAAGACCCGCTGATCATGGCTACTTTAGGGGAGCAGGCGGCTAAAACTTTTCTTGACTTCAAATATCAGGAATGGAACGCCTACAGCATGGCAGTCACTCCCTGGGAAATGGAGCAATACGTGAATTGCTAATGATGTGCTGCTACTATTAGGCGAATAGGTGAGGGGCTTTGCCCCTCACCTATTCGCCCTAGCTTGACTGACCAGCACCATAAACCCTGTTTAACCGCTGTATTCTAGGGCAAAGTGATGTTACTACCGGATTAGTAGTTCCAAGGTTTCAAGGTGTCTACCTCCGTTAAATCATGAACAATTTTTCACTCGATGATCTCGCCAAGAAAGACTTCTTTGTTTGCATTGGCGTTTGGCTTGCCCTGGAAGTCGTTAGTTTCGTTATTTTTCCTACGTTCAGGCTGATTCAACCGGGCGATCGCTTGCAGTCCTGGTTCCTGATGAGTTTACCGTTGGGAATCATAGGAGCTTTTATGGTGGGAGCTAGCTCTCGCTATATGGCTATTGCTAACGAACGAGATCCCGGAAATGAAAAGACTCTTCGCATTTGGCTGGGTCAATTGATTGGCGGCTTAGGGCTAGCAGGCATTGCTTTCCCGTTGCTGATGGTAATTATTGAGTTCTTCACGATTATGCTAAGTACCCCGATCAAGACTTAGAGTCGTCTCGGGCTTATTCCTGGCAAATTTGTAGCACCACGCCTTCCCGAGCTAACTGCACATTAGGGAAACTAGACTGAACTTCTGCCTCAACTTGGTCCAAAAAGTTGTCGTCATGGGCAGGGTCGTGATGAAACATGACCATCTGCTTAACGTTGGCGGCAACTGCCACCTCAATACCAGCTTGCCAGGTTGCGGGCTTGTGCTCGGCTGCGTCTGTGCTGGGCGTGTAATAAGTGTGATCTGCGTAGGCAGCATCATAGATCAGCAAATCTGCCTGATGCGCCAAATAGAGCAAACTCTGGTCTAGCTTTTCTGACGAATGCTCGGTGTCCGTTGCGTAGACGACAGAATGACCATTCCAGCTAATGCGATAACCCAAGGCGCTGTTCGGGCGGTTGAGGGCGATCGTTTCGACGATAACGTCGTCTAGCGAGAGCATGGAGCCGGGAGAGATGTCGTGAAACCGCATCTCAGATCGCATGACCTGAAGTGGCACCGGAAAATTAGGACGCAGCATTTGATCGCTAAGGCGCTGCTTAATCGAAGCTCCATTAGGGCCAATGGAGCCATAGATGTCAAAAGAGTTGCCCGCAATAAAGGCAGGAATAAAAAACGGAAAGCCTTGAATCCGATCCCAGTGGGTGTGCGTAAAGAATAAGTGAGCGGAGACGGGCATCTGCTTTACCATCGTTCTACCTAGAACGCGCAGTCCGGTGCCGCCGTCAAAAATTAGCCGTTTGCCTCCGACCTGCATCTCGACGCAAACCGTGTTTCCCCCGTAGCGGACATTTTCGATGCCAGGTGTAGGAATGCTGCCCCGAACTCCCCAGAACTGCACCGTAAAAGCCTGGGAAACGCTGGTTTGGGGTGCATTGCTGCTGGTGGGTTGCACACTCTTTATTGGGGAGTCAAAACCTGACATCTTCAATTGCATTAACCCTTGCTTAGCGGATCATTGTAGTTTGTAGAGTCTTATCTGCAGATTCTACTTGTGAGCCAGAATTTTAACTGCCCGATAAATTGACCGATAGCTGAGAAATTGAGGTGACACCAGGAACCAAATAGCTAGAGCGAGGATTGACTACCAGGCTCTCTCTACACTATATTTCGACCGTTCTACTTTTTTCCTCGTATATACCCCTACAAAATACTCGCATCAGGAAAATAAATCGGAAATGCAAACTTTCAACAGTCCCAACGGAAGTTTGAACACTGAATAAAGAGCATTCTATTCAATCTACAGAACTTTGTTGGGCAGTGACCAGGGTGATGCAACTGAACCTGCATCTTAATACAGCAGTGCCCTGAGCGAAACAGGCTAAACCTGTAAGACATTTGCAGAGGGCACTACTTCTTTAAGTTTTATTTTTGTCCTGCTTTGATGCAGGCTTCAACCAGCGGAGCAACATGATCAACGTCTTTCCAGCCTAAGATTTCAGTTACTTTCTTCTCCAGATTTTTATAGGTTCTAAAGAATTCAGCAATTTCGTCCAGACGGTGAGGAGCGATGTCACTCAAAGACTTGACCTGGGCATAGCGGGGGTCTTTGTCGGGCACGCAGAGAATTTTTTCGTCGCGATCGCCTCCATCCACCATTTCCAACATCCCGATGGGTCGTGCAGCAATGACGCATCCTGGGAAGGTGGGCTGATCCATAATCACCATACCGTCCAGGGGGTCGCCATCGTCTGCCAGGGTGTTGGGCACAAATCCATAGTCATAGGGATATTGCACTGAGGCATAAAGCACCCGATCGAGTGCAAAAGCCTGGAGGTCCTTGTCAAATTCGTACTTGTTCTTGCTGCCTGCCGGAATTTCGATCAGGACGTTGATAATTCCGGGTTTGGGCTGGGGGGGAATGCGCGATAAATCCACAACAGTTCTCCAATCGAATAGCATTTTGGGCAGCCAGTCTCTTCTCTTCAAAACTGAACATTTGACGTGTCCCACGCGCGCAGGGCACGTCAAATGTTCAGCTTCTATGTAGAAACGGTGTGAACTGCCCCTCGAATAGCATTCTAGGGGATGACGGTTAACTCATGGCAACCTGTTCCTCCTAAAAATCCCTGATTTGAGGGAGTTTGGAGGAATATGACGCTGATCGATTGCGTACTGATTACATCAATCTTGGGATCGCAGAAGCGGGTAGGTTGACGGCTGCCAAATTTCAACGCTGTCTGAAGAGAAGTAGGCGATCGCAAAG
This sequence comes from Leptolyngbya sp. FACHB-671, assembly GCF_014695745.1. Lineage (NCBI taxonomy): Bacteria > Bacillati > Cyanobacteriota > Cyanophyceae > Leptolyngbyales > Leptolyngbyaceae > Leptolyngbya > Leptolyngbya sp. FACHB-671. The sequence goes on along the minus strand of NZ_JACJOV010000134.1, from coordinate 70,052 downwards.
ACAGGAATGGTCAAAGTCATGAGAGCTATAAACGTACCGATGATGTTGGCTAACCTGTGAGAAGTTCGCCCAGGAGGGTTGTCGGTTCGACTACCAGATTCCATATAGGATTTGAAAAACCAGCTTGAATTGAGTATTGCTTTAGTCTGTAAAGTTATCCCAACTTTAATGAGAATCGGGATAGTTCTACGGGTGATCTTAACAATTTCACAAAGGAACCGAATTTGCTGTGATCTAGATTGCAAATCCCTATATCTAAAGGTTGAGTTAAGAATGAGTTAACTCAGACTGACTAGTTCCCGTGTAATTCTGGAATCACCCGGTAGTAGAATTAGCAACTTTGTCAAGTTGGCTATTCTAGGGTGTGTAGTATTCATTTCGCATAGTTTTTAACACTGCTGCTATGCTTTCACAAATTGTTCGTCCGATGGTTCGTACTCAAATCCGGCTGCTAGCAAACAGTCAGGCGACTCGTTCAACACTGGTCAATACGATTGCTCAGTGGCTTGGCTTTTTGGGAGTGCGGGCACAAGTCACCCAAATCGATGCGGTTTCCAATCAAATTTCTGTTTCGCTGACGGTGGGCAAGCCGGAAGCTTGCGATACTCACGATTGGCAGCAGATTTTGCAAAACTTGAACCAGAGTAAGACTGAAGAAGAGGTCGTGCCTTCGCCGCAGGTGCAAATAACTCCGCAACAGCAAAGCAAATTGCAGCGGCTACTAGCCTATGTAATTCAGGTGGGCAGTTCGGAGAAGCCTAACTGGGATAAGCTCTATCCTCAACTTCAGACCTTGGGGTTTGAAGAGTCGACGCTGCTGGGCATTCGATCGGCGCTGAAGGTGCCGCAGTCGCTCGATCAGCTTATGGAAGGGCTAGATTCGGATGTGGCGGCGATCGCTCTCCCGAAGGCCGTCAGCATTGCTCTGCTCGACCGTCAGGTGAACCCATCTGAAGATAAGGCCCTGGCTACGCTGTTGGAAGCGATGAAGCAGCCTGCTTCTGCCTAGAGCTAACTCACTAAACCTGATTACCCCTTACTTGTTTGCTTTACTTAAAGTAAATCAGCAGATTGAGCCCTGGAATGGTGCGCGAGAGCGTCCAGAGCAGCAGTGCGATGTAGAGAATGCCCAGAAGCCACTGATACCAGGAGAGGGTGGTGATCAGTCCGGGTAGATGTTCGTCGCGCAGGCGAATGTCATTGAAGCCAAATTTGAGCAAATTATTCAGGCTGAAGTCGAAGTAGTTGAGCCAGTTCCAGCGGCGATCCCAAAGGATGGGCATGTAGCGATCGCGAAAAAAGACAAACCGAGGCATATTCGGCAATCTGCCAATCAGCAGGCGAAACTGCCGCAGGCTGCCATCTTCGACAAAGTAGCTAACGTCCATCAGGTCGTGATAGCGACCTCGCTGATAGATCAAAAACAGCAGTATTGCTGGTACTGGAATAATCACAATCGCCAGACAGGTGAGTGTAAGCCAGGGCTGCTCGGAGGTGCGAAAAATGGCTGAGAGTCCGAGTAGCGACAATAAGCTAAAACTGCTAACAACCCAGGTACTTTCTGATAGCGTTGGAACGATTGGCTTGGGGTGAAACCGACGCAGGCGATCGATCAGCCAAAACAATCCACCAAAGTAGGCTAGTGCAATCATGCCGACTCCAAAACTGAGCCAAAAATTGGTGCCATAGCCACTTAATAGCAGCAGCAGGCTAAGCCCTAGCCAGTGCAGTGCATCTAACGTCCAGCCAACAGCCGAACGAGGTTCGCTGACGACGACGCGATCGCGCACTTTAACGTAAGTCGCCAGATCAACTTCATTCACCCTCAGCAGGTCGGGAAGGTTGCGAAAGGCTTGCTCGGTGCGAAATTGGGCGATCGCCTCTGCCTGAGTGAGTGAGAAACCCACTTGCTGAAGCCGTTCTAACGTTGCTGTGTTCAGGTTGGTGCCCCACAACTGCTGCCGCAACTGCCGCAGCCGCAGCTTTTCTCGCGTATATTCCACCTGATTTGCATCGGGAATTTGCTCTAGCAAGCGAAAGTTTCGCACTAGATTGCGAAGCAGCGTTTCGTTGCCTTGCAGCGTTGGTACAGAAAGCACTCGCCCCACCTGCCCCGGATCGCCCAAAATTCTCGCTTCTTCGGAGTTGAACTGAAGCCCTGTAACGTTCAGGTAAGCGGCTTTGGCAAAGCTAGCATCGCCAAAATCTGCCTGATCTAAAATGTTTGCCCCACGCAAATTGACGGGCTGGCTAAACTGAGCTTCTCGAAAGCTAATTAGTTTTTCAAAGGTAGCTTCACTCAAGAAGAGAGAACGGGAGAATTTGCTTCTGTTGAAGAAGACGGAGTTTTGCCAATTGGTTTGAGCAAAGTCGGCGTTGCCCTGCCACTGAGTACGGCTGAAATTTGCGGTTTGTTGAAAGGCTGACTGACTGAAGTTAGCGGTTGAGCGGAATTCACTACCCTGAAAATTAACTGCCTGAAATCGCCCCAGGTTGAATCCGACCCGTTCAAAGAAAATGGTGTTACGAAATCGAGCTTCACGCCGAAAGATAGCTCCGGTGAAGTTGGCTGGCTGGCTAAACCGCGTCTCTGACCAGTCTGTGTCCTGAACAAACTCTGCTCCTGGAGCTTCGACGCGACCGAGGAAGAAGGCGTTGGTGAAGTTAACGAAGTCTTCAAAGCGGGTCTGAACGAGTTTGAGCGCCCCCCGAAACACAGTGATTTGTAGGGAGGTGGGCTGTCCTTGAATCAGCAGCGATCGCGATAGTTGGCTCAATTGCGACAGCCGACGGCGATCGCGCCTCAACTGCGCTTGCTCTGTCCCGCTTAAAAGCGGCGATAGCTCCTGACCATAGAGCGACGATCGCAGTCCCAGTTCACTAATATTCAACTCGCCTTTGATGGTGGAATAGCTCAGGTCTAAGCCTAGTGGAGCAATCATTTCCCCGGTTGTGACATTGCGGGAGCGCTGGAGTTGTGCCTGAATCAATCGGTAGAACTGATCGCGAAAGTCCGCATTTTCAGGACGCAAATCAATTACGACTCGGCGCAGGTCCAAGGTTCGTACGCCTTCGCTTTGGAGGGGCGATCGCAATCTTTCTTGCAATAGCTCCACCGTTAGAGGAACTTGCTCTGGCTGGGCGATCGCTCCCCAGGCAGCTTGGGGCTGTAAAACGAGGATTAAAAGAATCAGAAATAAGATGCCTAGGCTAGTCCGAAACGGATACATTGGCGCTTGTAGAAGGGATCAAAATCTATAGCTAGCCAGGGAATTCATGATGAGTCTGGATCTGCGCTATTTCAGTTCACTGTCTAGCTTATTACTCGTTACTGCAACTGTGGCGATCGCCTGACCTTTTCCAATTTCAATCATCAATCACTAGCGCAATTTTGCCGATGCTCGATCCAGTTTCTAAGAGTCGATGAGCGGCGGCAGCTTCTGCTAGAGGAAAGGTGCGGTTCAGGTGAATTTGCAATTGCTGCTGGTCAAATAGTCGGGCGCACTGCTGCAAAATTTTCGCTTGATCTTGCTGGGCTTTGACCAAGCCTTTGAGCATGGGGGTGAGCATTAGCTCGAAGCTGACACGAAGGTTGCGATCGCGCGCTGTTTTCCAATCTGTCTCTGGGTCCGCTCCTAAAATCGTCACTACGTCACCATAGATGCGTGTGGCTGCAAAGGATTGGGAGAATACAGCTCCACCAACGGTATCAAAGCTGAGGTCAACGCCTTCTCCGTTTGTCCAGTCGAGAGCTGCCTGCACAAAGTCACGCTGATTGTAGAAGATGGGAAAGTCTGCCCCCATTTGACGAACAAAGTCAGCTTTTTCTTGGGAACTGATGGTGGTGGCAACTTCTACTCCGGTTAGTTTTGCCAGTTGAATGGCAACGTGCCCTACGCCGCCTGCCCCAGCATGAATGAGGACTTTGCGTCCTGCTTCTAGGCGACCACGATCGTAGAGTGCTTCCCAGGCAGTGATCAGGACGAGGGGTGCGGCGGCGGCTTCGGTAAAGCTGAGGGATTTGGGTTTGTGGGCAACGAAGCGCTGATCGACAACGGCGAGTTCGGCGTAGTTGCCGGGGTGACTGCCTAAGCCTGCGTTGCAGAAGTAAACTTCGTCGCCTACCTGGAAGGATTGGGCACCGGGGGCGATCGCTTCTACGATTCCAGCCCCATCGCAACCCAAGACGGTAGGCATTTGGTCGGGGAAGAAGGTGCCACGTTTGCGGAGCTTGGTGTCAATCGGGTTGATTCCTGCTGCTTTGAGGCGAACTAGGATTTCGGTGTTGTGCTGAATTTGGGGGTCGGGGATTTCTTTTAGCTGTAGAACGTCTGGATCGCCGGGGGCGTTCATGATGATGGCTTTCATGGGGGGCTCCTCAAGAGGTCAGCGTTGGTGCGATTTTTAGAATAGATCGCTTGTGGAGTGTGCGAAAGTTCATGGACTCTGGCAGAAACCCTGTGTGGGGGACTTGCCTCCCACGTCCCCCACTGAGGGACGGTTGCGTCCCCCAGACCCCCTCCAAAAGGGTTGGCTAACACGCTAGGTCAGGCTTTGCACCTGTGGGAGGCAAAATCTAGTTAAGAGCTGATTTTTTGTGTGCATTGCACACAAAAAATCAGCTCTCAAGGTAGCCCTAGCTCCTAGCTCCTCTCGATTCCTCTGGCTCAATCCAAAGCGTTCGCTTTTCGGAGCTGCGAATGATGGTGAGGGGCGATCGCACGCTGACTTGTTCTTCGGTGAGGAATTTGTGTAGGTCGTCGATGCTGGCGATCGCCTGTTCGCCAAAGCCTACGATTACGTCTCGCTCTAGTAATCCGGCACGATGGGCGGGGCTGTCTGCTTCGATGGAGATGACTAGGATGCCGCTTTTGACGGTGAGGTTGTAGAAGTTTTGCAGGCGACGGGGAAGGGGTATGGTTTGACCGCCAACGCCGATGTAGCTGCGTCGCACTCTGCCATCTCGGATGAGTGGTCCGACGACGAATTTTGCGGTATTAATGGGGATGGCGAAGCAGATGCCTTGGGCTGACATGATCACGGCGGTGTTTACGCCAATCACTTCACCTCGTGAAGAAACCAGTGGACCGCCGGAGTTGCCGGGGTTGAGAGCGGCATCAGTCTGGATGACGCTGTCGATTAGTCTGCCGGAGTTGGAGCGGAACGATCGCCCAACGGCACTGACTACGCCTGCGGTGACGGTGCACTGAAAGCCATAGGGGTTACCAATGGCGATCGCGACTTGCCCTGCCCGCAAAAATTCAGAATCGCCCAGCTTTGCTGCTACCAAATTCGGTGCCTGAATTCGAATTACAGCTAGGTCAGTGTCCGGATCTTCGCCCACCATTTCTGCACTGTAGCGACGACCATCTGAGAGCGTGACCTCAATATGGCTGGCGTTGTGAACCACATGGCTATTGGTCAGGATGTAGCCGTCTGGGGTAAACACAAAGCCAGAGCCGTTTCCCTGCATTTCTCGACTGCGATAGGGGCGATCGCTTCGCCGCTGCCGCACATCAATGTTGACTACTGCTGGACTTACCTTTTCAACCACCTGAGTTACTGTCTCAGAGTAAGCATCCAGCAGGCGATCGTCATTCAAAACAGTGGAAACAGGCTGAAGCTCCTGGCTACCCTGACGTGACGTACCATCCGAAACAAGTCGTAAAGCTGTCATACCGCAAACTCCTGTCCCGATCTAAAGCGGGATGACACTCAATAAAATTGTGTCTCCAAATTTAGCAATCGCTCTCCTACCCGTGTTGCCCTAGCAGGGAGGGAAAACCCTACCAAAAACGTGAGACCAGGCACCACAGCGCTCCCATTCCCGTGTAACCCACCGATGTGAAGCGCGCTTTACTACCCACCCTAGACCCTTGCGGAGGGGGTTTGGGGGCACCTCCAAAAAGTCTTTGCTTGAGCCAGAAGACTCTCTAAACCTTTGCTTCCAAAGACTTCAAGTATTCTGTATTCACCCCTGACTCCCGCGTGAGTGCAATTTTTCCTGTTCGCGCCATCTCCCGAATCCCAAATCGATTGAGTACCTGAACGATTGCCACCATCTTCCCTGGATCGCCCACCACTTCAATCGTCAAAGAATCCTCCGCCACATCCACCACTCGCGCCCGAAAAATTTGCGCCAGTTCTACGATTTCAGACCGGGTAGAGCTAGTCGCGTTCACTTTAATCAACATCAGCTCTCGCTCGACGCAGGGCACTTCTGAGATGTCCTGCACCTTCAGCACATTAATTAGCTTGTAAAGCTGCTTCGTCAACTGCTCAATAATGTGGTCATCCCCTGGCACCACCATCGTGATCCGAGAAATGCCATCTTGCTCAGCTGGCCCCACCGCCAAGCTTTCGATATTGAATCCGCGACGAGCAAACAAACCTGCAATCCGGGTTAAAACGCCTGCTTCATCCTCGACCAGGACTGAGAGGGTGTGTTTCATGGTGGGTAAATGTCTTAGGCAATTTAGGCAATAGCTCTTGATTTTAACTTGGTTTGGGGCGATCGCAAACTGTCACCGGTGAAGTTGAAATAACGCTATAAGTTGAGATGAAGTTGGAATAGCGCTGTTGTCCCGAGGCAGTGCGTAGACCAGTAAGATCAAAGTGATACTTGTCGCCTAAATGACTGTGGCTAATCTTTACTGGCTTGACCAGATTCAACCTGCAAATCGCAATCAAGTAGGGGACAAAGCGTTCTATCTGGGGCTATTGGGGCAGAAAGGCTATTCTGTCATGCCTGGAGTCGTCGTTGCAGACTCCGTATTTCGAGAATTTTTAGGAACAATCAATTGGCTGGAACCGTTGTTTGCCGATTTGCCCAACTCGGCACTGCATCTGGATGTAGACAACCCCCGTCAGCTGCAGGCGATCGCCCAACAAATTCGTCAGGCTATTCAGTCAACCCCTTTAGCAGCAGATTGGTTAGCGCAGTTGTTTGTAGCCACGAGCAGTTGGCAGTCTTCAGCAGTAATTCTGCGTCCGTCTTTTGCCCTGGAGTCGAGGTTAGACTCCAGCATTACCTATCGCACCACTGGGCTATTTGCCAGTCACGTTTGCTGGAATCAACCGGAGGCGATCGCCCAAAACCTCAAGCGCGTTTGGGCAGAGCTATTTCGGGCAAAAAGCTTACTGTACTGGCAGCGTTTAGGAATTCAGCTTCAGCAAATCAACCTGGCTGTTTTGGTGCAGCCAATGGAGTCAGCGATCGCTGCCGGAGATTTGCACACTCACGATGGTCATCTTGAAATTCGGGCAACCTGGGGCTTAGGCGCTGCCTTAACTCGTGGGGAAGTCACTCCAGACCGTTACCAGATCCATCGGCAAACGGGCGCAATCCAAACGCAGCAAACGGGGAGTAGAACCTTTGCCTATCACATTGCAGTGCCCTTCGCCTCATCACAAGCAGAACTACCACCTTCTCAGGACTGCCTTCGAGCGGATTCAGTCGAGCCATCGCGGGCTATCCTGACCGAATTAGAGCTTGAACAACTGGCCCATTTAACCCGAAGGCTCTCTGCTGATCTGGGTCCATCGCTGCGGCTAGAATGGGCAATCTCGAAGAGATACCCGCAAGGGGTCGCCCCGCAACCTGACACATCGCCGACCCTTTACCTGACTCAAGCCAGCCCGCAACCCTTACCCATCCCAGGTATTCGTTTTCGACCGTCTACAGCTTCTTCACCCCTTGTGCTATCGCCATCTGTCCCTACGACCTGGCAAATTTCAGGTTTATCTCCTTTAGTTGTGAGGGGAGTAGGTGCCGCCTCAGGGCAAATTTTTGGCGAAGCTTGGATTGTGCCTGACTCAATTCAGGCTGCTGTTAGAGCGCCTACTGGCGCGGTCTGGATTGCGTCTCAAATTACCCCAGACTGGATCTTTGAGCTACAGCAAGCAGCCGGAATCGTGACTGAACAGGGCGGCATGACCAGTCATGGCGCAATCGTGGCACGTGAATTAGGCATTCCTGCGGTGGTTGGTGCAGCGGATGTGACAAAGCTGATTCAAACCGGGGAGATGGTCTTTTTGGATGGCGATCGCGGTGAAATTTACCGAGTTGAAAAGGAAGCCATTCCACCCCATGCAGCCCCGCTTCCCCCGTCTCACCTGCTGGCTCAAACCATCCTTCAACCTTCCTCTCAACCGCCAGTTAGCCCCCAACCCTTAGCCCATACTTCCTCAAAACCTGATTTTTACACTGCCTCCAAGTCGTCCGACCCACCCAATGGCACTCAACTTATGGTCAACCTCAGCCGGGTGGCGCTGCTGTCACAGACTCACGATTTGCCAGTGGATGGGGTTGGGCTACTGCGGTCAGAGCAGTTAATTTTAGATGTGTTAGATCAGCAACACCCGATTGTGTGGGCGCAAGAACGGCCACGAGAATTGGTAAATCGTCTGGCAGAGCAAATCCTCCAATTTGCCCAAGCATTTTTGCCGCGACCCGTGTTTTACCGTTCCCTGGATTTGCGATCGCACGAGTTTCAGTCGTTAATGGGTCATCCAACGACCCCTGAGCCAAACCCTACCTTGGGGCTACACGGTACTTTCAGTTATGAAGTCGATCCGACGCTATTTGACTTAGAGTTGGCCGCATTAAGACAGGTGCAGCAATCTCGATTTGCTAATGTGCATTTGATTTTGCCCTTTGTCCGCACAGTAGAAGAATTTCGCTTTTGCTATAAGCGCATCCTCGACGCGGAGTTAAAACAAAATCCAAACTTTCAGGTGTGGATTATGGCTGAAGTGCCCTCGGTTTTATTCCTGCTGCCAGATTATGTGCAGGCTGGTGTACAGGGCATTTCCATAGGCAGCAATGATTTGACTCAACTGCTATTAGGAGTAGACCGAGACCACCCTCAGATGTCCCCAGCTTTTGACCAGCGCCATCCAGCAGTGCTGCGGGCTATGCAACAACTCATTCAGACGGCCCGACAGGTGGGCATCCCTTGCTCAATTTGCGGTCAGGCTCCGTCTCAATATCCAGAATTGGTTGAGGTGCTGGTGCGCTGGGGGATTAGCTCGATTTCTGTTAGCCCCGATGCAGTAGAGAAGACTCATGAGGCGATCGCCCGTGCCGAAAGAAGCTTGTTACTAGAAGCTGCCCGTCATCGCCTTGCCTAAACCGGCAGTTTCCAAATTCTAACCGTATTGTCAGAACCACCGCTGACCAGGGTTTTGCCATCCTTACTGATGGCGATCGCATTCACGGTATCAGAATGGTCAGTCCAGGTCTCGATCACCTTACCCTTGTCCAGATCCCAAAGCTTAATCGTGGTGTCGCTGCTGCCGCTGACCATCAGCTTTCCGTTAGGACTGAAGGCAACAGCATTCACATCTCTCGAATGGTCAGCAAACGTGCGAATCAGTTCCCCGCTGGGCAGATTCCAGAGTTTGATCAGCTTATCTTTGCCGCCGCTGGCCAGGAGATGCCCATCCTTGCTGATGGCGATCGCACTAATTGAGTTGACGTGCCCTGTCCACGCGGCCATTTGCTCGCCCGTGTGCAGACTCCAGAGTTTGATTTTGTGGTCAAGTCCACCACTTACCAGCAAATGACCATCTGAGCTAACGGCGATCGCCTTGATCATTCCCGCCACCCCAAACAGCGTTCGCAGCAGTGTCCCGGTGCCCATTTGCCAGAGCTTAATCGTCCGATCTTCGCCCCCACTGACTAAAAGCTGACCATCAGGTGTGACCGCCACCGCGTTTACATCCCTAGAATGCCCCGTTAGCGTCCGCATCAAGGCCCCGGTTTGCAAATTCCACATCTTGATGCTGTAGTCATCACTGCCGCTGACTAGCGTTTTGCCATGCGGACTAATGGCGATCGCATTCACTTCCTTAGTATGTCCTGTCAGGGTAAACAGCAATTCGCCGGTGTGCAGATTCCACACCTTCACCGTATCGTCCAAACTGCCGCTTGCCACTGTTTGAGCCATTGGACCTAACGCCACACTCGTTACCCACGAGGAATGCCCCGTCAACACTCGCAAACAGCTTCCTCCCGGTTGTCCCCCTGAGCGGGGTCTTGAAGGCAAAGGACTAGAGGTCAACGGCGAACTAGAAGGAGGGTGTGAAACTGGGTTAATGCTTGCCTCATTTGTAGGCAATGCTGCAGGGTTACTGAGAGGTGGAATGGAGGTGAACGGGACACTATTCAGGTCTCTCAGTATCTCTTCAGCAGATTGGTAGCGCTCGTTCACCAGATCTTTCAGCATCTTGTCCAAAATTCGCGACAGATTATTGCTGACGGTCACTCCCTTCTTCAGCAAGTAGTCCCGCCAAATCCAGCGTCCATTCAGCGGATCATACAAACTGTCGGGCTTGGTTTGAGTCAGCAAATTAACGCACGTCGCCCCCAAACTGTAGAGATCGCTTGCAGGATAAGCTCGACCCCCTCGAAATTGCTCCAGCGGAGAATAGCCTTCTGTACCAATCCGAGTTCCTGGCTCCACCGCTACCGCTGCGGTCAATTGTTTGGCAACGCCAAAATCAATCAGTACCAGGCGACTATCCACCTGACGACGCAAAATATTAACTGGCGTGATGTCGCGATGAATTACCTGATGCTCATGCACAAACTTCAGTACGGGCAGCAAATCATTTAATACATCTCGAATCTGTGCTTCTGTAAAAGCCCCTTGCCTACGAAGCTGCTGCGATAAATTTTGCCCCTCAATAAACTGCTGCACCAGATAAAGATATTTGTTCTGCTCAAAATAAGCCAGCAACGTAGGGATTTGAGGATGCTCTCCCAGTTCGTGTAGCCGCACCGCTTCCTGGTTAAATAGCCGAATTGCTTTATCTAGAGATTTGGTTCCCTGCACCTGAGGTGAAAACTGTTTAATCACACAGCGGGTGTTCAACCTGTCTTCATCTACAGCTAGATAAGTTCTGCCAAATCCACCCTGGCCAATGAGCTGCACTGCCCGATAACGACCTCTCAGCAGGGCTTGTAGGGGTGTGCCACAGTTCTGGCATACCTCTGCCTCATCAGAATTCTGGGGCTTTCGACAACGGGGATTGAGACAACAAATCATGGTAGATGGGGCACTTGGGCAGTTGACAAATGACTTTGACTTTTCCCAAGAAGCAAGTTTTGCTTCCTGGAACGAACTGAGCAATTCAGAGGAAATTGAAGCGAAAAAACGTTCCTCTCTTCATGAGAGGTATGTTTTCCCTAAATTGCTTTACAGATCTCTGGACGATGCACCCTATTTAGATCAAAAGGAATGATCTAATTGTGAAACCTCTAAGCCTAAAAGATGTTTGAAAAGTAGTAAATGCCCTATAAGGGCGTAGCATTTAGCAAAAAAACTCGAAATAGCACAAGAGTTCTTGCCCGAATCCTATGCTCCTATCTCTGATGGACGACAAACTGTACTTTTCAAACCCCTTTGGCAGCCTGTAGAACTCCCGGAACCTTTCTTAACCAAAACAAGAGATCAAAAAGCAAGGGATATTCTCCAAGATAGATCTCCGCGAGAGAATTACCGTTGCTCAAGACGTATAAATTTTTATGGTTTGATAACTTAAACTGAGCGATTCATATAAATTCGCTGTTGCTGGAAGACCTGGCTGTAGAGTTCTTCGAGCAAAGTAATGTTTTGGCTAAGTGTATAACGGTCTAACACCCGCTGACGAGCTTTACGTCCCAATAGTGTCGTTAGCTCAACGTGGTCACGAAAAATGGGAAACAGAGTTTGCAGTTGTGCCGAGACGCGATGCGTATTGAGGATGATGCCTGCACCGTCTTCTAGCACTTCTCCATCAGCCCCAGCATCGGTTGCCATGCAGGCTACCCCACAAGCCATTGCTTCTAGTAACGACAGGGAAAGTCCCTCCACCAATGAGGGCAGGATAAACATATCTGACCCACGTAAGATTTCGATCCGCCGCTGTTCGTCGGCGACAAAACCTAGCCAGATCACTCCATGCTCCTGTCCATAAAAGGCTTGCAGTGAGGGGGCAAGCGGACCGTTGCCGACGATCGCCAGTTTGCTGTTTGCTCCCATCTCAGAATGCTTCCAGGCACGGAGCAGAGATTCAACGTTTTTCTCAGCGGCAATTCTACCCTGATAGACAAATAGCCGTTGAGCGTCCAGTTCTGTTTTGACGCGAGACAAGCCAGGAGAATATTTCCCCGCATCGACTCCGTTCGGGATGACAGCAACTTGAGCTTCAGGCACACCTAGCCGCACCAACAGGTCACGCTGGATATGAGAAAAAACAATGACGCGATGATAGTTTGCCAGGAAGGGCGCATAGAGCTGATACATCAAGTGCTGAGTGCCTGATGTCAGATTGCGCCGCTTGCGGTCAAAGGGTGGGTGAAAGGTCGCGACTAGCGGCAGGTTTAGCTCTTCACAGATTTCGGGTAAGACGAAATCTAGCGGCGATAGGGTTAGCGAGGCGTGAACCAGATCAGGCTTGAGCCGACGCAGTGACTGGATCAGCACCTTGCTCGATTTGAAGGATGGAATAGTGTAGATCTGCGACTTGTAAAGAAATGGGATAGAAACTTCCTGCCGTTCAGACTGACTATCGTTAATTTCTTCTTGGGCAAAGTGCAAGAAACTAACCTGATGTCCTCGATCCAACAGCGCGTTTGTGACCTCTCGACCGTAGGTGACGTTGCCACAGAACGGTGATTTTTTCCCAAGCCATGCAATATGCATTCAAGTGAATTGCTTTAATTTTTAATCAAGAAAATTTTCTCTAATATCAGGATTTAATCACTTATTGGGGTGCTTTGGGTGATCCTTCACGGGAAATGTACCAGGTCAGACTGCCACCGGCGATCGCCACTACTGCCAGCCCGATAAACACAACCTGAAGCCCAAACAGCGTTTCAGCGACTCCGGCCAGGGCCAGCGGCAGACTCAGGGCAATATTCACAGCGTTATTTTGTAAGCCAAACACCTTGCCTCGCATCTCTTCGGGAGTTTCCTCCTGAATTGCGGTCTGCATCGGAATGCCCACAATTGCCGCAAAGCCTCCCAGCGCTACTAGCATCAGCAAGGTTGGTACGAGTTCCCAGGAAAATAGCGGAATGGCTGCCAGTGATGCACTCATGCCGATTGAGCCATACAGCGCAAGCTGGGCGCGAGAAAACCGTTGCCCAAAATAGCCCAGCACCGTTGCCCCAATGCCCATGCCGATGCCACCTGCTGCCAGCAAAAAGCCAAACTGAGAAGACTTGATTGCAGGCATAATCTCTGCCAGTCGCACTGCCAGGACTGCTAATGCTGCAAAAATTGAGAATAAAACCACCAGTTGAATCAGTGCTGCCCGTACCCGTCTCTGCTGCTTTAAGTATCGCAATCCGTCTTTAATATCTTGCCAAACGTGAGGTGGCTCTTGTTGCTCAAGGTGATCGCCTTTCTCGCCCGTTTTCAGCAATAGGAGGAGGAGACCGGCGATCGCATAACTGACTCCAACCACGACCGACTTGCCCACGTCCAGGTTGCCACTGATCCATACGACCAGGCGATCGGCAAAGTGTAACAGCGGCTCTCCCACTGCAAAGCCAACAATTACCGAAGCCATCATCGTCGTTGTGTAGAGCGAGTTAGCCGATAGCAAATGCTTACGCTCTACAACCAGCGGGATAACAGCTTGCTCTGCGGGAGCAAAAAACTGGGTTAGAGTAGACACCAAAAACGTGATTCCCAGCAGCATGTAAAATCCGATTGGCAGCCCAGCAAACGGCGACCAACCCTGCGAAATCCATAGCAGCGGCGGCAAAACCAAAACGAGTCCCCCTCGCAGCAGGTTGGTTGCGACGAGGACAGTCTTTTTTGACCACCGATCGACATATACACCCGCCACTGACCCAAACAGGACGGCTGGAATGGTAAACGCAATCATGATCGAGGACACCCAGCCGCTAATGGTTTGCCCCTCCGACTGAAACCGACTCTCAATCAGCGCAATCATCAGCACTAGATAAACTTTGTCTGCCAGTTGCGAGAAAACCTGACCGCTCCAGAGCGCTAAGAAGTTACGGTTCTTGAGAACGGGCAAAAAACCATGAACTGGCTCCTCTATCTCACGCTCAGACTGTTTTCTAGAGTTTGAGGAGTCCGAACCATCTGGCTTCTTCGGATCTAGAGCAACTGTATTGCCGTTGCTGCCGTTGTCACCGCCACTGTGACTATTCGTCTTGCCGTTGCCGTGGGTGCTGCCATTTCCGTTTTTATGACCGTTACTGGTGGTGTCGTTCGGCTTCCAATCAGTCGGCTTTTTATCGACCTGCGTATCAGTGCCATACCGACCTCCCTCAAGGTTGGGGTCAAGCTGGCTGAGCATGGGCATCTGCACGTCCAGGTCTGAGTCAAACAATCGCATCATGATTTAAGGAGATGGAATGGGCTGCGGCAGGGGGTAGAAGCAAGTATCAATCAAAGTGGCGGATCGGATCGGCTGATCCAGGTGATATTGAGCATAATGCCTTAAGATCCGCTCGATCGAAAGCCAGATTTGTTCAGGTAAGGGTTGCTCGATTGGGTGTTCTTGGGACTGGGCAAGAGTCCCATCGGGTTGGATGAAATCGGGTTGAGATAGCTGCTGGAGCAAGGCAAGCTCCGTCGCATTAATTTGGAGATGGAGTTCAGCACTCTTCTTATTCTTAGAAGGGCGAGCAGGCGGGTAGCTGGGTGCAGATTCACGGACAGATTGCGGGCGGCCAACTACCTGTCCCATCCCAGGCTGAGCTCGATCAGCCTGACTAGGGCGAATGGTTGAGCCACCTGTCCTGAATTTTGCGGTAGACAGCCTGGGGGCTAACTGCTCTAGCTCTGCCAGGCTCACAATTCCGCCTGCTACAGCGCTAAAGCCAACGCGCCAGTCAGGGTCAGCAAAATCAGGCGCTAAAAGTTGCTGAGTTACGCAACAGAGCTGCACTTGGGGTGCAACTCCCGCTAGAGCCAGCAGATGAAAGGTGGCATGAGCCAGACTAGCTAGCGTCACCGCACCCGGTAGCTTTTCTAGACGGTTTAGATGCTCAACCAACAAACAAAACAGTTCTTCTTGTGGCTGGTCACTCAACGCTTGAAAAAGTGCCAGTTCTGCCAAGTATTGGCTCGCTGTTAACTTCTTCAAGTCTTGACTCAAACCAGCATAAGACTGTATGCTTTCCGCTTGAATAATCTTATCGAGGCTCCGCCCCTTTGCAATCAGTAATTGGTTGACTACGAATAGTCCACTACGTCCCCCCAAAGAGGACTTGTGCTTCCGCGCGCTGGGTGCTACCACTCGGATTAAGCCAAACTCTTGCGTCAAGACTGTCAGTAGGCGATCGCTCTCGCCTAGCGGCATACTTTTAAGGTTGATACCAGTGGCTTTGTAGGTTCCACCCATGTTGAGGATTGGGGGCTAAGGGTTTGGGGTTGGTAGGGATGCAGTGCATCGCATCTCCACCGAATCTATGTACTTAAAGTTTTGCTTCTTCTTCCAGGGTATCGTGTTGGCGGAGTAGATCCGGACCACGGGAAGTTCCTAGACGGGTTGCGCCTGCCAAAATGAGGGCGATCGCTTGCTCAAGGGTGCGAATCCCGCCTGATGCCTTGATACCAATGCGATCGTTGGAGACAGCTTTGAGTAATCTGACATCTTCAACCGTGGCTCCACCGTACCAGCCCGTACTGGTCTTTAAGAACTGTACGCCTGCATCTAGACAGATTTCTGCGGCTAGTTTCTTTTCACTTTCGGTCAGCAATGCCATTTCTAGAATCGCTTTGACGGTTTGACCTGTTGCCTCGCAAATTTCAGCTAGTTCTTGATGTACTTCGTTAGTCCTGCCTGATTTTAGCCAGCCTAGATTGATTACAACATCTAGCTCAGTTGCTCCATTCTCAACCGCTTCTTGAGCCTCAAAGAACTTCACAGCCGAGGTCGTCGCCCCAGAGGGAAAACCGATCACCGTACAGACTTGAGTACGCTTGTTATGCAGCAATTCGACTGCTTGACGCACATGTGCCGGATAGACACAAACCGTTGCAAAGCCAAACAAATCTGCCTCTTCGCAACACTGAATGACCTGCGTTGGAGTAGCTGCCGGGTTGAGCAGCGCATGATCAATAAATTCGGCTAGGTTAATCCGTTTGGCATAGTCAGCATAGTTTTCTGCCATAAATTTCTCTGAGTGGTTCTCCTTTATAATTGCTGGGCGAATTAGTTCTGGGCTTCTAAAGCCGCTACTCGTTCTTCTAAAGCAAGGACTTGCTGTTTGGTTTCAATCACCAGCGTCGCGAGGCGATCGAACATCGGGTCGCCAGATTGCAAGGTGGAAGGAGTGACCTCAGGAGCCGGATCAATTTGAATCTGACTACCACCTCCACTTTGACTCAATCTGGAGATGGTATTCTCTAGCCGACTCACCCTAGAGCGCAAAGTTGTATTTTCTGACTCTAATCTAGAGACGCGAGAGCCAAGCTGAGAGGAAGTTTGAGCAAAGAGGGGGGCGCTAAGGAAGGTCAGCAGTAGAGTAAGGGCGATCGCCACTATTCCCGCTGGCTTCAGCAAACTCTTCAGCGATCTTGAAAGCAGTTTCAACATCGGTAACGTACAAACTCGGCAACATACTCACCATCCTCATTCTGGCGCAAACATCTTCAAACAACGTATTACTCAAATGGGGTGTACGTTCCACCTAGCGCTTCAACGATCGCCCTTGTATTGGACACCATCATCTTGACGTAAGAGTCACCGTCTCCACCTGGTGCGCCGATCGAGTCAGAATAAAGCTGCTGTGGGGACAGGTCTACTTCCGCTTCTTCTGCAACAGTTTGAATCAGGGCTGGGTTGATGGTTGTTTCAGCAAAAATGGTTGGAACTCCAGTTTCTCTGACTGATTCCACCAGGCGCTGTACGGTCTGGGCACTGGGCTGTTCTTCAGTGCTGATGCCAATTAGCGTCCCAATCACATTTAGAGAATAGGCACGAGCGTAATACTGAAAGGCATCGTGGGTCGTAACGAGCCTGCGATTATCAGGAGGAATGGTGGCAATTTGCTCAGCAATCCAGGTGTCCAGACGCTCTAGTTCGGCAACCAGGTCAGCGGCATTTTGCTCAAAGGTGGGGCGATCGCTTTCTGACACCTCAATCAGCGCATCCCGAATCGCATTCACCATCAAGATTACGTTCTGCACATCTCCCCAAACGTGAGGGTCAGGGGTAGATTGACCTTCGACCTCAAGAGATGGTGCTACTTCACCCACGGCAACTTTTTTAGCTTCTACCCCAGCCGAATTCGTCAGCCGAATTAGCCCTGGCTCCAGGTTGTAGCCGTTATAGAGAATTAAGTCTGCCCGTTCCAGCGCTACTGTGTCTGCCGGAACGGGTTCATAAACGTGAGGATCGGCTCCTGGTTCCAAAATGCTCGTGAGTTGAATTTCTGATTCGCCAATTTGCTCAGTCAGGTCAGCCAAAATGGTGCTGGTCGCCACGACTTCAGGTGCATCAGCCGCACTAGAACTGTCTGAATTTGAATTGGTCAGATTACAGCCGCTTGTCGTTAGCCCCAGGAAGAGAGCTGCGATCGCCCACACCCGTAGTGAAGATGGTCGAAGTAGAGGGTGAGCGAGCGCTCTCGTGCGGGCTTTACGCATTTTCATAATCCTTTCATTTTTCTTGCACTATACTAATTTCATAATCCTTTCATTTTTACAAAGAATTGTGGAATCTGGCTTAGCCGTCTTCACAAAGACTCACTTCTATTGATTAAATCTCTGTCTTTGCGTCAACCTCTAGCAACATCGCTTAAGCCTTGTGACAGGGGGCGCACAGGCAACAGGAATTTTACCTTAGAAGCGTTGACAGCAAACCCAAGCACGTTGATAGGAAAGAGACCGTGAACCCAATTGCCCTACCCTTCCAAAACCACTTGGTGCAGCAGCCAAACTCGTCAGGTCAAGTTGAGCAAACCTGTATGTCTTCCAATGCGTCTATCGCGGTTAACCGTTTGAGTGTCAGTTATCGAGCGGTTGAGGCTTTGCGTGATATTAGTTTGGTGATCCGTCCGGGGCGGCTAGTTGGAATTTTCGGACCAAACGGTGCAGGTAAGAGTACGCTGCTTAAAGCAATGCTGGGACTGATTCCTAATACCAGTGGCTCGGTGCTTTACCACAATAAGCCGCTGATGCAGCAGCTTGATAAGGTTGCCTATGTGCCCCAGCGATCGCAGATTGACTGGAGCTATCCGGCAACGGTGTGGGATGTGGTGATGATGGGTCGGGTTCAAAAAACAGACTGGTTTCGCCGCTTTTCTACCACCAGCCGGCGGGTTGCTGCTGCTGCCTTAGAGCGAGTCGGCATGGAAAAATATCGCGATCGCCCCATCGGTCAACTCTCTGGCGGACAGCAACAGCGAGTGTTTTTAGCACGGGCACTGGCGCAGGAACCGGAAATTTTCTGCTTTGATGAACCGCTGGCTGGCATCGACCAAAAAACTCAGGAAATCATTTTCGAGATTTTTCATGAACTTGTTGCTGCTGGCAAGCTTGTCCTCGTGGTTAACCACGACTTGGGTGAAACGATCGCTCACTTTGACGACTTGATTTTACTCAACCAATCCCTTGTTGCTTATGGCCCCCGTAGGCAAGTGTTAACCCAGGAAAATCTCTATCGCGCTTATGGCGGCAGAGTTATGTTTGCAGCAGGTGAAGCGGCGTAATGTGGGAAGCGTTGCTAGAGCCATTGAGCTACGAGTTTATGCAGCGATCGCTGATCGTTGCTGTTCTAGTTGGGCTAATCTGCGCGGTGGTGGGTAGCTACCTGATGGTGCAGCGGTTAGCGCTATTGGGCGATGCAATTAGCCACTCAGTCCTGCCAGGACTGGCAGTCGCCTATATGATTGGTGCAAATATTTTTATTGGGGCATTCATAGCTGGGGTTCTGAGTACGATGGCGATCGCCTGGATTCGATCGCGATCGCCTATCAAAGAAGACGCAGCAATGGGAATCGTCTTCTCTGCCTGCTTTGCCCTGGGAATTACTCTGATTACCCTAATTCAACGCGATAACAAAATTGACCTCAACCACTTCTTGTTTGGCAACATTCTCGCAGTTAGCCGTCCCGAAGTTTGGCAGACCGCATTGATTTCTGCCCTGGTGCTAGTTGTTGTCGTCTTGCTTTATAAAGAACTGCTGTTTTACACCTTTGACCCACTGGGCGCACAGGCAGCAGGCTTACCTACCAATTTGCTCAATTTTGGGTTGATGCTGCTGATCGCCCTGACCATTGTTGCCAGCATGAAATCGGTTGGGGTCATCCTGGTGCTATCGCTGCTGATTACTCCTGGCGCAACGGCCTATCTGCTGGTCAACCGTCTGCATCAGGTGATGATTCTCGGTGCAGGCATAGGTATTGTTTCCAGCATCAGCGGCATGTACCTCAGCTATTTCTTTAACCTGCCCTCTGGACCGGCGATCGTTCTGGTTGTCTCTGGAATATTTGTCCTGGCGCTACTGTTTAGCCCCACTCACGGCGTTTTTACTCAGCCTCAAACAAAATCGAACGAATCGATGGTTTGGCGGGAGCTAAAAGGGCTAATTCGACGGCATTGATCTAAATTAATCTAACGACATTTAAGTAATTCCAACATTCCAGGAGAGTCGGGTAGGAGAGGCGTATTATCTAACTACCTTTACTTCAAATTGTTTTAGGAGGCAATGATAGTATGCAAGCACCCCCACCTCCCTCCATCACCCCCCGCCAAATGAATTTGTTGCGGGTTGTCACTTCAATGGCCTGGTCAGATGGGCACCTGGCTTCTGAAGAAATTGACTTGATGCTCGATCGCTTTAGTGGCATGTTTGCTGCCGATGCACCTCAACAGCAGCACCTCCGCCAAGAACTTCAGGAATACATGATCCAAAATATTCCCTTAGAGGAACTGACTCCGAAGCTGCAAAGCGTGGAAGAACGGGAGCTTGTGCTGCGGCTGGGCTATGAAGTGATTCGCTCTAGCGCTCGCACACCAAACGAAGAAAAGATTAATGAAGAGGAAGCCGCTGCTTACAACAAACTAGTTCAACTACTAGGATTGCCTGCTGAAGCCGTTCAACGGATTGAGGCGGAAGCTTCAACTCAAACTAGCAACGAGGGCGTTGTGGATTCTTTAACTCGCAAGCTAGAAAAATTTATGCAGGGATAAAACACCTCTATTGGAGGGTTTGAGGGGAAGGAGTGGGGCTTTAGAGTGAAGACTTGCATCGATCTCGACTCTCATTGCCCGAATCCTTCGTCCCCGAATCTGGGTATTCCTGTTCCATGCTTTGAGCTACGTCTTCTCGACCAGGTCGCGGCGGTAAGTACCTCTGTTGGAGCAGGAATACCTTAGTTTTCCCACATTTATGGGACGATCGCCACCGTAGCCTAAAGCACTTCTGCTCTTAAGCGAGCGATCGGCAAACACAGGAACTTTCGCAAACCTGGCACATAGGCCCGCTTGCGAAACACATCATATTGATTTTGCTCGATCACATCTAGAATCTGGCGGTACAGCATCAAGGCTGCCCAAACTGGGAAACGAGCATCAGGGCTAAGCAGGCTAATTCCCTGTTCGGCTTGAGCATAGACTTTACGAGCCCGCTGAATTTGAAAGCGCATCAGTTCTCGCCAGCGATCGTCTACTACGCCATCGAACAAATCTTGCTCCGTGTAGTTAAACAGCGCTAAATCTTCTAGAGGAATGTAGATGCGTCCACGCCTAGCATCTTCACCGACATCGCGCAGAATGTTTGTCAACTGGTTGGCAATGCCGAGGGCGATCGCTTCCTGCGTTGGACTATCTCCTGTCAGGGGGCGATACCAGGGGGCACTAGCTTGTGACTCATCAATTCCCATGACCGCGGTGGACATCAAGCCTACGGTGCCTGCCACGCGGTAGCAGTAGAGGTTTAACTCCTCAAACGTCTCATAGCGGCTGCGATACAAATCCATCCGCTGACCGGCGATCATATCCCGAAATGGCTGAATGCCAATAGGGAAGCGAGACAGCGTATCCACCAGTGCCACATCAGCATCTTCTAGTGGATTCCCAGCAAAAATTGACTCTAGGTTCTGCTCCCAGCCATCCAGCGTTGCATCTGTGGTCAGGGCTGAGTTTGGCCCATCCACTAGCTCATCAGTGCGGCGACACCAGACATAAATTGCCCAGATTGCTCGACGCTTTGCCTCTGGCATCAGCAGCGTACCCAAATAGAAAGTTTTGGAATACTGAGCTGTAACTTGACGGCAGAGTTCGTATGCGTCCTCCAAAGGTGCCAGTTTGGTCATGCGTGGGGTTTCAGGCAATTGCAGCATTACATCGCAAGCTGGGAGATTGATTTCGAGGCTTTCAGTCATCAGAAATTATCCTACGGAAGCTTTACACGAGCTAATACTCGCTATCCGGGGAACTGCCAAAACTGGCAATTTAGGAGGCTGACACCTGCAAATCTTCAGCCTTTGGAACAGGCTGACTGCTGACCGCGGTTCGCTGACTGCTAATTGCCTGCGCTGTAAGCTTACCAGAAAGTACAGCCCCTTCCATGCTTGCCAGGTAACGTTGCATCGTATAATCGCCCGTCAGATAAAAATTGGCAATCGGGGTAGTCTGGCTAGGACGATGCTGTTGCCGTCCAGGAGTCGCCTTGTAGACCGAGCGGGGAGTCTTAACAACCTTGTATTTCAGCAGCTGAGCGGGGCTATCACTACCAAAGTGATGGGGAAATAGCTTTTCTAGCTCTACCATCGTGGCGGCGATAATGTCTTCGTCTGAGCGAGTAATCCAATCTTTGGCAGGAGCCAGGACGAGCTCGAGCATTGAGCGCTCAGGGTTGGCGTATTCGCGGCAGGTGTTGCTCATGTCGGCATAGACGCTCAGGAGGGGCGATCGCGAAAACAACAAATGATCTACATCTGTCAGCTTCCGGTCAAACCATAGGTGCAGATTAATGACCGGCACCCCTTCCAACCCGTCTAGCTGCTTGAAATAGTCCATCTGCTTCCAGGCAGCAGGCAACATCACCTTCAATGGATCGACAGGCATTGCAGACACGTATAGGTCAGCCGTGAGAATCTCATCGGCGGCACCATTCAACCCTCGAATCACAAAGCCGCGCACGGTGCTGTCGTCATTCAGCAAAATTTCTTTCAGAGGCGCGTTTAGCCGCACTTCGCCGCCTCGCTCAGTGACGTGGTCAACCATTGGCTGACAGAGCCGCTCTGGAGGTGCGCCATCGAGAAACGCCATCTTTGAGCCATGCGTTTCTTGCAAAAATCGGTTAAGGGCAGTTAAAACTACCGTCGCAGAAATTTCATCAGGGTCGATAAAATTCAGCGCCTTCGACATGGCAATGAAGACTTCTTTCTCAACCCGAGGTGGCACATTCTGCTTTTTCAGCCACTCAGAGAAGGAATACTGATCCATCTCCTCGACATATTTCTGTCCGTTGAGGATGGCAGGAATTAGCCCCAATCCGAAGCGAATTTTTTCACCCCAAGTCAGCATGTCATTGTTTCGCAAAATCGCGATGATCCCGTTTGCTGGAGCGGGAATGCTGGGAAAGTCAAAGCGAGAGTAGGTACCCGGAACTTCAGGTTGGTTGAAGATCATGGTGTGCTCTTTCCACTGCAACCGATCTTCAATGTTCAGTTCCTTGAACAACTGAAGCATGTTGGGGTACGCCCCAAAGAAGATGTGCAGCCCGGTTTCATACCAGTCACCATCTTCGTCTTTCCAGGCAGCGACTTTACCACCTAATACGTCCCGGCTCTCCAGCACGATGGGCGTGTGTCCGGTATCGGTGAGATATTTTGCACAAGAAAGTCCTGCTAAGCCTGCTCCGGCGATCGCAACTCGCATGTAATGCTCTTACCCTTGGGTGTGCTTATGTACAATAGCTCTCATTATATGTTGCAAACCGTTACATTTTCGATCTTTAGAGCAATTCAACTCCCTCAGATCGCGTAAATTTGTACGGTTAGCACCTAGCCTCCGGCAGATTATCTCTAATTGCCTTCTAATTTTTCCTTGGAATCAGCCCAGTAGGCGCTATAAGTGATGACTTCTCGGCTGCCCTTCGTCTCTGTTGACCAGCGGTAGACGGCTGATTTGGGATCTACGCCAATTTCAATCAGCTTTGCGCCCATGTAATATTCCATCTGCTTTCGGGTCATCTCTTTGCTACCCTCAGACTGATTCTTTTCTACGGTGCGAGACAGGTGCGCCTGAGTGTGCTTCGCCATAACTTTGTAATTTCACTGCAATACCATTTTTAAGAATAATGGAGTTGTTGTCTGCTGTAATTTTTTGTCTGCTCCTGAGGTAACCAAGCGCTGGAGCATTCCAGCTGTAGTTTTGGGAGATTAACACGCCTCAAAAGATTAAGGTAGCTCGAAGCACAGAGCAAAACCCAACTCAACCTAAAGAAATTGTGAACAATAGAGCCAGGTCTATGGCAACGTTGGTTATTTTGTTAAGTTTTGGGGAATGTTCGGGTATTACTTAAACCAGAGGTGTATTTAGGTCAAGCTCAACCGTCCAAGAAGCGTTGGAATGGAGATATTCCACTGAAACTTCTTTTGAACTTAGGATTCAACTGCTGTGAAACTTGTTTTAGTTGCCCTATTTACAGCTTTCTATTTGTTAATGGCAATCCGTTTCTTTAAGGTCTGGTGGGTTTTCTTTAAGCGAGACACGGACTTGTCTTTAAACTGGACGTACATTTCCATCGCGGTATTGACTTTAGCAAGTGCATCCTGGCCAGTCGTCGTCCCTTTTGCGTACCTGGAGCTTTTGGCAAAAGTACAGCGGAATGCAGCAGAATTTGAGGTAGAGGCTTCCGAAACAGAAACTTCTGAATTAGAAGAAAAGGCAGAACCTAAAAATTTTGTTAGTCCAGTTGAACTGTAAAGGTTTCCCCTAAGGTGGAGATGCGATCGCCTTCTACCAATTTGCGTCCTCGCCGCGTTTCAACCGCTCCATTAACGCGCACTTCACCTCCTTGAATCAACAGCTTTGCTTCGCCTCCTGTTTGTGCAACACCGACGAGTTTCAAAAATTGATCCAGTTTGATTACAGTTGATTCTGTCGTCATATCGCTACTAAGAATTTCATCAAATTACACTTACAAAAGCTTCGCAACCCAAAATTCAAAACGGTAAAACTTCATGGTTGCCAATTTTCTACCGACTGAAGTTGGTTTGCTGACTGATCCTGCATCTGTTGCTCTAGCGCAGCAAATTGAGCGTCGGATCATTGGTGTGATCCAACATCCGCCAAAAACAACACCGTCCTGGCAGATTGCAACGGCTTGTGTTTGTCGAGGAACCGGAACGCCAATCGTTTTGCTGCATGGATTTGACAGTTCTCTACTGGAATTTCGCCGAGTTTTGCCCCTTTTAGCCGAACACCATCAAGTTTGGGCGATCGACCTACTAGGATTTGGCTTCACTGAACGAGTCAAAGGTGTGCCAATCAATCCGTCTTCAATCAAACGTCACTTGTACAGCTTTTGGCAAACTGCGATCGCCCAGCCCATCATTTTAATCGGTGCATCAATGGGAGGTGCAGTGGCAATTGATTTTATGCTCACCCATCCCCAATGTGTTAGCAAACTCGTACTAATCGACAGCATTGGATTTTCGGGCAGTTTCCCGCTAGGTCGGTTGCTGGTTGCGCCGCTAGATTGGTTCGCTGTGGAATGGCTACGCTATCGCAAGCTTGCTGCTCTAAATGCAGTTTCAGCCTTGCCTAATGCAGATCCAGTGCTGATCGACACGATTCGCTGTTCGCTGCTACATCAGCAAATGCCAGGTTGGAATGAGGCGATCGCCAGTTTCACTCAAAGCGGCGGTTACAGCGATCTCACACCTAAAATTGCTCAAATTCATCACCCGACGCTAATTCTGTGGGGAGAGTCAGATGATGTGCTGGGTACGGGAGATGGGGAGAGGTTTAGAAGGGCGATCGCCCACAGCAATCTAGTTTGGATTCAAAACAGCGGTCACGTTCCACACCTGGAGCAACCAAAGGCTACAGTCAGGGAAATCTTAGCTTTTTTGTAGAGTTTAGAGGCGCAACATTCAGTCATGACTCTGGGTCTATTTCGGGGACATCTGCTGAATGCTACGCCCTTAAAGGAGCAGTAGCTCTCTACACTTCCTCCTTGCGTCTTAACGTAGAGCCTGCACCCAAAACACTCATTGCCAGCGAACCTAGCAGCGAAGCGGGCTCCGGTACGGAAGCGGCTGGTTCAACCTCGTTGGCTTGAGCAACGTTGAGAAAGTGTAACTCCCAAGCATTTGTTCTAGAGTCGTCTGTACTGTCAATCCCACAAAAAGAACCTTGGCTGCAACCAAATGCTGTTGTTCATGGAAGTGACTTTAATAGATTGAAGGATAAGAAGTGGATATTTTCAGTAGAAATACTGCCTATGCGATCGCCTACGTAAATTTCGGTATAAGGGTAATTACTGAAAAATGATTGTCTGTTTGCAATCGCTGTTCCGTATTTCCACACTTAGGGTGTCAAAGGCAGCTTGAGCTAAGTCCAGTAAATTTGTTGATGTTGATTGAAAAAACACATTTATCCAGGTAGAAAATTTAGCTTTCAATGTTTACAAGTAACTCAAGATGAGCTATCGAAGGGTTTCCAGCAGAAGTAGCGAAAATTATGAAGTTAAAGATGTCTTTAAAGCTACGTAGGCAAATCTTTACTTCGCCCCTTCTAAAACACTCGATCTATGCTCAGTTCGGGAACCCGTACCGAAGAAATCGTTAAATTGAGTTGCGATCGCCTCTGTCGTTCGGTACATTAGCACTCAGGAGTTGAGAGTGCTAACTCTGGTTGCAGTTGGCTGTCAGCCATCGCTCAGTCTTCAGGCAAAATCTGTTCAATGCCTTGTTTATAGGGCTGTTGAGCTGTCCTGGACAGTTGAGTCGGAGCGCTAGCCGCTGAACCTTAATCCCCTTCATGAAGTTATTTATTGTCTGGAGAGCTTTGTATGGCAGCAGTATCCCTGAGCGTTTCTACCGTTAAACCACTAGGTGAGCGCGTTTTCGTCAAAGTAAGTGCGTCTGAGGAGAAAACCGCTGGCGGTATCCTTCTGCCTGATACCGCGAAGGAAAAGCCCCAGGTTGGAGAAATCGTTGCAGTTGGCCCCGGCAAGCGGAACGACGACGGTTCTCGTCAGGAACTAGAAGTCAAAGTTGGAGACAAAGTTCTCTATTCCAAGTATGCCGGAACTGACATCAAGCTAGGCACCGAAGAATTCGTACTGCTAGCTGAGAAAGACATCTTGGCGATTGTTGATTAATGAGTTCTTGAATGATGAGCTATGAGTTTTGAACCATTTCAGATTTATTTCGACTGAGAGTAGCTCAAAACTCAAAACTCAAAACTTTCCAAATCCACCTCCACAACTAAGAGTTCAAAGCTGAAGAAACTATGGCTAAGCGCATCATTTACAACGAAAACGCTCGTCGTGCCCTAGAAAAAGGAATCGATATTCTGGCTGAAGCAGTTGCTGTTACCCTCGGTCCAAAGGGACGCAACGTTGTCCTAGAGAAGAAGTTTGGCGCTCCTCAAATCGTTAATGATGGTGTCACCATCGCCAAGGAAATCGAGCTAGAAGACCACGTTGAGAACACGGGCGTTTCCCTGATTCGTCAGGCAGCCTCCAAGACCAATGACGCAGCTGGAGACGGTACCACTACTGCAACCGTGTTGGCTCATGCAATCGTTAAAGAAGGTCTGCGGAACGTGGCGGCTGGCGCTAACGCAATTTCTTTGAAGCGCGGTATCGATAAAGCGACTGCTTTCTTGGTTGAGAAGATTGCAGAACATGCTCGTCCGGTTGAAGATTCCAAGGCGATCGCTCAAGTTGGTTCTATCTCTGCTGGTAACGACGATGAAGTGGGTCAGATGATCGCTGACGCAATGGACAAAGTCGGAAAAGAGGGCGTAATTTCCCTGGAAGAAGGCAAGTCCATGACCACCGAACTGGAGGTTACAGAAGGGATGCGCTTCGATAAGGGCTACATCTCTCCCTACTTCGCAACTGACACCGAGCGGATGGAAGCAGTTCTGGATGAGCCTTTCATCCTGATCACTGACAAGAAAATTACCCTGGTACAAGACTTGGTGCCTGTGCTAGAGCAGGTTGCTCGTTCGGGTCGTCCTCTGCTGATTCTGGCTGAGGACATTGAAAAGGAAGCGCTGGCTACCCTGGTTGTAAACCGTCTGCGCGGTGTGCTGAATGTGGCTGCGGTGAAAGCTCCTGGATTTGGCGATCGCCGTAAAGCGATGCTGGAAGACATCGCCGTTCTCACCGGCGGTCAACTGATCACCGAAGATGCGGGTCTGAAGCTCGATAACACCAAGCTAGAGATGCTGGGTAAAGCCCGTCGCATCACCATCACCAAAGACACCACCACCATTGTGGCGGAAGGCAACGAAGCACCAGTCAAAGCTCGCGTTGAACAAATCCGCCGTCAAATGGAAGAAACCGAGTCTTCCTATGACAAAGAAAAGCTGCAAGAGCGTTTGGCTAAGCTGTCTGGTGGTGTAGCAGTCGTCAAAGTCGGTGCTGCAACCGAAACCG
Source organism: Leptolyngbya sp. FACHB-671 (assembly GCF_014695745.1). Taxonomy (NCBI): domain Bacteria; kingdom Bacillati; phylum Cyanobacteriota; class Cyanophyceae; order Leptolyngbyales; family Leptolyngbyaceae; genus Leptolyngbya; species Leptolyngbya sp. FACHB-671. The sequence goes on along the minus strand of NZ_JACJOV010000134.1, from coordinate 42,449 downwards.
AAATGAAGGATCGCAAGCTGCGCCTGGAAGACGCAATCAACGCGACCAAAGCTGCGGTTGAGGAAGGCATCGTTCCTGGCGGTGGCACCACGCTGGCTCACCTCTCTCCTGAACTCGAAACCTGGGCCAACAGCAGCCTCAAAGATGAAGAGCTAATCGGCGCAAACATTGTGGCGCGTGCGCTGGCTGCTCCGCTGAAGCGGATTGCTGAAAACGCAGGTCAGAACGGTGCGGTGATTGCTGAGCGCGTTAAAGAGAAAGACTTCAACGTTGGCTACAACGCTGCTACCAATGAATTCGTTGACCTGTTTGAAGCTGGCATCGTTGACCCCGCGAAAGTGACCCGTTCTGCGCTGCAAAACGCGGCTTCGATCGCAGGCATGGTTCTAACCACCGAGTGCATTGTGGTTGACAAGCCCGAGCCCAAGGATGCTGCTCCCGCAGGTGGCGGCGGCATGGGTGGAGACTTCGACTACTAAGTTTCACTAAGTTAGCTAAAAAAGGAGGAAGGGCTAAGCCCTTCCTCCTTTTTTTGGATCTTTTAGGATGATTGCTGCTTTTGCTGTTGATAGATTTGCTTGAACAGGCTCTGCTGTTTTCTGTGATCCACAATTGGGTGCGGGTAGTTGCAGCGATCGCGCTCCTCGGCTGGGATTTCACCTGTCACTAAAAACTCAGTGTCAACGCTTCTTAACTCCGGTAGCCATTCGCGAATGTACTCGGCTTCTGGGTCAAACTTCTTAGCTTGACTGGCGGGGTTAAAAATTCGCAGTGGTTTGGGGTCCATGCCGCTGGAGGCACTCCACTGCCAGCCGCCGTTGTTGGCAGACAGGTCGGCATCATAGAGCCTTTGCATGAAGTATTTCTCGCCACGACGCAAATCAACCAGCAAATCTTTGGTCAGAAAACTGGCGACAATCATGCGGCAACGATTATGCATCCAGCCCAACTGATTCATCTGGCGCATCGCTGCATCGACAATCGGGTAGCCTGTCATGCCTTCACACCAAGCTTGAAAGTGTGCCTCGTTATCACCCCAAGGAAAGGTTTTGAACGGTTCCCGAAAGGCTCCTTCTGCCAATGACGGAAAGGCATACATGGCGTGCTGATAAAATTCTCGCCACGCCAATTCTTGCTGCCAGGTTTGAATGTTACTGGCGGTTTCGTCACTGCGACTGCGCTTTAAGGCGGTATCGGCTGCAGCCCAAACGGTACGCACACCAATCGTGCCAAATTTCAATGCAGCACTGAGGTGAGATGTACCGGAGACAGCAGGAAAGTTTCGCTGTTCTTTGTAGTCATCGATCGCCTGTTCTCGTTCGCAAAAGTCTTCTAGCCGCTCTTGGGCTGCCTGCTCTCCAGGGGCGAGCAAAAGCTCATTCTCCCACTCAAATCCCAGATCTTTAGCAGTAGGTAAGTCAATGCTGCCAGCCTGCTGGGCAGCTTTTTGTTCGCTGGGTGAAAGTCCTTCGGCTGCTTGCAGCGTTTCCACAGGGTCCATTTTTGCTTTGGCTCTCCAGTTGCGCCAAAAGGGAGTATAGACCGTATAAGGTTGCCCCGCGCCCGTGACAATCTCCTTGGGAGAATGCAAAAGCTGATCCCAAAAGGTTTGGAGCGGAATGCCAACTTGCTTGAGTGCCTCACTAACGGTGCGATCGCGCTCTCGTCCATAGGGCTCCACCCCCCGATTGCAAAAAACTGCTTTGGCATTCAGCGCTTTCGCTAAGGTGGGAATGGCTCGCACAGGCTGATCGCGCAAAATAATTAGCTGGCTGCCTGCCTGAGTGTAACGATCGCCCAGTTCCCGTAGGCTACCCATCATGTAAGTTACTCTGGCTGGGGCAACATCGTCTCGCTCCAAAATCAGTGGATCTAGGCAAAACACACCTACCACTTTTTGACTTTGCTGACGCGCCGCAGCTAAACCGACATTGTCAGAAATCCGCAGATCTCGACGGTGCCAGAACAAAATTAGGTCAGACATTAAGCACGCAAATAATTAACTCTCTTTGCCAGAATATAGCAATTGAAAACACGGATCTTGTTGCCACCTTATTGGCGCAGCACCTCAGCGCTAGTTGCTTCAATTAAACAGAAGGGAGGGCTAAACCCTCCCTTCTTCTGTCCTAATGAGCTCACACCCATGCTTTTTACCGAGTACCAGAACCCTGGCTAGTTGTTGGACCACCATTGTCTGGTGGCTGATAAGTTTCGGAACCGAAAACTGGTTTGGGCAGCAGGTCTGTTGCAAAAGTTTGACTAGCCAACACGGTGGTAGCCCGAAGAGAAGTGTCTGCTACAGCGTTTGGCAGAATTACAGCCTGCGCTCCAGCGACTAAAGCGATCACCCCTACTAATTTGAGCAAAGTTTTCATACACCCCATAACAGAACAGCCTATTGCACTGTAAGTTTAACCGGCTACAAGAAAACAAAAATCAACAGCAGATCCACTGAATCACATCAACTAAAAGAAATCCGTGGAACTACACTGTTTCTAAAATTTTCCTTAAGCCTTTATTTCTAGTGAAACTACCGCGTACTAAAGTTCATAGGTCTAGAAGTGAAGGGGAAGAGCAATCTCTTCAAAGTACGTATTCAACTGCAAATCTACCTAAACCTAGCGTCGAGTCTAGCCGCTCAGCTTCTTGTGTCCTCAGTAATATCTTTTTTCAACAGTGATTTCAATGAGAGAGATCACAACTCCAGAAAATCCTTAAAGATCTAGAGAACTTTGACCAAAATTATTAAGCTTGAGTCAAGCAGTCTTGTGTCAACGCTACCGTAGCCCAGTCAAAAACTTATCCAGTCAGCCTAAAGGATGATTTTAGAGGACGCCTCCCTCAATCAGGTGAGGAATGCGTTTTGAGGTAGAACTAGTAAACGTCCAAATATTCCTGCTTTTCCCACTCCGTAATGGGATCATGGAACCGCGCTAATTCAACTAATTCAAATTGCTTTGTTGTGAAAAGGTAACAAAACTCTTCACCCAGCAGCGATCGCATTTCTGCCTCGTTTCCTAAGCCGTCTAGCGCTGCTTCCAAGGCTTGAAGAAATTTGGGCAAATTGGAATTATCTTCGCTGAGTTCATCTACGGAAGACTGTAGTTCTCCTGCTGCTTGATTCCCAGTACACTAGCAGCCAGAGTAGCGACGGCAGTCAAATAAGTCCTAATGAATTTTGCGCCTGGAAATTCCGTTTCCAGGCGCAAAATTTGTTTGAGGTTCAAGGTTGGAGGGTTATGGATGCCCTAAAAACTGCACAAGGGGTTTGAAGATGGGAACCAGGTCGGCGCGACTGACGACCAGAGTGGGGTAGGAGCGATCGCTATAGTCTTCGCCTGGTTTGAGCGGGAAGATTTGTTGGTCGTCCAGGGCTACCCAGGTTGCCCCTGCAGCTTGGGCGATCGCCCAGACTGCGGAAATGTCCCAAATCTTTGGAGTGGCTTCGACTCCGCCTAGTGCGGCTCCGGCTGAGACGGTGAGCAGGTTGTAGGTGGCAACTCCTAACATCCGGGCTTTGCAGGGCAGGGGTTGTTTGAATACGTCGGTGCTGCGGGCACAAAGGTTAAACAGGTGGGTGGGAGAAGGATCTTCGGAACTCGCCTGAATCGGTTTGTGGTTTAGGAATGCGCCGGTTGGGCCAGTTAATCCAGACGAGCCGTACCAGAAGCCGTGGAAAGAGGATGCAAGTGGGGGCAGGTGGACATAGCCAAATACGGGAGTTCCCTGGTAAAGCAGTCCCAGGGAAATGCCCCACAGTGGAATGCCACGTGCGTAGTTGGTGGTGCCGTCGATGGGGTCGATGATCCAACACCAGTCGTTATTCGGGAAGATGTGTTCGACTTCTTCACTGAGAACGCCATGCTCGGGAAAGCGGGTGGCGATCGCTTCCCTCAGTTCGGCATCTGCCCACTGGTCAGCCCGAGTCACCAAGCTGCCATCTGCTTTTTCTGTCGCCTGAGACTGCCCAAAGCTGCTCAGAAGCTGTTGACCCACTCTGTCCGTCAGGTCTTCTGCAAAACCAAGAACGTCTGCCCAAAAATCCATCCTTCATCCCTCATCTTTTATCCTTTCCCTGCCTCCGCTTTTTGCCCTCGCATTGACTGAACAAACTGCTCAAACAGATAGTCTGCGTCGTGCGGACCAGGGCTGGCTTCTGGGTGATACTGTACCGAGAATAGCGGCAGGGTTTTATGACGCAATCCAGCAACGGTACGATCATTCAAATTTAGATGGGTGATTTCAATATCTGCCTCAGGAATAGAATCAGGGTCGATCGCAAAGCCGTGATTTTGGCTGGTGATTTCAATGCGCTGGCGCAAACCTGCGGGCTGGTTTAAGCCACGATGCCCAAACTTTAGCTTGAAGGTTTCTGCACCCAAGGATAAGCCCAAAATCTGATGTCCCATACAGATGCCAAAGACAGGCTTTTGACTGGCTAACAGAGCCTTCGTTGTTGCAATGCCTTCAGCAACAGCCGCCGGGTCGCCAGGTCCGTTCGAGAGGAAAATGCCGTCTGGGTTGTATTTGAGAATGTCTTCGGGTGGTGTGTCTGCAGGAACGATGACAACACGACAGCCGTAGCTGGCTAGACGACGCAAGATGTTGCGTTTGATACCAAAATCGATCGCCACAACCGTAAGCTGTGGGGACGTCTCAGTCTCCTGGGTGGGTCGAAATTCCCAAATGGGGCTGGTGGGGTCAGACCATTCATAAACGGTCTGGGTGGTGACTTGGCTCACCAAGTTTAGTCCCGCCATGCTGGGAGCTTCTTGAACGCGCAATAGCAGTTCAGTCGGTTCCAAAATTTCGGTAGAAATGGCTCCGTTCATTGCCCCAGAGGAGCGAATTTTACGGGTTAGGGCGCGGGTGTCGATGCCGTAAATGCCAGGAATTTTATGCTGGTTCAGGTAGTCGCTGAGCGATTGGGTGGAGCGCCAGTTGCTAGGCTGATGACAAATATTGCGAGCGATCGCGCCTTTGACCTGAGGACCCTGAGATTCATCGTCTTCAGGATTGACTCCGGTATTTCCCAATTCTGGATAGGTAAATGTTACGATTTGACCACAATAGCTAGGGTCGGTGAGGACTTCCTGGTAGCCCGTCATCCCCGTGTTAAATACAACTTCACCGATTGTCGTGCCTGAAGCACCAAATGAATATCCCCGGTAAACTGTTCCATCAGCCAAAACTAGCAGGGCTGGTTGATTGGCAGAAAGTGACATAGACCCTCTCAATAATCTTGATACATCGACCAAATAAACCAAATAACCGAATGTCCAAGTTGCCGCGTATGGAGCAACGAGACCTCATCTAGACTATACGTTAGTGGCAGAAGTTGCTTAGTCAATTAAGAATGCAAAATCAGAAATGCAAACTTAAGCAGGTGAAATTAGAAATAAGGCTCTTCTGTTGGGGCATTTTTAGCTTTATTGTGACTGCCTTCGTGCCAAATTCTACTCCAAACCGATATGCGTCAGTTTCTTCGACCCACTGCAACTCTGCTTTTGCTGTCAGGTTGTGGCATTGTCAGCGTGGCGTGTAGCTCTATCTCTGGCGATCGCTCTACCTCCGTATCAGTGCAACCTGCAACCAGTCCTATTGCGTCACCTGCTCCAGTCGCTCCAATCGCTAGCCCTGCCGTATCCACTCCGCAGCCGCCTGACCCTTACCAACAGGCGATTAGTCGGGCTTCTAGTGCATTCACCATCAGCCAATCGGCGCGATCGCAAGATGATTGGCGACTGGTCGCAAGTCGTTGGCAGCAAGCAATTGACCTATTAGCATCGGTACCTGCTGCCAGCCCCAACCGTTCGCTGGCGCAGACTAAACTGTCCGAATATCGCCGCAATTTGGACTACGCTCAACAGCAAGCCAGTCGTTCTACTGCCCTTGCGAATCCTGATGGCGTAGTGGTGCTTGCCCCTCGCAACCAGCCTGTCAGTCAACAGCCTGCCAGTCAACCTGTTGCTCCCCGTCCTTTCGCAGCGGCACCAGCGCCAGCTTCTTCAGGCGGTGCTGGCGTTTATCAAGTTCCAATTGTGCGACGAGCGGGGGGTACGCCTGTCATCAACGTGACGTTCAATGGCAGTCGGCAGTTTGAAATGATTTTAGACACCGGAGCGAGTGGCACGGTGATTACATCTCAGATGGCGACAGCGCTGAATGTAGTCCCGGTGGGAGAAGCGAGTGTTGATACGGCCAGCGACAGAAATGTGACGTTTCCCCTAGGCTATGTTAACTCTATTGAAGTGGGTGGGGCGATCGCCCAGGACGTGCTGGTTGCAGTCGCAGGACCCAACTTGGGGGTAGGGCTGCTTGGACAGGACTTTTTTAGCCACTACGATGTCGTAGTCCGTCAAGATGTGGTGGAATTTCGAGAGCGCTAACGCAAAAATTTAACAAGCTGCTCTAATTTTGCCCAGGCGGCACCGCTTTGCAGAATTTCTCTAGCCTGCACAACTCCCTGTGCATAAATCTCGGCAGGTGCGGAAGAAATTCCGGAGTCACCTGGAATTGCCCCTCCAACTTTTAGCGCTAGAGCTGCATTCAGCGCTACTACGTCTTGCTGGGCTGGAGTTCCTTTGCCCTGAAGTACAGAGCGCAGAATTTCAGCATTTTCTTCAACTTCTCCTCCTCTAAGGGCGCTAGTCGGCGCGGGGATCAGTCCTAACTGCTGTGGATCAAGTGTGATAGAGCAAATTTTGCCATCTTCTAGAACCGCTAAATGACTCACATCTGCTAATCCTGCTTCATCTAGCTTTTCTCGCCCATGCAGCACGATCGCCTGTTCCTTGCCAAGCTGCTGCAACGCTTCTGCCATTACCTCAACCAAAGCAGGACTAAACACACCAATGACCTGTCTGCTAGGCCCCAGTGGATTGACTAATGGACCCAACAAATTAAAGATCGTTCGCACCTTCAAAGTTTTTCGCAGGGGTGCGACATATTTCATGGCTGGATGCCAACCTGGGGCAAACAAAAACGTGATCCCCACCTCTTGCAAAGCCGCTCGCGCTGTCTCAGGATCAATATTCAAGTTGATCCCCAGTGCTTCCAGTACATCGGCTGAGCCGACTTTACTAGAAGCAGACCGATTGCCGTGCTTAGCAACAGGGATACCGGCGGCGGCAGCAACAAAGGCAACCGCTGTGGAAATGTTAAAGGTAGAAGCCCCATCGCCTCCGGTGCCGCAAGTATCAATCAAGGGTGCAGAGAGGGAGGGAGCCGTGCCACCGCCTAGGGACTGCGCCTGTAACACCTGCGCCATGCCGCTCAACTCTGATGCAGAAACGCCCTTTGCCTGAATTGCCGCTAGAATTGCTCCCGATAAGACTGGGGCGATCGCCTCCGTCAGCCAACCCTGCATCAATGCTGCTGCCTGAACCGTAGAAAGCGACTGACCATCCAAAATTTGTTGCAGCAAAGCAGACCAATCTTGAGCAATATCTGCTGTAGCAACATTTGATGCCGAGGACTGAAGGGGGGTACTCATAAGCAGCCTAAAGGTAAGTCGTACTGGCTAAAGATGGGAATTTACTCCATCAGACAGAAGCGTTATCTATAGTACCGCCTCCTGTTGCTAATTGGCTGTCCTTCCTTTATTCCTCATCCCTCATCTTTCGGGCTTGTCAAAGGTGATATCTCCCAATCCGAAACCAGCGATAGCCATAGCCATCTAGCTCGACTTCATGGGAATTGCCCTCAGATTGTTGGTAAGGGCGATCGCCTAGCAAATCAATCAGCCGATCTTCGTTCTCCTTTAAATTCAGCGTCACGCTGCAGGCTTCTCCAGCTAGATTGTGAACTGCCACCACCGCTCCATCCTGCCAATCACAGCGATGGGCAAAAACAGAAGGATGATTCGTTCCAATAATTTGCCAGTCGCCCCAACCAAATTCTGGGCATTCCTTCCGCATTCGAATTGCCCGCTCCATCCAGTTGAGGAGTGAATCCGCATCCCGCCGCTGAGCAATCACGTTCAAATGCTGGTAACCAAACTGATCGTCCGAAATCACAGGACGAAACAGTTGTTCTGGTGGTGCTGTTGAGAAGCCCGCATTGGCTTCACCTGACCACTGCATCGGAGGACGAATCGAATTTCGTTCCTGTTGTGACAGGTCATCACCCAAGCCGATTTCTTCCCCATAAAACAGCACAGGCGTTCCTGGCATCGTAAAAATCAAGCTGTAAGCCAGTCGCAACCGCCGTGGATCGCCCTCCACCATAGGCGGAAAGCGGCGACGAACTCCCCGGTCGTAAATCCAAACTTCCTCCTTATCAAGCTTGAACTTAGTCAAAATTTCTTCTTGCTGCTCGTCCGAAAGTTTGTCTAGTGACAATTCATCATGGTTGCGGACGAAGTATGCCCACTGACCTACTTGAGGAATTTCGGGCGGCGCTTTCAGACCCTCGATCAGTGGTGCAGCTTCTTCTCGGGCAAGCGCCAAAATCAAATACTGATTTGCCATGAAGTGAAATAGCATTTGCATTTTGTCGCCATCGCCAAAGTAGTGCTGCACATCCTCCATCGGTACATTTGCCTCTGCCAGAATGATCGCATCACCTCGCCGCCAGGAGAGGAATTGCCGCATCTCTTCTAGATAGGCGTATTCGTCTTTAGAACTACCGTGAACACGCTTCAACTCAACCAGGAAAGGGGCTGCATCCAGGCGAAAGCCGGATACCCCTAATTGCAGCCAGAACCCCATAATCTTCTGAATTTCCTGCCATACTTTGGGGTTTTCGACGTTTAAGTCTGCTTGATGCTCATAAAACTGGTGAAAGTAATAAGCTCCGGCTTCTTCACTGTAAGTCCAGGTGCTGTCTTGCACGCCTGGGAAAATTACGCCCTTGTCAGCATCTTCAGGTTTTTCGTCCGCCCAGATATAGAAGTCACGATATTTTGAATTCTTGTTTTTGCAGGCTTCCTGAAACCAGGGATGCTCAATTGAGGTGTGATTGACTACTAGATCAATGATTACCCGCATTCCGCGTTCGTTTGCTTGGCGGGCAAACTCAACAAAATCACCCAAAGTTCCTAATCGCGGATCGACATTATAAAAGTCTTTTATGTCATACCCGTTATCGCGATTTGGGGTTGGATAGAACGGCATCAGCCAGATACAGGTAATTCCTAAGCCTGCAAGGTAATTTAGTCGCTCAGTTAGCCCTTCAAAGTCACCAATGCCATCGCCATTTGCATCCATGTAAGTTTCGACATCAAGGCAGTAAATAATAGCGCTCTTGTACCAGAGGTCTAACATAAGGACACCTATGACTCGGCAATGTTTAAATCAGCGATATTTGCAGCTATGCGAAGCTTTGTGCGATCGCAAAACTGGCGATCGCTCACCCTAAAGCGCAACTATTTGCAATTGATTTCACGCTTAATCTAGACGCGAAGCTAGGGCATCAACAATCACCCTGACCAACCCTGGCAGTCTTACAAACCCAGCTTATACTCTCGTCTTTAAAGCCTTATTTCTTCCCACTTCCGACAGAAAAGATTGAATCTTGATAGATCTTTATCCCGCTTGAGGAAGATAAATTTCTGTTGATGGTTCCCTGTTTGTTGTTGTCGAAGGGCATTGATGAGTCAAAAAGACTACAAAAAAGCGGCTCTGATTTTGACAGAGCCGCCTTGTGTGAGGGGTAAAAGCTATTAGCGGACAGAGCCTTCTAGCTTGGCTGCGTTGATGGGCTTCATGAAGTAAAGCCGAACCAACTGCACCGCAGTTGAGGCGTAGAGAGGCAGCTTTTGGAAAAACTGGAGGAATTTGGGAGTGTTGGAAGTGGCGATCGCGCTCAACTTCACATTATTCTCCGCACAAATGTCCAGTAGCCCAAAGAAATCTGGATGATCAACATTCAGAACCACTGGGAAAACTCGCGCTGAGGTTTCGTTGGTCTTCTGAATTACATGAATGTCATACTCACGAGCGTCTAAACCGAGTGACCGATAGAAGCCAGAGCGCTGAATGTCATTCAGGTACATGGTCGCAAATACCGACAGCAAGAAGAAGCGACACCACAGTCTTGCTCTCCAATCGTTGAGAAACTGAGGCTGAGACTTCATCAACGCGTCAAAGAAGTCGCCGTGACGGTTTTCGTCCTGGCACCAGTTTTCAAAGAATCGGAAGATCGGATAGATCCGATCTTCGGGGTGAGCTTCCAAATGGCGATAAATCGTGATGTAGCGCCAGTAGCCAATCTTCTCAGACAGGTAGGTGGCGTAGAAGATAAATTTTGGCTTGAAGAAGGTGTAGCTACGGCTCTTAGTCAGGAAGCCTAAATCGAGCGACAGGTTAAAGTCTGACAGCGCCTTGTTGAGGAAACCAGCGTGACGAGCCTCATCGCGCGACATTAGCAGGAATCCTTCCGCCAATACCGGATTTTTGTCTTTGAGCTTGCGAGCCAGTTCTTTATAAAGCAAGAAGCCAGAAAACTCGGCAGTGCAGGAGCGCTCTAAAAACTCGATGAATAGCTGTCGAGTTTCGCCATCTAAGTGCTCCCAAGATTGCTCGAATTCGGCATCTCGCACGAAATGGTGACGATTGTAGTCAACGCGAAACTCTTCTAAAATCGCCTGAAGTTCCGCTTCATTGACGGAGATGTCCATTTTTGCCATCTCGTCAAAGTCTGTCGTGTAGAAGCGAGGAGTCAGGATGGTTTCTTTTGCTGGAGCTTTCACTCCAGGTCGGATTTCTTCAACACTAGGTTTTTTTAGAGAATCAACCATTGGTATTTCTATTCACCTATGATTCTGCACGAGTTAACGCACGGTTTTAGTACAGCCGCAAAGCCAGGTGCAGCAATTTTCTTGTGTCCTTAGTCTACCAAGCTCTTTGAGAGCAACAAGGCTATCGATGTTAAGAGTTGCTACGCCAGGTAAAGACATACTGAGTTGCGCTTCAAGCTCGCGATCGCCCTCAAGGTATAGAATCCATGAGCCTTTCAGCAGATGTCCATAGCTGCGAAGGAGCAGTAAAGTTAATAATTAGGGATGCCTCTACAATTTCAGCTTGCTGTTCGCTCTCACTATCGACTTTCATCGTTAACTTAAGTTGAGGCAACTATGAATTTACTCCAGCGCAGCCGTAAAGTTTTTGCCAGTCTTATGCTGGCCTTAGTCTTAGCGCTCGCCACTGTTTGGGTGATTCCTCAAGCGATCGCATCTCCTTTGATGGCAGCTACCCCCAGCCAGATCGCTGCTAGAGACGACGCTGCTACTAGCACTGGCCTTGAGCGGCGAGTCAAAGCAACGGGAAGGGCGCTTGAGGGCCGAGTCCAGCGGGGCATTGGAGACGTCACTGATAGTCCTGCTAATCAGATTGAGGGTCGCACCAAGCAGTTTTCGGGTGGAGCCCAGAATCGGGCAGAAGACTTGGGTGATCGAGTCAAAGACGCAGGTCGTGGTGCGCGAAATGAAACTGGAAACTTAGTGGATCGAGTCAAGGACTTCTTTGATTAAATTTTTCCTTCTTTGACCAAAATTTTCTCCTTCAGATTTCTCCATCTAATCAAGATTGAAGATCAATCTGAACTCCTTTGAGGAAGCGGAAGCAGTGGAAAAGCCACGCTTTCGCTTCCTTTGTCTTTGAGAATAGATCTTCTGCCTGAATTGCTGGTTGAGACGTAGATGACAGTTCGGCTCACTGCGCTACTATTCATGCAAAAGGTCTAACTTAGTTGGGTATGGACTAGTGGAGAATATAAACTGAAGCACAGTAGGCTCCCTGTGTCATATTTCAGATATTCGTTTCCAAGTTCAAGGCTGCGCTCATGTCTTTACAAGAGTCTTCGCAAGTGTCGCCTCAAGACATCTTGGCACTAGCTAAACAGGGTCATCCCAAAGTGATTGCTGCAATCATGAATCATTCTACTAAGCAGCGCAATATCAAGACACAGGTGGCAAGAAAAGAGGACTGTCTGTATGTGTTGCTAGAGGCAGACTGGGTGCCCGATCAGCAAGCAATGGTGGATTTTGTCCGGGATGGCATTGAAAAACTAAAGGTTGAACCTATCAAGACAATTAAGGTTTTTGGCCGCCAGATGGGCGATAACTCTGTAGCATGGAATCAAGAAATCCAGTTAGAGAAAAATTCCAGTTCCACCTACTCAGAAGCCAGCACGGTGACTCAATCGACTCAGCCTTTTTCAACTTCTCCCTCCCCAGATACGGTAGAGGCGATCGCCCCCGCTCCTCCTGTCATTCAGGAACCTACTAGCGGTGAAATTGCCCCCGTATCTACAGACACCGCGATTCAGGAAACTCAAAATCTGCTTAGACGACCTGAAGCAGTCGTTCTGGTCATTTTTGTCGGCGTTGTCTTGCTTTGGCAGCTCTATTTGGCACTGATCGAAGAGGTTGCTCCAGAGGGCTATCTCTCCAGCTATCAGCTAGCTCAGCGCTTGGGAGTTAGTGCTAGCACAGTGCGCCGTCGTAAAACTCGGGACGACTTTAGCGCCTGGACTCAGAGCCTTGATCCAGAAGGAATCGCTTGGGCTTATTCTGGCGGGGCTTATGTACCGATGATGTGAAGTCCAACTTCTAGTTAAAACCCAAAGGCTAAAAAGCCTCCATCTACAGCAATGCACTGTCCCGTAATGAACGAGGCAGGCGACATACATAGAAAGGCGACCAGCCCAGCAACCTCGGCAGGTTCTCCAACTCGCCCCATAGGGGTACGAGAGAGAACAGAGGTGAAAAATTCCTCGTTGTTCAGCACGGGTTCCGTGAGCGGGGTGCGAATAAACCACGGGGCGACGGTGTTGACTCGAATGCGATCGCTTGCCCACTCCACCGCTAGATTACGCGTCAACTGCACCAAAGCCGCTTTCGACATCCCGTAGGGAGCACCAGTTCTGATGGCGGTTAGCCCTGCTACCGAGCTAATGTTAACGATGCTGCTGTTTTCTCCCACTTTGAGCAGCGGGTGAGCCAGACGGCAGACTTCAAAAGTTGAAGTTAGGTTTGTTTCGAGAATTCGTTCATATTCCTCGGAACTGTATTCCAGGACTTTCTTGCGAATGTTAGTGCCTACGTTATTGATCAAGATGTCGAGTCCGCCCATTGACTCTGCAATCTGAGCAAAAATGGTTTGCCGATGGTCTGCGATCGCTACATCTGCCGCCAGTCCATAGGCGAGCCAACCGCGCTGCTGCCAGCTTGTCAACTGTTGCTCGATCTCCTTAGCGCTACGGGCAACAATCGTCACCTTTGCTCCAAGCGATAAAAATTCTTCAGCAACGGCTAACCCAATTCCTTTTGTGCCACCCGTAATCAGGGCTTTCTTGCCGCTGAGTAACCAGCGATCGCTTAGCGGTTTCTGCAACTCGTCCACGCTTGCGCCTCAAATTCTTATCTTTAACCTTACTCTGTCTGCTAGTTTTCTCGGGTCGGTTAATTCCTGTCCTTCATCCTTTCATATCTGCGATCGCTCCCCTCGTCATCGCAGCGATCGCCTGATCGGTTGCTTTGGGCAAGTGATAATACTTTCCGCCTGCCTGCTTCGCCAATTCCTTGGCAAATCCAGTTGAGACAAACTTGTTTTCTGTGTCGATCACCAGAAGCTGAATTCCGGTAACACGAACTTTAGCGGCGATTTCCAGCAATTCAGCTTTGATATCAGGCTTTTCACCTTCGGGAATGGTGTCCCCTAGCGATCGCGCCAGCGGTACATTTCCCCGTCCGTCTGTGATCGCTACGACGACCACCTGACCAATGTCGCCCGACTGCTGGGCATTTAGCCCCACCCGAACTGCCTGGGTTAACCCATGCGCCAAGGGCGAACCACCACCACAAGGCATTCGCTCTAGTCGCCTGCGTGCCGCTGCAATGGAGCGAGTTGGCGGTAGCAGCACTTCTGCCTGCTCGCCCCGAAACGGAATCAGCGCCACCTGATCTCGATTTTGATAAGCCTCAGTGAGCAACCGCAAAACGGCTCCCTTGGCAGACTGCATCCGGTTTAGCGCCATTGAGCCAGAGGCATCCACCACAAAAATAACTAGCGCGCCAGCTTTGCGGGCTAGACGTTTAGCGCGAATGTCAGATTGTTCGACAAAGACTCGTTTGGTAGGGGCTGGGGGTTGGGGGTTGGGGATTAGGGGTTGACGAGTGACGGATGCGCGTTGGCTAGATGCCTGTTCGCTGCGTTGACGGCGGGCTTTTTGGTAGGGGGCAGCGGCTCTGAGGGTGGCATCGACAGCAATGCGGCGGACCTGACCTCTGGGCAAGATCGGCTTAACATAGCGCCCCCGGTCTTCTGAGAAAACGATGCTGCGGGAGCCTGATTTGCCTTGGCGGTTTGCCATTTGAGCAAAGTAGAGTACGGACGGGTCAAGGATTACGCCTTCCGGGTCAAAGACAAATTCTTCTGGGACACTGGATGGTTCCTGTTCTTGTTCGGGTTCATCCCTCTCATCTTGTTCGTCTTGCTCCTGTTCAGATTCGTCTTGGGGATCGTCCTGGTTTTGAGGCGGTGGCGGTGGTGGCGGTGACGGTGGTTCTTCAGGGGGTGTTTGCACGACGGTGGAGCGAGGCACAATCACCAGCTCAACTGCCTTTCGTAAATCTTCAGCGTTCACCTCGGTGCGTCCGTCGAGGGCAGCATGGGCTTTAGCGACTCGCAGGGCAAACAATTCTGCCCGATGTCCCTGAACACCACCACGCAAGGCTTCATTCACTAAGTAAGCAATTTGCTCAGACTGAATTTGTACATCTTTGAGCCATTCTCGCGCCAAAATAATCTGGGTTTTCAGCCCGTCAATGTCTTCAGCGTACTGACGCAAAAATTCCTGGGGTGACTCTGAATAGCGAGTGGCTTGCTCAACCGCCGCGACGCGATCATCTAGACCCAGAACGGCATCGGCAGAGAGGGCGATCGCAATTCGGTCAAGCAAATGCTCTCGCAGTTCTCCTTCTTCTGGGTTGTAGGTCGCAATCAGTAGCGGCTTACAGGGATGCTGGAAGCTAATTCCTTCTCGCTCAATCTGGTTGCGCCCTTCTGTCAGCGCCGACAAGAGCAGATTGGCAATCTGATCATCCAGCAGGTTAATTTCGTCTATGTATAGAATGCCCCGGTGCGATTCTGCTAGCAGTCCAGGCTGAAACACCGTTTCCCCTTGCTTAATTGACTGCGCTACATCCACTGAACCTAGCAGCCGATCTTCCGTCACACCGAGCGGAATCTGCACAAATGGAGCCGGAACTACCTCAGTCGGAGGTAGCTCCTGCATTTCCGATTGCTGATTTTCACTTTCCGATTCCCCAATTCCTAATTCCCAATCGCCGATCCCTAGCTCCCGCTTTGCCGTCTCGTCATCCCACTCGTCAGGACGGGTAGGGTCACAGTTGCAGCAGGAACCTTTGACCACTTCAATGGGCGGCAGCAGGGCATGGAGTGCCCGTGCCATTACCGATTTGGCAGTGCCTCGGCGACCTGCAATCACGACTCCACCTAAACCTGGGTCGATGGCAGAAAGCAACAGTGCCAGTTTGATTGCTTCTTGACCCACAACGGCAGTCAGTGGAAAGGCAGTCAGGCTAGGTGAGGCAGAAGTACTGAGCGCAGGCATGATGCGAAATTAGAGAGGGTTCAGCTTTTCAGCTTACCAAGAAAGCTTGTGCCTTAGTTCAAGCGGCAAGATAAGCCAACATATAGCCAAACGTATTCATCACGGCAACGACTGAATCTGGCAACAGCGCTTCTGAGAGGGAAAACTGCCCTTTAAGCTCAATGGTGACTGACGCACTGCTAAGCATAACCGTGTAGCCCGTTTCCTCCTGGTTTGGGTTAGACCAGCTTGTGGCGTTGTAGTTGAGAAATTCTGGATTTCTCAGTAGTCGTTTGAACTGCTCAAGCACGGCAGGTTCAACCTGTCCCATTGGTTGCCTACCGCGATTGGGTTGAAACACAAACATACGTCCGTCTTCCATCAGATGCACTTCTACTTGCTGTTCTGGAAGATGCTCTCGTAGAGGAGGGCGACGCTCAATCATACGAAACAGTACTCCGTCGTCTAACGGCGGCAGCAATTTTTCGTCTGGAATAACTTCAGTGACAATGTCAGGCTGAAGATGGCGATCGAGTTCGGGCAGGGAGATGGTTTGGGAAATTCGATCGCCCCTTCCCTTCTCTGCCTGAACTGCCGGAATAATTGCCGCAAAGGTTAATAGAGTAGCGATCGCCATTCTACTAGCAGCTACCGCAAGTTGTCTCAAATGCTTCATAAAGCCTCTTCTGATCAAAGGCGTACCGATTGACACAAAATTGACTAGCGTATGCGCCAAAATGGGCAGCCCTAACCAGACTAACCCACCTCAATGAAACACATTCGGGACCAATACCGAGAACGCAACATGAAGCGGAACCGTCTACAGTTCCTAAGCTCCTGATAGCAGTGACCAGTCAGGTAGGGCACTGATTGTCTGAAGTTGCTGAGGATTTTTAGAATGTGCGAGGAAGAGAGCCGCAGGGCGTGATCTCCCGGAAGACTTTGAGCAAGGAGCGATCGCTCCTTGCTCAAAACCTAGAATCACTACCGGATCAAACGGTAACCCTTTGGGTAACAAGAACTTCAAACCGCTTTCATCTGCTGAGGGGCTGGGAGCTAGGGCAAGAAGGTTTCCCCTTGCCTTTCATCTTTAACTTGCAACTCGTACTCATAATGAGTATGATTTAGAAAGAAGAGAGCAAAAGTTAAAGCAAGATGGCAAAAGTTCAAGAAATTCCCATCAACCAAATCCGCCGACCTCTATTTCGCCAAAACGACCAGGCTAAAGTTGCCGCTCTGATGGAGTCAATTCAAGCAATTGGTCTGCAAGAGCCGATTGATGTGTTGGAGGTCGAAGGTCAATACTACGGCTTCTCTGGTTGCCATCGCTATGAGGCTTGCAGCCGTTTAGGGCACGAGACCATTTTGTGTAACGTCCGCCGTGCGCCCAAATCTGTTTTGCGGATGCACCTGGCTTAGGTCAGCTTGAACTATTTAATCTCAGAATCACTCTTCAAGAGGCTGTGCGAATTGCATTTTGCAGGTAAAACAGTCATTAACCCCATTTTTTGCTGAATCAGGAGAAACCTATGCAAGCTCAAGAACGTACCGTTCCCGTTGATATCGGCATTAACGAAACAGATAGACATGCGATCGCCGATGGGCTGTCTCGCTTACTGGCAGACACCTACACGCTGTACCTGAAAACCCACAACTTCCACTGGAACGTCACAGGTCCTATGTTTCAGACCTTGCATATCATGTTTGAGACACAGTACACCGAGCTAGCAGTCGCCGTAGACGATATTGCTGAGCGCATCCGCTCCCTCGGATTTCCTGCTCCTGCAACCTATAGCGAATTTGCTCAACTTACCTCCATTCCTGAAACCACTGGTGTTCCTCAGGCAACCGACATGATCGCGCTGTTGGTAGAAGGCAATGAAGCCGTCGTTAAAACCGCTCGTAGCACCTTTCCCGCAGCAGAACGGGCTGGCGACGAATCCACTGCTGACTTGCTAACGGAGCGGATGCGTCTGCACGAGAAAACCGCCTGGATGCTCAGAAGCTTGTTGCAGTAAGAATCGTTGGACAGCTTATTGGCTTGTTTGACTCGTTACCAGGCTCTAGCTTGGTAGCACCAAATTAGAAGTTCTAGCTTCTCGTGAGATTGAAGAAAGCTAGTCCTCTTGGGGAAAAGTTCACAACTGTAGCTTGAGAACTAGAAAGAGATAGAGCGGGGATCGTAATGATGGTTATGATCCCCGCTCTTCTGTTTGAGTTTTAATAATCATGTTCCTGAAAACAATTTGAGCAGGACGATTCTCTCTCTTTTTACGAGGCTTCGCTTTGTAATGCCATGTAGAGGCTCTACCTCTTGCACCTCTGTTTGAAGAACCATCAGGCTATGAATCAAACTTCTAATTCAAATCACAGTGATTTGCTGCGATCGCTCATGCAACCGCTCAACATTCCTAGCTTCAAAGCCCTTAGCCGCACTGCTGACGTTTCTGAATGGCAGGTCAAACAACTACGCCAGGGTCGCGCCGCTCAAATGCAGGCAGAGCCACTCTTCAAACTGAGTCAAACTCTTCAAATTTCGCTTAATGAATTGCTGGCAAAATTTTCTAACTTGCCGCTTCCGTCGCCCGAACCCAACTCAACTCAGAACTTAGGTCATCTCCAGCAGGAATATCGCCGCCTGGAGGCACAGCTTGCCGAACAGCAGCAAACCCTCCAGCAGGAATTTCAGCGCTCCAGCCTACAAACGCTAGAATCCCTCTTGCTGCAACTGCCCACAGCTGCCTACGCTGCCGAAAATAATCCTCAAATTCCAGCTGCTCGTCTCTTGCCTTTGCTGCGTCCGATCGAACAGCTACTCAAAAGCTGGGGAGTGGAAGCGATCGCCCCTGTTGGAAGCGAAGTTGCCTATGATCCTCAGTTTCATCAGTTGATGGAAGGTCGGGCGGAGAGTGGCGATCGCGTCAAAATCCGCTACACAGGCTATACCCAAGGCAACAAGCTCCTCCACCGCGCCAAAGTCAGCCCAGTTTCTGATTCCTAGTTTCCAATTCCCCCGCTAATTCCCTTCTGGCTGCTGAATCTGTAGCCTTCCCTGCTCATCCACAGAAACATTGCCACCTAATGCTTCAATTTGACTAATGGCATAACGCTGAGTCTCTTCGTCAAATGCATTGCCTAAAACCATAACCCAGGCTGCAATTTGAGCTGACTTACTTTCAGGATTTTCAGCCAGATACTCAGCCGTTTGCTGCGAGACCTGTGCCGCAGCCTGGCTTTCGGGATCAGAATAAATACTTGCCCACTCTACCGCTGTTTCAAAAGACTGTCGGGCAGCTTGACTGTCTCCTAGAAACAGCAGTTCATCTGTGCCTTTATATCGCCAAACAAAATATGCCTTATCCGGCACTCTAGGTGAAAGTTGCCCGATGTGTTGATTCATAATTTCAACGGTGCGATCGGGTCTACCTGCATACAGAGTCGTGCTACCCGATAGGAAGAGATAAGCATCTCGAAAATACGGGTCGTGATTCAAAATCGCTTCAAAGTATTCAGGGCTGAGTCCATACCCAATCTGATTGCGAGCTGAATTGTCACCAAAATATTGCAGGAAATCCAGAAAAATCCAGTCGGCAACTAGATTGTCAAATCCAAAGGCTGGGGAGCGCTGTACTAAGTCGAGATACACGTTTTCTGCTGCGTCTTGTTGGCTCAATTCTTCTGGTGACGCGTCGCTTGCTGAACGTTTGAGACGATCGAGTTGCGGTTGCTGCAACAGACCAATACCTAAGACGCAACCTAAAGCAACAGCAATCTTGCCAAGTACAGGGAGCCAGTTTTGGCGATCGCCACTAACCATAAATTCAACCTTCCTTACGACCTTCTTTAATTTCTGAGACAATGTAGCGAGGTTTAGCTACACCGTTCACAGGGGCAGTTTATGACAGATTCTTCCTACATTGATGGTTATCTGCACTATGTTCGGGAAGTGTACCCCTTTGCGTCAGAAACCCTGACACAGGTGGAGCAAATCCTAGCAAATACAACCTGGGATGAACCTCAATCTGCCCTGGATCTGAACAATCTTGCAGTAGCAGCACTAGTAGAAGCAGAAACAGCGGATGATCCGACGCTGCGTGGAGTTTACCTGGATATGGCTTTAGAAGCACTGAGCAACGGTGCTAATGAACATCCTCTCTGTGCTGCACATTTGGCACTGCTCCACTGCACGCTTGGAGAAACAGGCGAAGCTTTACAATCCGCTTTTTCAACATTCATCAATACGCTTCAGTTTGCCTATAGTGCTCATGAACAGACGGATCTAGGTTTAGTCTATTTGCCACCTATCCTGAAGAATTCAATTAGCGATCGCCCCCACTTACTTACTCACCTTTTTCAAGCTAAAAATAGCTATGTTCAAGCATTGTTGCTGCTAGCTGAGGTGATGTGGCGATCGCAACTCGCATTCTACAGCCCTGCCGGACTTCGATTCTTACAGCTTGCGGCTCAGCTTCAACCCGATTCAGCTTCAATTAACCTCAAACTGGGAATTTCTAGCTGGCTCAATCAGCAGTGGGAAGGCTTGCTGTATTTGCAACGAGCTGGAAAGTTAGCGCCTGACAGCGCGACTGTACTTCATTCTCTGTTTTTGGCTTATAAAGAATTAAGTCAACCTCAAGTGGCTAGTTCTTGGCTACAACGTGCCCATCACTATTATCAGGAAAATTTGCGATCGCCCGAATGGAGTTGGGTAGAACTAGATGACAACACCCCTTTTACTTACGTCCCCTTTGAGAACAATTTGAAACTAGCCGTAGAGCCAAGCTTTCGCAGCATCGTCACAAGCGTCCTACTAGCAGAAGGCGATTGGTTTGAAGCAGAAATGGAACTTTGGCGCAATCAGCTTCAACCGGGAATGACGGTTATTGATGTTGGCGCAAATGTTGGCGTTTACACCTTCAGCGCTGCCCAAAAAGTTGGCGCAACCGGGCGAGTGCTGGCAGTAGAGCCCTTTTCGGGCTGTGTGCACTGTATGGAAGAAACCTGTCGGGCAAATCAGCTTGACTGGGTTAAAGTTTGTGCGGGGGCAGCAAGCGATCGCAACGGTACGATTCGCCTTGCTCTACAATCCGCCAGCGAACTCAACGAAGTCATCACAGACGATTCCCAAACCCTCACACCAAGAACCTATGAAGAAGTGCCCTGCTTCACGCTAGATAGCCTGATTGAGCAAGAGAACATCACTGAATTAGATTGGCTCAAAATTGACGCAGAAGGGCATGAGATGCAGGTATTGAAGGGGTGCGATCGTATCCTCCGCGACTTCAAACCCAGTATCCTCTACGAGAACATTGCCGGTAGTAAAGCCAATAACCAACCTGTCGCTGAATTTCTAATTACTCAAGGGTACAATCTCTTCTACTATCGCCCCTATATTCAAGAACTAATTCCAGTTAACATCGATCAAACTCTCACCAACAAGTTAAATATTGTTGCTCTTCCTCACACTTCAAATGCTTCTAGCTAGTCAAGAATATCAATTGGAACTAATAAAATTACTCCACATTTGTTGATAGGCGTTTTCCATATCACGAGTAAACTGTTTTGCATTCCATAAGGGAGCAATTTGCCGCGATCGCCACAGGTTCCATTTCACTGTTTGTCTCAAAGTGGTATCGGTACCTAATCGAATGCCCCACTCTACATACTCCTCATCTGTCCAGGCGATTCCTTCGGTGATTCCAGCGTTTACCATCATCGTGTAGCTATTGCGGGCGGCAAACTGTTCACCGACTCGCGTAACAAGAGGAATTCCCATCCAAAGAGTTTCCAGCGTCGTAGTTGCGCCATTGTAGGGGTAGGTGTCGAGTACCACATCAGCGATCGCCAAATTAGCCCGGTGAACTGATTCAGAAGGGGCTTCTGGCAAAAATCGCAAGCGACTTCGCTCAACTCCTTCCTCTGCTGCAATCTGCACAAACAGCTTTTGAATAGCGTCTGCATCAGACAAGCCTTTGATCAGAAAGTAGCTATTGGGCACAGCTTTAACAATCTGCATTTGCAGTCGAACGGTATCGGGATGGCGCTTGTGTCCCCTTTGAGCACTCAGGTAAACGACAGCATCATCCGCAATACCCAGGTCATCACGTTGCAGTGAGGGAATTCCAATCTCAAATCCGTCTACAGCAATATAGGTTTGAGGCAATCGCCAAATTTTTTCGGAATAGTGCGCTTGAGCAGAATCGGGCAACACATAAGGATCAGCAATGAAGTAGTCGATCGCAGGTATTCCACTTGCATCCCAGCCCAACCAAGTTGCTTGCACAGGAGCAGGCTTCAGCGCCATGATTTCGCAGGTCGTGTCTAGCGTGATGCTATCCAAGTCGATCAGAATGTCAATTTCGTCTTGATGAATTTGTTGGGCGATCGCAAAACTCTCAGCAGGTAGCTTATGAGCGTGTTCGACCTGTTTGACATACCATTCCTGCAACGGATCAAAGCCTTGAGATTTATATCCAATAAAGTAAGCGTGTATCTCAAACTGCTCACGGTCGTGGTGCTTCAGCAACCAACGGGCAAGCCAACCCACTGAGTGAGTTTTGAAACAGTGGGAAAGATAGCCGATCTTTAGGCGTTTCTTTGGAGAAGAAACGGACTTTGCAACAGTGCGTTGACGAAATTGCTCAACGTAACTAAATGCATATTGCTCCACATTGTCTTGAAGTAGGCGCATCACCTGATTTTGCATCAGCCGATTTTGCGCTAAATCGTCCCGAAAATAGGGCTGAGAGAAAAGGGTGCCAACCAACCGTCGTGCTTCAATTTGCTTGAATGAGGTAGGGTTTTCTTGAAGCAGCGATCGCACCAACTCTTCCTGTTGCTGAATAATTGATTCCGCCTCTTCCCATCGTCCTCCTGCCAGCATCAAGCCCCGAAGAATTAGGTAAGAAGCATAAATTTGGTCAGGTAAAGTTTTGGAAAACCTGTAGCAAATTCGGGCAGTTTCAATGCCTTTTTCAAACTGATGGGCACTTTGATAAAACGCTGAAAGTTGCTTCAGCACTTCTAGATGCTGAGGATCTAGACGCAGGCACAACTCCATCAAACGGGCCGCTAGAAGCGGTTGCCCTTCGCTATAAGCTAGCTTCACAGCAGGAGGAATCAGCGTATCAATAAAACCTTGGGCATAAGGAGCAGGCGGTGAGCAAACTTCCAGAAATTCAAGGACAGCGGGTTCTAATGGGGCATAGTTCAAGATATCTGTAATAGTCTGGTAGAGCAAACTGAGGTCAAGCTCAACGGGGTGTGATCGCAACAAATCAATGATTCCTGAACCCACCAGTGTTTCGTTGTTAAACGTTTTGAGCTTCACCGAAAGCTGAAGAATCTTGAGCAGATTTTCTGCATTCCCTGGATTCACCTCGCGCAAATGTTGCCGAATTGTCCAGGCAAGCGCATTCTCCTCTAACTGCTCTTGCCGCTCCGCCTCCACCTGCAAAACTGTAGCAAGCTCGGCAGACCACTGCTCAATCTGCTCTGGTTCACCCTCAGACAGTGCCAGCATCCAGGTTGTTTGCGCCTCTACTTCCTGCCCCTGAAGTAGCATCGATAGACCCAGATACCAGTAGTTCAAGCGAACCTCTGGTTCAATATCAATCAACTGCTCAAACAAACTAGCAGCCTTGGTGTAATTGCCTTGTACTAGAGCTTGATAGGCTTGCTGTTGTTGAGCAGAGGAACTCAAAGCAGAGGATTCAACATTCATAGAGAGGAATTTATAGGGGTATCGCAAGGGTAAGCCCTTGACTCAGGTTTAAACGAAAATGGAGCAGGCAGGGTTGAATCTACTTGCTCCATAAGAATATTCAAAGCTGAAGGAATCGAAGTATCCTAAAGTTGAGCGCGACTACTTGATGTCTTCGTACTCACCTATGTTTGCGCAGTCCTCTTTAGTATCACCCGTCAGTCTACCGTTTAATGCGTCATCACCTGTTGCACCTTCGTTTACAGGTGCCTTAAGTGCTTGACATAGAACAGCTAGTGTTGTCGCTTCTCCGGTATCTTTAACCTCAGCTATTGAAACGCCACCAACATATGCACGGACAGTAGCAGCGGCCCCTTTAGCAGGCTGAGCTTGGTTAGTGGCGAACTCTTTACCTTCACCGCCACCCGAGACGAAATAGGAATAGTTGTTAGTTGCAGTCGCGATTCCTAAACCAAGATTTGCAAATGCTTCTGCCTCTTCTCCAACAAATTCTTCGCGCTCCAGGTAGTAAGCCTGTTGACCCCGGTTCATAGAGCCGACATAAGACTTAGCTTCAGATTCGCGGGCTTTGTTTGCCTGGTTGAGGAAGGAAGGCAGAGCGATTGCAGCCAGAATACCGATGATGATGATTACAACCAGCAGTTCAATCAGGGTGAAACCTTGATCATCTTTTTTCTTGTTGAGTAGGTGCTGCAAAAACTTTGCTTTAAGTTCAGTCTTCATGAAACGTTTCTCCTTGAGTTGCGGGATATTTGGATTTCTAACTCCTGGCTATAACTTGCCCACCCTAGAGCAGTTTCATATCACCCCTACCAAGAAATTTTTTTCGTTACATTCCTAACCGTTTAACTTATCTGCTCAACCAGGATATAAAGGAAAACCTCCAGCTTACTCAGCAGTTGCCTGACCTGCTCAAAGGCAGTTGCTTTACTGGTCAGCTCTAACGTAATTAGGTCATAGGGACGCAATTTGAGCCAGCGTTCTACCAGAGCCCCGATGGGCTGTGAGTCCTCCCAGAGTGGCAGCAAACAGCAGGCAGCAATGTCACTCTCTGCAAATACGGGACTTACCGTTGGGATTGGAATGTATTGACTAATTTCAAACGGTTTCTGCTCATTGGCACAGCGAATTAGGGTTTCCTTTACTTTTGGCTGTTTCAGTTGAGGATGTAGATGTACACGAGCGTTAAGCCAATCCTTCTGGCTCCAAGTGGCGACAGGTTGGGCAGAGGTAGCTTGCTCAGGATGACCACACCAGAAGTCGATCAGCCGATGGACGGGGTGAATCAGGTTAAACAGATGCAGTCGCTCTTCGACTGAGGCTTCGGGTAAGCTCATCGCTAAAAATGCGGGTAAGTCATCAGGATTCTTAAATAGGTCGTTTAACTCCCATTGCCGCCAGTTGAGCATTGAAATGAACTCTAAATCTGCTGTTCTCAACGCTTCAAATAGCTCAGGAATGCCATAGCCTTTGTCACTCTGCAAGAGGAAATTCATCAGAATGGTCTGTTCGCGTTCTTCATAATCAGGTCGCCAAGCGATTGTCCTCAACTGCACCTGATCCTTGAGTGCTTTCATCGTTTCTACGACCAGCCCGACTTCCAGTTCACCGGGGTTATCTTCGGTGAGACCCATTAGCCTGAATACTTCCTGCGCCCGAAAATATCCTTGCCGCTGCAAGTAGTTGTGAAGGTTAGAGCGAATGATTCCTGTGGGTTTCAGCACAGATTTTAGACTTGCCAAACCCGCTGCCGGGTCAGGTAAAAGATAAAGCACTTCATCGCAACTAATATAGTCAAACTCTAGTCCCAGCTTTGGCAGGTCTTCGATCAAGAGGGTATGAAATTCAGTGTTGTCACCAAAGCCGTGATGATGCAAGCGCTCCTGGGCAAGTTTGACAGACTGTTCAGACAGATCAATACCGACAATTTTTGCTCCTGGGTTTGCTTCGGCCAAAACTAGACTCTTGTAACCACTGCCGCAGCCTGCATCCAGAATGACTTTACCCTCTGTTTGAATGACCTGCTGATTGCGAAGATAGTAGGGTGTTGCTAGGTTGTGCAGAAAAAGCTGGTTAAAGTTTTTGTCATTCTTGGGAGAGTGATCTAGGGGGGTTCTGGGATAGGGAGAGTTCTCAAACTGCTGGCGGATTTTTTCAAGTGTCTCTGAGCTTTGGGTATTCATAATCTTGGCTTAAGTCAAGGAGAAAGCGGCTAAACTGCAAAGTCTTCTCTAAGGTGCCCACATCTGGAAGTAATGCATAACACCTTTTACTCTAAAAGGGATGGGAGAAAACGCTAGGATAGGTCAAATACTAAACTTTTGGTCAGGATTTGAGTTGAGAGGACTGGTCTGCACTATTGACAACTAACAGCGTTCCGCCGCATTTTCCAGCGCATCTCTCCAGGTTGGACAATGGCTTGACGGTGATTCATCAAAATATTCCCACGACATCGGTGGTTGCGGTTGATGTGTGGGTGAGGGCGGGGGCGATCGCTGAGCCAGAACCCTGGACTGGGATGGCACATTTCCTCGAACACATGGTCTTTAAGGGCACCGATCGCCTGCTGCCAGGGCAGTTTGATCAAGTGATTGAAGATCGTGGTGGGATGACAAATGCTGCGACCAGTCACGATTATGCCCATTATTTCATTAACACGACTGCGCCCCATCTGGAAGAAACGCTGCCCTGTTTAGCGGAACTGCTGCTGAATGCGGCGATTCCTGAAGACGAGTTTGTGCGGGAGCGTGACGTTGTTTTAGAAGAAATTCGTCAGGCGAATGATGATCCTGACTGGTTAGCGTTTCAAGCCTTGATTGAGAGTGTCTATCAGTCGCATCCTTACGGTCGTCCAGTGCTGGGAGATGAGGCGGGGTTAATGCAGCGATCGCCCGAGGAAATGCGCTGTTTTCATCGCGCCCACTACCAACCTGAAAATATGACGGTAGTAGTGGTGGGCAACGTTGCTGAAGCGCAAGCTTTGGACTTGGTGAATCAAGCATTTAGCCAGTTTCCGTCTCGTCCAAATTGTCCTGTGGCGATCGCCGATGCAGAGCCACCGATTACTGAAATTCGCCGACAAGAGCTTTATCTGCCTCGACTAGAGCAAGCGAGGCTGATGATGGCATGGATTGGCCCCGGTGTGGATCAGTTGAGAGATGCCTATGGGCTAGATTTGCTTTCAGTGTTGCTGGCTGGTAGCAGGTCTTCTCGGTTAGTTAGAGAATTGCGTGAAGAGCGGCAGTTGGTGCAAGCGATCGGTAGCGAATTTTCGCTCCAGCGGGATTCGAGCCTATTTACGATTAGCGCCTGGTTAGCGCCGGGAGATGTCGATCGCGTAGAAGCGCTGATTGGCGATCGCCTCTCTGAGCTGACTACCACTCCCATTTCTGAGGCTGAATTGACCCGATACAAACGGTTGCTGTGCAACGATTACGCCTTCTCGACCGAGACAGCAATTCAGTTGGCAGGTCTATACGGGTACTACAACACCATCGCCCAAGCGGAAATAGCAGTGAACTACCCTAACCAGATTCAAACCCTTCAGGCTGAAGAGTTGCAGCAGCTTGCTAGTCAATACCTTTCGCCTTATCACTACGCCGCAACGATACTCAAGCCGCTGTAGCTATCTCAGTAAATCCCGACGTAGAGTAAGCTGTTGCTCGTACGTCAGTCAGGTTTATTTGCCCATTTCTCTGTCACTTGCACCAACGTTGGATTTATTTAACCTTATTTGAGGATATGCATGTCTGTAAATTTGAGTGCTGCCCAACTGCTAGAAAATCGCCAGGTTCACCGTGCTGTCCTGGACAATGGGCTGGTTGTGCTAGCAGTAGAAAACTCGGCTGCCGATATTGTCTCTGCCCGCATTTTTGTCCAGGCTGGCGGTCGATATGAACCACTGGAGCAAGCAGGACTATCCCATCTGCTAACATCAGTTTTAACGAAAGGGACAGGCAACCTTTCCTCACTAGAAATCGCTGAACGGGTTGAGTCAGTTGGTGCAGGGTTGGGGGCAGATGCTACTGCAGATTATTGCCTGCTTAGCCTCAAAACCGTCTCAGCTGACTTTGCTGAAATGCTAGAACTGGCGGCTCAACTGCTGCGATCGCCCAGCCTGCCTGAAGCTGAAGTCGAACTTGAGCGCCGTCTCACCCTACAGGGCATCCGTTCGATGCAAGAGCAGCCTTTCTCAATCGCCCAAAAGCAACTGCGGCAGGCGATGTATCAGCAGCATCCTTATGCGCTGCCTAGCCTGGGAACTGAAGAAACTGTTGCCCAGATCAGCCGAGAAGATTTGCAGCGGTATCACCAAACCTATTTCCGTCCTGATAATTTTGTAGTCAGCATTGCTGGGCGAATTGCGCCCGAAGATGCGATCGCTCTAGTAGATCAGATATTTGGCGATTGGCAGGTACCTACAACGCCCGAAGGAAAAATTCTGCTTCCGGCTCTAACGTTACCTGCCATTACTTCCCATCCTAAACAAGTTATCTCTACTCAAGATACGCAGCAAGCGATTGTCATGCTGGGCTATCTTGCTGCTGCAGTGCATAGTCCTGAATATGTCGCTTTAAAGTTGCTGAACACTTACTTAGGTAATGGGTTGTCCAGCCGACTATTTGTGGAATTGCGTGAAAAGCGAGGTCTAGCCTACGAGGTATCTGCCTTTTACCCTACTCGACTGGATGCATCTCAGTTTGTTGTATATATGGGTACGGCTCCTGACAATGCGGCGATCGCCTTGGATGGTTTGCGCCAAGAAGTTGAGCGACTTTGCATTACCCAGCTAACTCCAGAAGAGTTGCAGTCAGCTAAGAACAAACTGCTCGGTCAATATGCCTTAGGCAAACAGACCAATGCCCAAATTGCTCAAATATTTGGCTGGTACGAAATCTTGGGCTTGGGCGTTGAGTTTGATCAGCAGTTTCAGATTGAAGCAGCTAACGTTACGGCTGAAACGTTGCAAGCGGTAGCTCGTCAACATTTTGCAGAACCTTATGTCTCGCTGGTGGGTCCGGTGATCGCCATTGATCAAGTTGCAACTCCCGCTGCTTCTTGAGCATAGATTTGACATCGCGCCTAATAGCCAGGTCTGCCTAATGAACTCTGCAATTTATCAAGGTTTAGAAACCCGCGAAAGCGGGTTTTATACTTGTAGCCGTTTTATTAACGACCCAAACATGGGAATAAGTTAGATATCCAGGCTTTTGCGGGTATCTGATGCAAAATACCAAACAGCTAACTTTAAGGGATTCCTTTGAATTCGCAACTTAATTTTAATCTCCCTTTACAACTCACATTCTGAACTGGTTGTGAGTGCTAACTTAGAGCCATCCGTATGACAGTCAAAAGCTACAGCAATTGAAAAGCCTAAAGTTCGGAACATTACCTTAGGGACTTCTACAGCTTATTGGTTTGCAAAATCTAGACCTAATACCTCGAAAGTTGAGAAAGGTGTAATGACATCTTCCAACTGTTCACTATCAATCATGGTCGCTCGGACTGATGTTCCGTTTATGATGCATACTATTCCACATCAAGTAAGAGTATGCAATTTCCCGTTTACCAACGGTTGCTAGCGGTTGATACTGCGCCCTTATCGGGTGACAAAGTAAATCGTTCAGACCTCGGCACAATGGAGCAATTATGCAACTATTGTAATCAACTGTTAGATTCAGATGTTGTTGATAAAGTTGTTGACATTGATTATTCAGAAAACCTTCATAGAAAAGTTTATCAAAAGCATTTTGGTCGGCAAATTAGGCAGACTCATAACTACAAAGGCTATCCAATCTTAGGTTCTCTTTTTGCTATTGAAGTAGTTGAAAGTGATTATTTGCTTCGTATAGACAATGATATGCTGTTTCATCAAGAACCTTATTACAACTGGATTGAAGAAGGTATTAAACTGCTGCAAAAAATCCGCAAGTTGTAGAATTAGACCTTTGACTGGTCCGCCTGCAAAAGATGGCTCCCTTTACTAAAGAGTGCCCTTCAGCTCAGATCCTAATGGCTTTTATCAAGTCAAATTCTTTAGTAGTCGAGCCTACTTAATTAGCCGCAATCGCTTTGACCAGCTTCTTCCGCTAAAAGTTCTATGGAAGACTTACAAGTGCAAATTTATGGATAGCTTGCCAACAGATATTCAAACGTTTGTAAATTATATCTTTAACAAAGGAGCACTAGGTTCTTGGGAAGTCATGGTGTCACGCCGTTTAGAAGAGACAGTTACATTCGTGCTGTACTCGGCTCTCCTAAGGCATGGACACTTCATCCCATCGACCGCCAGCCCAAATTCATCAAAGCCCTACCTGATATCATCCAGAAGATTGAGTCGGGCTGGTATCCCTCAGAGCAGGGTGGACATTATGATTTGATTCTTAAATCCTGGCTTTAATCTGAAGGATGCTCAAGAATGTGTTCGTCTGGAGTGGAGGAATTAGACGAAGCAGACGCTAATTCAAGATACTGGGTATCCATTAGAAACATTCCTTGAGAAAAGCGAACGCTCCAAAACCCTCCAGGACGCCGGTTAATAACAATTCCTTCTTCACCTAGGCTGATGACGTTGGGAGGACGCAGCATCGGCATGGGTTCAGCAGTTTTAACGTAAGGCGGAAGGGCAACCACTCGAACGCGATCGCCCACTGTAAATTCTTGGGATTCAGACATAATATTCAGACGCAATTCTAAGGGGCTTGCCAAATCCTTTGATGATACTGCTCTGGGTCGGCGTAAGGATCTACATCGGGGTGACTATGTCCATGCTCATGACCGTGATGGTGATGGTGATCATGCTCATGCTGATGAGGTAGCTCATGTTCTCCCATTTGCGCGGTCGCGGCTAGGCGAAACTTGCACATTTCGCAGTTCATCTGTACTTGCCCTAACTGAGTTTCGATTTCTCGTTCTCTCAATACCGAAAATAACTGAGGATGCAACCCCATTTCTGGTAGACAAACCATCGAAACTTCAGGATGCTGCTCTTGCTGCTGTATGGTGGTGTCAAAGATCTTTTTGACTAATAAACCAGTAAACAGAAAGTAAGGCAGCACAATAATTCGCTTAGGTTGATACAGTAGCGCACGGCGAAAACCTTCTTCTAAGCGGGGGTGAGTAATTCCAATAAAACAGGTCTCAACCGTTTGATATCCGCTCCCCTCCCACACTATTCGCGCTAGTTTCGCAACATCGCCATTTGCATCAGGATCGCTGGAGCCACGTCCTACAAACAGCAGTACTGTATCAGCGCGAGAGATTTCTTGGGGGTTTTGGTCGGCTTGATCAAGCTGCTCTAGACGCGATCGCCATAGCTCTAAAATTCCAGGGGTAATCCCAAAATGGCGACCGTAATGGAAGTTAAGTTGAGGATGTCGCTGTCGAGCGCGATCCAGTTCGTTGGTAACGTCAAATTTGTTGTGTCGAGCTGCAAACAGCAGCACAGGCAGCACCGAAAGATCGGTATAGCCCTGCTCCACGCATTGGTCTAAGCTTTGTTGAATCGAGGGTTCAGTGAGTTCCAGGAAACAAGGAAAGACTGGTCGAGAAACATCAAGCGCTTGATAAGCAGTGGCAAAATCCAATAGGCTTTTCCTTCCATCTGCATCGCGACTGCCATGTCCAACTAGTAATAGTGGGCGGTTGAGGGGTAACGGAGGCAGCACGATTGACTGATCGAGGTCCACATCGGCATCGAAGGGTGTGCCTATTTTAGAATTTGCAGCGCTTGTTGGAGACAGAGTGTTGTCTGTCGAAATAGTCATCGTTAAACTCCCTTTCCTGTGCAGCGCAGGAAATAGAGTGAATAAGCAGCGGATTGGCGTTCTGGCTTCTAAAGAATAAAAGTGCTTTTTATCCTTTAGTTTACAGTTGCGGCACAGCGCCGGACTCGCACCGGACTTTCCCAATCAGGTTGCTGTTTCACGTGTGCCTCGTCATCTTATCCCAAGTGCCGACATTTGTTTATATTTATCGGGCGACTTCAAGCTCTTCTGGGCTTTGAATCCCTGTCTCGAAGGATTCTAAGCTCTTCAGAAGGTTGAGAGCTGAGTAATACGCTTCTTCGGTCAATTCGGTTTCTTCTTCCGGAGTATCTAACATGCCGTCAACCAGTAGCCTTAGAGAACCAATCATTGTGTTCAGGCGGGTCCGAATTTCGTAGGATGTTTTGGCGATCGCTTTTCGATCAGAGAGCCCTGACATTTGAGATTTCTCAGCAAACTGCATGGCACAGAGCCTCGCGTAATAACCGCTTGTCTGCATCAATTCTTCGTGATTGCCCAATTCCACAACTTGCCCCTTCTCCATCACCGCAATTTGATCTGCCTTACGAACTGTAGAGAGGCGGTGAGCGATGACTAGGGTTGTGCGATCGCGACTTAAATCATCGATTGCTTCTTGAACTAAACGCTCTGAAACTGAATCCAACGCGCTTGTTGCTTCATCTAAAATCAAGATCTCTGGGTTTTGAAGTAGAGCCCTAGCGATCGCAAGTCGCTGGCGTTGCCCACCTGAGAGTAGTACGCCACGATCGCCAAGCTGAGTATCTAAGCCTTGAGGTAGGCGCAAAATAAATTCATAAGCATTTGCCCGCTTGGCAGCCTCAATAATTTCATCTTCTGTCACGTTTGATCGCGCGTAAGCGATATTGTTACGAACAGAATCATTAAAGAGAAAAGTATCTTGGCTGACAATGCCCATCGCCCTTCTTAGTGTGCGGACATCATAATCTCTTATGTCTGTACCATCTATTTTAATAGAGCCTTCAACTGTATCGTAAAACCTCGGCAGTAGATCTGCGACAGTTGATTTACCGGCACCTGACGCACCAACTAAGGCGAGAGTTGTTCCCTTAGGAATCCAAAGGTTAATACCATTAAGAACTAAATTTTCATGTTCAGGATATTTGAACGAAACATTCTCAAAACTTATTCCCTTCACTAAATGTGAATAAGGGATGACTCCATTAATAATAAAGTTTTTATTGTCACGCCTTAAAAAATCATCAACTAGATCGACACTAGCAATTGCGTTTGCGTAAGAATTGCGAGCACCATTTAATTGTCCAATAATCGGCATTAACCGAAATAAAACAAAAAGATAAGTTGACATCGTGTAAACCGAGAAAGAGCCAACTTGCTCTGCAAAAAAAACACGACTTAATAAGACGATGGAGAGTACAGCTACAATTCCGCTCATTTCATTGATGGGTGGAACAGCAGCATTGTTTGCTTGAGATTTAAACTCAGCTCTCTCTCTTTCAAGAATTAGATGCTCTACTCTTTGATATTCTTGCTCTTCATTGGAAGTGGCTTTAATTAACCTGATGCCAGTTAAGACATCTAGCAGTGCGTTGGAGTAATCTCTTGAATTCTGTGCCAGTGCTTTTCCAAAAAACTTAGCGCGAACAATAGAAAATTGATTTGCCAGACCGACTAGAAGCAATAGACCAGTCGAGGCTAAAGTAAGTTGCCAGGATATCCGTATTAGCAATCCGATAAAAACTAGAATTGTTAATACGATAGTTAAAATATTAATTGAAATCTTAATGGATTGAGCCGTTCGATTAATCTCTTGTCCTATACGATTAATCAAATCCCCAATTCTCATCTGAGCATAAAAATCTAAGTTGACCTCTAAAAGTATTCGTAATCCTTCTCTTCTTAAGCTATTCGTTAATAGTCTTGATAGGTGACCGTTTGATAACGTACTCAAATAGCTTGCTAAGTTTTTTAAGAGAAGAGTTAGCAGAATAGCCCCGGTCATAGCGTATATACGAGATTCTTCTGGAAGGTTATTAAATGGCGCTAGAAGCCCCTCAACAAGCCCAGGAGAGCCTCCTCCAGTTAATTCCTCTTCAGGGAGGTTTAAGCCCAAGAAATTCAGCAGAATCGGCACGATTAAAATGGTACTAATTCCATTAAAAAGCGCGCCGGAGAAACCTAACGCTATACTTATGATGATCCAGCCAGGGTGCCGCTTTGCAAATTTCAGAAGTAATTTATGGGAGGACATTTACACACTTCCTGTCGAACAAACACTTCGTAACCTGATTACTACAATTCCTAAAATTAACACTTTCTAATTCATCAGCTTCTAAACTTTTCATGCTAACTAAGTATTAATTTGCCAGAGTAAAATATGGGCCGATACCTTTATTAAGCTATAGATTTAATGACATCTGAGAGTATGGTGGACATTGAATCAATACTGTAATGTTCTACGCATCTTGCTCTTGCTTGGTGTCCTCGATTGTTTGCCTCCTCCATATTTTGGAAAATGTACTGAATCTGCTCAGCAATCTGCTTGGGAGAGTCAGGTTCAACTAGATAGCCCGTGCCTCCTAGAATTTCAGCAATGTCCCCAACTCGAGTAGCTAGTACGGGTTTTGCCATTGCCATTCCATCCGTTAACTTCAGTGGAAATTGAGCCTGAGCCGCAGGTGTGTCACGTTGTGGAACAACCACAACATGAGCTGCAGCAATTACTTCAGGCATTGCTTGGTGAGGAATCTTAGGTAACTTAATAATCCAACGTCCCCATTTTTGGATCAGCTTATCATCGTAGTCATCATAGGGACTACCGCCTACAATAACTAGCCTTAAGTCTGGCTCATTCAAGTAATCAAGTGCCATTAAGACATCTTCAAGTCCTTTGTACGGACGAGGTGCCCCAGGAAACATCAAGACACGATAGTCTGCAAGATTTAAGCGAATTCGGCTGTTTTCGGGGTTGTGCTGTTGAGGGTCAAATAGTGAAGTATCTTTCCCGTTAGGAACGTATGTACCGCCAAAGCGCTTTTGAAGGAACTGAGTGTGGATTGTCACAGCATCTGCATAGTTGACAAAGTTTTCTATCCACTTCAAGTAGAGGGGATGATCGGGTTGTCTGAGTGCCCCATCAGATTTGAGGATGTCCCTAAAAAATTGTTTTGGTTGTGGTCGATATCTCCACTGTTCACCCCCGTACCAGCTCAACTCCCAGTCATCGATATCAAGAATAACTGGGCAGCGAGAGCGTAACTTTTTTAGCAAGGCTGTACCAAAACTAGTTGGCTTTGGTTTGATAGCGTAAACAATATCTCCACTGATTTTTGATAAAACTTGTTCCATTGAAGTGACAAATCCAGGATAGTTTTTGCCACAGACCGTAGTAATTGAAAACTCAGTGGAAACAACAGTGTCGGAGACATCTCCAAAAACGAAGCCTACAATCTCGACCTCATATCCAAGTTTTTGGAGGGCTTGAGCCAGTAGAAAAGTGCGAACAGCTCCACCCCATCTACCGGCTCCACTTTGAGATAAGTCACTAACAACCAGTGAAACTTTCGACTGCTTCATTACGTTGAGAATTCACTACTCTTAGATTCGGATTGAATGAGATAGCTATTTAAGTAAAGAACAGCCTGTATAAATTCCTTGAAGCTGAAGAATCGGTCGTAAAATAGCTAGTTTCTCCAAGTCCAAGTTCAATACGTAAAGCTGATGCTTGCGTAAGTCTATTGTCGCTAGCGCAAGAACCCTTCCTCTCTTAGAACTGTTGACTACTAGCAGATTGCGAGTAAAGTAAAATTCAAGCTTGCTTCTGAGGTTCGACCATTCACTTGCCGTTTTTAGAGGGCTAATCTTGGACTCTAAAAAAAACTAAAAAAAACTGACCTTATAGAAGTGATGGACTGTAGATTGAGTGGCGACAAACTCGATTGAAGCTATCACACTCCTTCTCAGAATTTATTCAACTCAGAAGCCTATTTTAGGCACCCACCGGATCATAATCCTGTAAGTATTGTTAGTCAACCAATTTCAGACGCCCCGTCTGAATGTAATCAAACGTCCGGTTAATCTGACGGCGTTCCTCTTCTGTGATTTCATTGTCTGACAAGATGGCGGAGGTAAGACGAAGATGATCTTGGCGACTCATCTTGCCCGATGTAGTAATGCTGTCAACAAGTTGCCTAATGGTTAAGTTTGATCTGATCTGAACGGTCCACATCATGGAGTTTGTGCCCTAATTTAGTAGATGAGTCAGTTTTTCCCTGACTAGACTTTTAAGTGGGTCTAGAATCATTCTCTTTTCAAACAGTTAGCAGTTGGGCAAAGCTCCGATGAGAAATTAATGAAGAGTTGATGAAAGCCAAGCCAGCTTCGCAGCCACTTTTTCAATCAACTAGTAAAAGTAGTAGCTACTAGAAGCGTTCAGTTGAGTTTTGCGTTTTCTGCCGTTCAGAGTCTTGATTTTGCACAAAATCTCTAAGCTCAGAGGTAGGGCTTAAAAGCTTTTGATTCTAGGAGAGTAGATATGCACATTCATCAACTGGCTATGTTGCAGGACAACTACACGTTTTTGCTACATGACCCTAATAGTCGGATAGCTGCTGTGGTAGATCCAGCAGAAGCTCAGCCAGTACTGGATTGTTTAAACAATTTGAAGTCAGAGTTGGTGGCTATTCTAAACACCCACCATCACAAGGATCACGTCGGTGGAAATGTGCAGCTTCTCAACCAATTCCCTGATGCTGTCGTTTATGGAGGAGCGCATGATCGAGGCAGAATTCCTGGACAGCAGGTGTTTTTGCAGGAGGGCGATCGCATTTCCTTCGCAGAGCAACAGGCTGAGATTTTCTTCGTTCCTGGACACACGAGAGCGCATATCGCCTACTATTTCCCACCAGAGACACCAGAAGCCCCTGGGGAGCTATTTTGTGGAGATACGCTGTTTGCTGGAGGCTGTGGCAGGCTATTTGAGGGAACACCGAGTCAAATGCTGAATTCCCTTGAGAAGTTGCGATCGCTGCCTGACAACACTCGTGTTTGGTGTGCTCACGAGTACACTCTGAAGAATCTACAGTTTGCTTTGACTGTAGATGGACAAAATCTAGGTCTGCGACAGCGAATTGAGCAGGTTGAAAAGATGCGTAGTCGTTCAGAGGCAACAGTTCCCTCTACGTTAGGGGTAGAAAAGCTAACAAATCCCTTCCTACGCTGGGATCAGCCTGCTTTACAGTCCGCCGTGAAGAGTCAAGATGCTGTAAAAACCTTTGCTCGATTGAGAGGCATGAAAGATCAGTTCTAAAGACTCAACCTTGAGGGCTAATTATCCTTGCTGAAGCCTAGCTTGAGGGATTTGTCGCAAACTTTCGCGGAATTTTAGTGGAGCTAGTAGCTTGCGATCGCTCCACTCGTTTCGTTAGGATAATGTGTCTGGCTAGAATCGATATAATTCGCAAGGCTGCTTCCTTTCAGAATGTACTTCTTCAGGAATGAGCTTGAAGGAAATTCTGGGCGATAGGTGATAGGCTGCTGTCGAATGCGTCTAAGTGATTTGCACAGAGCAATTTCTTAGACAGTCTGTAATAGTGGCATTCTGGCTTTTGGTCGCTAATCAACTGAAACTCTCAGCCTGGCACGCACAAGTTAAAAATAAAAAAGATCATGGCGAAACGCATTCAACTAGTCCTAAATCAGGATGTCAGTAAACTCGGTAGGGCTGGCGACCTCGTAGAGGTGGCACCTGGATATGCTCGGAATTACTTGATCCCCACTGGAGCTGCAGTTCGCACAACTCCGGGCATCCTTAAGCAAGTAGAGCGGCGACGCGAGGCAGAGCGGCAAAGGCTTTTAGAATTGAAGAGTGAAGCCGAAACTCAAAAGACAGCGTTGGAAAAGGTCGGGCGCTTCACGATTCTCAAGCAGGTCGGTGAAAAGGATGCTATTTTTGGCACCGTGACTGATCGGGAATTAGCGGAAGTCATCCAGGAAACGACGGGTCAAGAGATCGATCGGCGTGGAATTACTGTTCCAGACATTCACAAAACTGGTTCTTATAAAGTAGATATCAAGCTGCATCCTGAAGTTACAGCAGTCGTTGAAATTCAGGTTTCGCCTCAGTGACTTGTAACTTGCTCTCCTTCCCAGGTTCGTTATCGTTATGGTTCAAGAGCTTAATTTTCAGGCTTATAGCGATCGCCTACCGCCTCAAAATATTGATGCAGAGGAGGCAATCCTGGGAGGGGTGCTGCTAGATCCAGAGGCGATCGGACGAGTCGCAGAGCTTCTCCGCCCTGAAGCCTTCTACATCAGC
Organism: Leptolyngbya sp. FACHB-671; assembly: GCF_014695745.1. Taxonomy (NCBI): domain Bacteria; kingdom Bacillati; phylum Cyanobacteriota; class Cyanophyceae; order Leptolyngbyales; family Leptolyngbyaceae; genus Leptolyngbya; species Leptolyngbya sp. FACHB-671. The sequence continues at coordinate 5,086 of NZ_JACJOV010000134.1, read as the reverse complement.
GCTCATCAAGAAATTTATCGGTCTGCTCTAGCTCTTCATGGGCAGGGCAGGCCTACTGATCTAATGAGTGTTACGAGTTGGCTGTACGATCACGGCGTACTAGATAAAATTGGTGGACAAAGCAGGCTGGCACAGCTTGTAGACCGGACGATTAGTGCAGTTAATATCGACCAATATGCTCAACTGGTTACTGATAAGTACCTGAGACGCAAATTGATTCAGGTCGGTGGCGAAGTTGCTCAATTAGGCTACGAAACTGATACGCCACTAGAGAAAGTTCTAGACCAGTCAGAGCAAAAGATCTTTGGTATTACCCAGTCGCGTCCGCAACAAAGCCTCGTTGCAACTGCCGACATCCTGACCTCGACCTTCTCAGATATTGAAAGTCGCTCCCTTGGCATGGTGCTGCCGGGAATTCCATGTGGCTTTTACGATCTAGATGCTATGACTCAGGGGTTCCAGCGTTCTGATTTAATCATTGCTGCTGGTCGTCCCTCAATGGGAAAAACCTCTTTTGTTCTCAATATTGCGCGGAATATTGCTGCTTTTCACAAAATGCCTGTAGCCGTCTTCAGTTTGGAGATGTCAAAAGAGCAGCTAGTCTATCGTCTGCTTTCAAGTGAGGTAGAAATCGAAAGCGGCAGACTGCGGGCAGGTCGAATTAGTCAAAACGAATGGGAACCTTTGGGACACGCCATCAGTGCCTTGTCCCAGCTTCCCGTGTTCATTGACGATACGCCTAACATTTCGGTCACGGAAATGCGCTCAAAGGCTCGACGGCTTCAGGCGGAGCAAGGTGGAGCATTGGGCTTGATTCTGATTGACTACTTGCAGCTTATGGAAGGCAGCGGCAGCGAGAACCGGGTGCAGGAGTTGTCTAGGGTCACACGCGCGTTAAAAGGATTGGCCCGTGAGCTAAGTGTTCCGGTCATCGCGCTGTCTCAGCTTAGTCGTGGGGTTGAATCCCGTACAAATAAGCGCCCAATGATGTCGGACCTGCGGGAAAGTGGCTCAATCGAGCAGGATGCTGACCTGATCATCATGCTTTACCGCGACGAGTACTACAATCCTGATACGCCTGATCGGGGAGTTGCTGAAATTATTATTACCAAACATCGAAATGGGCCGGTTGGCACTGTCAAACTGTTATTTGAACCTCAATTCACGCGATTTCGGAATTTGGCAGCGCCGAACCGTTCTTAGACAAAGCCTGCAAAAGTTGTAGTTTTCGAGTAGACTAATTGTTTGGGTGGTTTGTAGCGAACTGCGGCATCCAGTTTGGGTTGCTTCGCAGTTTTGACTTAGCTATTCCGACTCGCACCAAGAGGGAATCAGGACTGTGGCAAAGAAAGACGAGACAGAAGCGCAGGAGACATCTGCTGGCTTTAGTGTCAATAGTTTTTTACAAGGGACTAAGGAGGAGCTAGATAAAGTTGTTTGGCCTAGTCGCCAGCAGCTAATCAGTGAATCTTTGGCAGTCATCCTTATGGTGACGCTCTCTGCCAGCCTCATTTACTTTGTTGACAATTTCTTCAGTTGGGCTGCTGGAAAGGTATTTTAATGACTTTTGCATCAGACGAATCAGACAACGTGTTTTCACCCGAAGAAGAGGAAGGTGCCATTGAGCTTGAGCGATCGGCTCGTTGGTATGCCGTTCAGGTTGCTTCTGGCTGTGAAAAGCGAGTAAAGATGAACCTGGAACAACGGATCGAAACCCTGGATGTGGCAAACCGCATCGTCCAGATCGAAATTCCTCAAACGCCGATTCTGAAACCGCAGAAAGGCGGCAAGCCAAAGGAAACGGCGGAAAAAGTGTTTCCAGGCTATGTCTTGATCCGTATGGTGATGGATGATGATACCTGGCAGGTCGTTAAGAACACACCCAATGTGATTAACTTTGTTGGGGCTGAACAGAAGCGCCGCTATGGAAGAGGAAGAGGGCATGTCAAACCGATGCCTTTGGGTGCTTCAGAAGTAGAGCGAATCTTTAAGCAGGCTCAAGAGCAAAAGCCAATTGTCAAAATTGACATGGCAGCGGGAGACAAGATCTTGGTGCTGTCTGGTCCTTTCAAAGATTTTGAAGGGGAAGTGATTGAAGTTAGCCCAGAGCGTAGTAAGCTCAAAGCTTTGCTCTCAATCTTTGGTCGAGATACGCCCGTAGAGTTGGAATTCAATCAGGTTCAAAAACAGAGTTAGCAGGTCAATGGCAAAAAAGGTTGTTGCGGTCATTAAGTTAGCGATTACGGCAGGGAAGGCAAACCCTGCTCCTCCGATTGGTCCCGCGCTGGGTCAGCATGGGGTCAATATCATGATGTTTTGTAAGGAATACAACGCCCGCACTGCTGATCAGGTGGGTTTGGTTGTTCCCGTAGAAATTTCTGTCTTCGAAGATCGCAGTTTCACGTTCATTCTGAAGACTCCTCCTGCGTCTGTACTGATTCGTAAGGCAGCGGGAATCGAGCGAGGTTCAGGTGAGCCCAATAAGAAGAAAGTAGGTTCTCTAACCCGAGCACAATTGCAAGAAATTGCTCAAGCCAAGATGCCTGACCTGAATGCAAATGACATTGAGGCGGCAATGAAGATCGTCGAAGGCACTGCTCGAAATATGGGTGTAACGATTAAGGAATAAGAGTTCATCTCGGTGAACTTGTCGAATGTAAACGTTTAGTGGGGGAGAGTTAAACTCGTTAGCACCCCAAGGATGGAAAGAATGGCAAAGAAGTTATCGCGTCGGTTGCAGGAACTTCAAAAGAAGGTTGAAGATCGTCCTTATGAGCCTCTAGAAGCTTTGACATTGCTCAAGGAGACGGCGACTGCTAAGTTTCCTGAGTCGGCTGAGGCCCACATTCGCTTGGGGATTGACCCAAAGTACACCGACCAGCAATTGCGGACTACTGTAGCGCTGCCCAAAGGAACCGGACAAACGATTCGGGTGGCGGTGATTGCTAGAGGTGAAAAGGTAACAGAGGCAACAAATTCTGGTGCTGATTTGTCTGGCTCTGAGGAACTGATTGATGAGATCCAGAAGGGCATGATGGATTTTGACGTACTGGTGGCAACGCCAGACATGATGCCTCAAGTCGCCAAGTTGGGTAGATTGTTAGGTCCTCGCGGTTTAATGCCTTCTCCAAAGGGTGGTACGGTAACGTTTGATGTGACGCAAGCGATCGCCGAATTCAAAGCCGGAAAACTAGAGTTCCGCGCCGACCGCACTGGAATTGTCCATGTCATGTTTGGCAAAGCCACCTTTACACCAGAAGACCTGCTAACCAACCTAAAAGCGCTGCAAGAGACGATCGACCGCAACCGTCCATCTGGTGCTAAAGGTCGCTACTGGAGATCTGTGTATGTGTCTGCCACAATGGGACCATCCATTCAGATTGATGTGAACGCTTTGCGCGATCTAAAATTAGGGGATGTGGCTTAGGCAATTCACGCTATTCTGGAAGCTAGGCTGTATCTTCTAGAATTGATTATTCTAGAAAAGCAAAGGTTTATTGCCCAATTCTTCAATTGAATAGTTAAAGCCAGAGACAGCAGGTGCTAGAAGCTTAATTGTCCTGCCGAGGTTTTTCCCAGTTTTTCGGTTTCTGAAACCTTTTTGTAGAGAGGGGGTTGCAGAAATCGAAAAGCTGAGAGAGCCCCGGCTAAATGTCCGGGGTTTTTGGCTTGTAAGGCTTTATCTAGGAAATTGGAAAGGGCAGCAGGTTTGGTCGTTTGTACCCGATTCAGGAGGTGAGAGATGTATGGGTAGAACACTGGAGAATAAGCAGGCAATTGTAGCCGAACTCAAAGATGAGTTGAGCCAGTCTCAACTGGCGCTCGTCATTGACTACAAAGGGTTGTCTGTTGCTGAAATCACGGATTTGCGGAACCGACTGCGTCCGACAGGGACATCCTGTACGGTCACCAAAAATACGCTGATGCGATTCGCTGTAGATGGTGATGCGAGCTGGGAGCCGATTACGGAGTTCTGTAAAGAATCCTCTGCGTTCCTGCTGGTTAAGGATGATATTGGTGGAGCGATTAAAGCTTACCAGGATTTCCAAAAAGCCTCTAAGAAGACCACCATCCGTGGTGGAGTGATGGAGGGACGCGCCCTCAGCGAAGCCGATGTGAAGGCGATCGGAGATCTGCCATCGAAGGAACAACTGATGGGTCAAGTGGCTGGTGCGATCAACGCGGTTGCAACCAAGCTTGCTACAGGTATCAACGAAGTTCCTGCGTCTTTGGCTCGCGTTTTGCAAGCGGTTGCAGACAAGGACAAAGACCAAGACCAAGAAGCGGCTTAGTCATCCTTTAGGTTCTGAATATTCTTCAAAATTCAGACTGTAAGAGCTCAAGCTAAACCTTTAGACCAAGATAGAAACTAAACATTGGAGTAATTCTATGTCTGCTACGACTGATGAGATTCTTGAGAAGCTTAAGTCGCTAACCTTGCTAGAAGCGGCTGATCTAGTGAAGCAAATTGAAGAAGCCTTTGGTGTCACGGCTGCTGCCCCTATGGGTGGTTTTGCAATGGCAGCTCCGGCTGCTGCAGCTCCGGCTGAAGAGGTCGAAGAAAAGACCGAATTCGATGTAATTTTGGAAGAAGTCCCTGCGGATAAGAAGATTGCAATTCTTAAGGTGGTACGGACTTTAACAGGTCTAGGCTTGAAAGAAGCCAAGGATCTAGTCGAGGCTGCACCCAAGCCTGTGAAGGAAGCGATCGCTAAAGAAGCAGCGGAAGACGCTAAGAAGCAGATCGAAGAAGCAGGCGGCAAAGTTTCTATCAAGTAAGCTTGTTAGAACAATCTGCTGTCCACTAATTAAGGGCGTTATTCTTGATGAGAGAATAACGCCCTTAATTTCTTTAGCGAGTATCTGTAAGGGCGTGGCATTCGGCAGGTAGACCCTGGAATAGTCCAAAGATTTTTGCCCGAATGCTATGCCCCTACCGCTATTAGGCGACGAATTTGACTGTTGATCTCTTACAGGACTTACGCAGATGTACTAAATGTGGTGGTCAGCTTAGCCCAATTTCATAGCAAGAGTGGGTGATTTGAGTTGCCCAATCAAATAGTGGGATAACAGTCTGCTCTTGAGT
>NZ_JACJOV010000133.1:0-129897 GCF_014695745.1 Leptolyngbya sp. FACHB-671 | reverse complement strand
ATCATCAGAACGCCGAACCAGCCTACGTACAGGCGGTTGTCGGTGCTGGTTACCCAGTTGCAGAACTGCTCCCACAGTGATGCGCTCTCGCGCCGCTGTAGAGTCGTTGTCATGATTAATGAGTGCTTGGTTTACAAGATGTATTGGGTCGGTTTTCTCGACCTGTACATAACTTAAGGCTTTTGTTGAAATTTGTAAAGCTTTTCATGATTAGTTACTCATTTCTCAACAATTGCCTAAGGTAACGCTCTGCAAAGAGCCCAATTTCAGCAGTTCTCAGCCGGGAGGCCAAGTCATCTGCCGTCCTCCCAAAATGTGCAGATGCAGGTGATCAACGGTCTGCCCTCCGTCTTCACCGTTATTGATCACCACTCGATAACCGTTGGTTAATCCAGCTTGCTCTGCAACTCGCTTTACAGTTAGCAACAAGTGCCCCATCAGTGCGTGGTCTGAAGATTCTGCATCCGACAAGTGTGGAATCGGCTGTTTGGGAATCACCAGAATGTGAACCGGAGCTTGCGAGTTGATATCTCGAAAGGCGATCGCCAACTCGTCCTCATAGAGAATGTCGGCTGGAATTTCCCGCTTGATGATCTTGCTGAAAATAGTTTCTTGAATTTCGCTCATTTTGGTTACAAAAACTACTTGCTGAAATTCTAAAGGCTTATGCCGACATGAAAAATTGTTCTACCAACAAAAATTAAGGGCACTCTACCGGGTAGCCGCAGTGGATGAAATTTGTATGCTTGCCAGAATTTGGAGTGCCTCCTTGATTGGCATTGATGCTGTCAAAGTTGGCGTTGAAGTTGACATCGCAGGTGGACTGCCAGGAATCGTCGTTGTTGGCTTACCCGATATTGCTGTGCAGGAATCGAAGGAAAGGGTAAAAGCCGCCCTTAAAAACGCAGGCTATGCCTTCCCAATGCGAAGAATTGTAATCAACCTGACTCCTGCTGACTTACGCAAAGAAGGGCCCAGCTTTGACTTGCCTGTTAGCATTGGCATCCTAGCGGCTTCTGAGCAGGTTAACGCTCAGTTACTAGAAGACTATTTATTTTTAGGCGAGGTTTCCTTAGATGGAGGACTTCGTTCTGTTGCAGGGGTGCTGGCGATCGCTGCCGCCGCTCAACGTTTAGGCATCAAAGGACTAGTCGTACCAGCCGACAACGCCCGCGAAGCGGCTGTTGTCAAAGGGTTGGCAGTTTACGGATTCAAGCACGTTTCAGAAGTAGCCGATTTTTTGAATGAGCCAGAACGTTACGAACCGCTACAAGTAGATGGGCTAGCAGAATTGACGCGATCGCACTTCTGCGGTCTAGATTTAAAAGACGTAAAAGGACAGGCTCATGCCCGTCGCGCCTTGGAGATTGCCGCTGCTGGCGGGCACAACTTGATATTTGTTGGTCCTCCTGGCAGCGGCAAAACTATGCTCGCTAGACGGCTACCCGGTATCTTGCCACCTCTCTCATTTAGCGAGGCACTAGAAGTTACTCAAATTCACTCAGTTGCAGGATTATTGAAAGATAGGGGATCTTTGGTCAGCGATCGCCCCTTTCGCAGTCCCCACCACTCTGCCTCTGGACCTTCACTCGTTGGCGGCGGTAGCTTTCCTCGTCCTGGTGAAATCTCCCTAGCGCACAGGGGAGTGCTTTTCCTAGACGAGTTAACAGAATTTAAAAGAGATGTTTTAGAATTTCTGCGTCAACCGCTTGAAGATGGTTACGTTACAATCTCACGGACTCGTCAATCGGTGTCTTTTCCGGCTCAGTTTACCCTGGTTGCCAGTACTAATCCCTGCCCTTGTGGTTATTTTGGTGACACAATTCAACCCTGCACCTGCAAGCCAAAAGCAAGAGAGCAATATTGGGCAAGGCTTTCAGGTCCACTAATGGACAGGATTGACCTGCAGGTAGCCGTCAACCGTTTGAAGCCAGAAGAAATTACCCAACAGCCAATTGGCGAAGACTCTGTTTCAGTGAGAAAAAGGGTGCAGGTAGCACGCGATCGCGCCCGCACCCGATTTCAGAACGATACCCCGCGCTGCAACTCAGATATGCAGAGCAGCCACTTGAGACAATGGTGTCTGTTAGATAATGCAACTCGCACCTTGTTAGAAGGAGCAATCCGAAAACTCGGGCTATCTGCCAGAGCTACCGATCGCATCCTTAAAGTTGCTCGAACTATTGCAGATTTGGCAGGCGACGAAAATTTGCAGACTCATCATGTAGCCGAAGCAGTTCAATACCGCACCATAGATCGGATGCAGTAGAGATGCAATCAACCACGTCTCCATTAACTCCGTTGCGTTTCCATTAACTCCGTTGCGTTTCCATTAATCCCTTCCCAGCTAAAGATTAGGTACTAAAAGATTCAGGGATGCATCCCTGAATCTTTTAGTGGAAAAGGAGTAAATTACTACTGTTGCCAGACAAATACCTTCGCCTCATATTCTGGCAAGTCAATCATGATGTTGTTATCGCCCGCCTCAATATCATAATCTCCCGTCCATTCATGCCAAGTACCATTTTCTGGGAAATTTTCAATTCGATAGCCTGCCAAGTATTGGTCTGAGAAGTTTGCTACGACAACGACTCTTGACCCCTCATCGTTCCAACGAACGTAAGCTAGAACTTTACCCTCTGGATCTTCATGAAAGAAGTTAATGTTCTCGGTATAAAGTGCATGACTCTCTTTACGCAGGGAAATCAAGCCCTTGTAGTACTCGAATAATCCTCGATTCAAGTCATTCTCTAACAAAGACCATTCGATTTTATTCTGCTCAATTGTTTTAGGCTTATACTCCCCAAATTCTTCACCCATCCAAATCATCGGCACACCCATTGCCGTCATGAGCATCACTGCACCCAGCTTCAGTCGCTTAAAAGCGGCTTCATCAAAAATATCGCGGTCTGCCAATTCCACCATCAGGTGATTGTGGTCATGATTGGTTAAATAGTTAACTACATTAGTAGCCCCCAAGAAGCCTTGACGCTTAGCATCTAATGCATCTTTGAGACGCTCTAAATCGAAAGTTTCTCCACTGATATGTTCCAGAATGCAGTGATAGAAGCTTTCATGCCAACAGCCATCCATTGGGCCATCAACACCTGTAATATCTGTTGTTTCAGGAATATGTTCAGCAATGTTATAGAACGGTTTTGCTCCCGCAGCTTGCTTAGTTTCCTGCACAATCCAATGCATGAAGTCGTAGTTTGCAATCTGCCGAGCCGCATCATAACGAATGCCATCAATGTGATATTCCTCAATCCAAAAACGAACCGCATCACCGACAAAACGACGAGCAGGATGGGTTTCTAGATTTTCGTCATAATGCTCGTAGTTAAATTCTGGTCCCCAGTTATTATCTGGGTCACGTGGCTCATGGTGATACCAATAATCATGGTCAATTTGAGTGAGTGGACTCTCTGCTTCAGAGTGATTAAAAATGCCGTCCATGAGAACACGAATACCGTGAGCATGGCATTCATCAATTAGATTCTTTAGCTCGGCCGTAGAACCATAGCTAGATTCTGTTGCAAAAAAATAACGGGGGTTGTAACCCCAGCTATAGTCACCTGGATATTCTTTAACAGGCATCAGTTCAATTGCATTGACACCTAATTCGCATAGGTAATCCAGCTTTTCGATGACGTGCTTATACTTTCCACGAGCATAAGGGTCATCCTCTCCCCCTGAAAAGTCACCTACGTGCATTTCATAAATTACTAATTCATGATCTGCAGGTAAGGGTTTATCATCATGTTGCCAAACATAAGTATCAACAATTCTTTCGCCGTCTTTAATAGTTAAAACACAATTTTGAGTAGGGTTATCAATATCTGTTGCATAGGGATCGTTTACATCTACCCATTGATCAGGTTCAAAGAACCAGCTTTTAGACTGTACACGAAACTTGTACTGATAAGCGCCATCTTCTAGCTCAACTTTAGTGCGAAAAAAGCCTTCTTTATCTTTTTGCATGGGTATTTCTTTCCAGTCGGAAAAAGACCCAATTAATGTTGCTGCATTGTTATAGGGTGCAAATAAACTAAATTCAATCTGGTTAGCCATAAAATTCCTTTAGGAAGAAGTCTGAACTTATTCTCTGAGGTTCAGATTCATTCAGACATCTTTCTGAGGAAATAAACTTTTATGTCTAAGGCTTTATCTCTACTTTTAGGCTGATAAAAACCATCAGAGAGTTTGATAACTAACCCTCACTAAAAGAGCGGCTTTAAATAGCGATCGCCCCTTATTCAACCTACAGTTTCTCGATCGCGCATATAGCTGAGCAACCAGTTTGCCATTGTTGCGCGTCTCGTCAGACGAGGAACTAGCTCTCCTACCTTGTACCCTTCAAACCCAAGTTGCTCCTTCAAAAGCTGCTTGTTGGGTTTGGGAATAGAGCGCGTCAACTTAACCGTAGCAGGACGGTCTTCAATAAAATTTGGTGGCTCTGGATAGTTCTCCAACCATTCAGAAGAAACTTCTGCAGCATTCCACCGCTCTGCCGTTGCATCGTACCGATAGCCCAGATAGTGCCACACGAGCTGATTAACCGTCGCATCATCTAGCGTGTCGTTTAAAATTGCCCAAATAGTATCAATGCTGAGGGGTGGCAGGTCAGACATAGTAGACAAAAGCATTTCCTAGAAGCTTAGAGCGCTAAAGAGGCTACGTCACTGGAACGTAACCTCCTAGCAAACCTTAACAGGCGAAATTAATTAGATTCTATAGCTGATCTAGCTGATTCTTTAAAGCTTCTAGCTCATCATCTACTGCTTTATCTTGAGGGGCTTGAGTCGTAGGCTCGGAGGAGGGAAGCTGCGCTTGATTTGCCGGGGCTGCAGAACCCAATAGTTGCGCCTTCATCGCGGCTAACTCATCATCCACATCGCTACCTGACTCCAGTGCAGCAAACTGACTCTCCAAGTCAGCCCCTGCCAACTCTGCCGCGGCTTGTGAGCGAGCTTCCATTTGCAGCACTTTTTCTTCCATTCGCTCAAACGCACCCATTGCGCTGCTGGTGTTGAGCGAACTCATTGTTCCTTGAAGCTGCTCATTGGCTTTGGCGGCACTAGCTCTAGCCTTGAGCATATCTTTCTTAGTTTTTGCTTCAGAAATTTTGCCTTCCAACGCAATCAGATTGCGCTTTAAGGTATCTACCGTTGAGGATTGCTGATCTAACTGTGTCTTCAGCGCTGTAGCTGTTTCAGCTTGCACCTTTCTGCGGTTGAGGGCTTCACGCGCTAAATTTTCGTCGCCTTTTTGCAGCGCTAGCTGAGCCCGCTGTTGCCAGTTGTTTGCTTCTGACTGAGCCTGGTTATGTTGCTGCTGCATTCGTTTTTGGCTGGCGATCGCACTTGCAACAGCCTGACGCAACTGTACCAGGTCCTCCTGCATGTCAATAATCGCTTGCTCCAGGATTTTTTCTGGATCTTCAGCAGAACTGACGGCGGCGTTGAGATTAGACCGGACAACCCGACTAACACGGTCAAATAACCCCATGACTCTATCTTTCCTTTTGGAATGTACAAAGTAAGTAGAAACAGGCTAATTAATGCTGGTATGACTAATCTAGCCTAGTCAAGCAGGGCTAAATGGCTCCTGCCAACAGTCTTAACAACTGCCATGTCTCCATTCTATATAGCAATTCTATTGATTCGTGACAGGATTGCTTGTAATAGATGCGTTCTATCCAGGTCCATAGCACGACGCGCAGACCTTCAAAAGAAAGGGGTAGGGTTAGAAACTTTACCTCTAACCCTACCCCTCAAATCAATTCAGGTGACTAAACTACAGTCGTTACAGTCCCCAAAGCTCAATGCCGTTTCCTTCTTGCTCGTTGATTACACCGTCGCCATTCGCATCAGAGCTATTATCAGCTCGGAAGAACAATCTGCCACTGATGTTGGTTAAGGCTTCTGGATTTGAGCCGATAGCACCTGGAATAATATCGGAGACAAGTTCTGCTCTTGGGTTAGAGCTCTCAGGGTTATATCTCCACAATTCAGTCCCACTATTGCCGTCGTTAGCCGTGAAGTAGAGAACTCCATTGACATCAATCAAATTACTTGGATTGAACTCAATGGAGTCAATACTGGTCTTTGCTGTAGTTCCTGTAGCAGTTCCGTTGGTACTCCAAATCTCCCGATCATCAACTCCATCAATAACTTCCTTGGTAGCAGAGAAATAGAGAGTGCCGTTCACATTGACCAGGCTACTAGGGTTAGCTCCACCGTCAACGTTAGTTAACTGAGTTAACGCGTCAGCCCTTGCCGTATCAATGCTCCAAAGCTGCTCCCTAAAGTTGCCATCAACTGCCGTGAAATAAAGCTGACTGCCAACCGCAGTCAGACTTGCAGCTTCCGAATCAGACGTAGTTGGTGAGCCAAACTCTGTGACTCTGACTGGAATACCGCTAGCACCAATCTTCCAGATTTCTAGTCCATTTGCATCTGTAAACGCTGTAAAGTAAAGCCCGGTATCGTTAACAACGGTTAAATTTTCAGGGAAAGAACCGGTATTGCCTTCCGTAATCTCTAGAAGTTGAGGAGCCGTGCTGCCAGGATCAAGACGGTATAGCTCCCTTCCTGTTGCCCTAGTGGTAGCTGTGAAGAAGAGTGTACCATTCACATTGGTCAAGTTGTCGGGAGAAGAGCTAACTGGTTGTCCTGTTTCCAATGTTGCCAAATCTGCAACTTGGACAGTTCCCGCTTCAGTACCGTCGCTCTTCCATAGCTCAAAGTTGTTGCCCTGGTCAGAAGCCACAAAATAGAGCGTATCGCCAACTGCTGTCAGCGAGCTGGGCAAAGAAGAACCTCCTACTAGAGTGTTGATGTTTTTGACCAATACAGTTCCGGCTGCGGTGCCATCACTCTTCCATAGCTCAGTGCCATTAACTCCGTCATCGGCTGCAAAATAGAGGGTGCCGTTGACATTGGTGAGACCAGAAATATCGATTTCTGTTGCTCCTGGTTTGATTACTCTTACTTTTGCCGTAGTTTGTACAGTACCAAGGCGTGAGGAGATGACTCCTTCACTCTTCCAAAGGGCATAGCCTTCTCCGTCGTTAGCAATGAAGTAAAGAGAACCATTTACATCAGTAAATTCTCGAGGGTCAGAACTGCCTGCCCCAAACAGAATATCTCTGGTGATACTAGGAACTGTGCCACCTGGAGCAGTGTAAGCACTGAGATCGTAGAAGCTGGCTTGACCTTCTACACCAGGTCTAACAGCGAGGTAGTAAGTGCCATCCTGGAAAGTGCCTCCAATCGTTTCGGGAGAAGAACCCGTTCTGGTAGAAACGGAGATAACTTCCTCGTCGCCTAGATCGATAGTGCCACTGCCATTTGAGTCACTAATGACTCCATCATTGTTGCTATCTTGCAGCAGCAATAGATCAGCAGTGCCGCTTGGCAAGTTGCCGTTTGGCAGGTTGGTGAGCCTGATGCTAAGGAAAGTGCGACCGCCTGAGTTTAGGTCCACTTTGTAAAAGTCGAGCCGGTCAGCAGGGTTAATAAATTCAGGGGCACCATCCGTACCCGTTAGCGTAAACGGAGCGCGGATATTTGTACTGCTCAAGTTAAGGTTACGGGCAGTTTGAATTGTGTTTGGCGCTCTGTCTCCTGGCAGTCCCGATAATGTCAGGTTATAGGAGGAGTTGCCCGTGTTGCCAAATCGGCTAACTCGAATCAGGTAATCGCCCACAGTCAACCGCTGGTTGGTGAGGCTTTCTGCAATCCCTAGTCCACCTTGAACCGATGAAGCAACAAGGTTTTGAGGTGTAAAGGGAGCAATTGAGCCGTCATTTCGATAGAGCTGCACATCCGCGTTTAAAGTTGCATTGAAGCCATCTAACCGCAGATTAAAGTCGCTAGGGGTGTCTACCCTGAAGCTGTAAAGGTCTATATTATCCCCATCACCGAGTCCATCACTATAAGTTTGACTATCAAAAGTAAGGTCGATACTACGTGCTTTTGCAACGGTTGCCCCAGCTTCTGGACCCGTAGAGATTCCTAGTGTGTATCCAGTACGTACACCTGCCTTGGGAACAACTTGCAGGAAATAAGTAACAGGTCTAGTAGGGTCGTTGACAGGGTTACCATTGGTGAGCGGACCATTTAAAGCACGAGTAATGACTTCGCTAGCAGTACCTGCTGTAACAGACTGCTGGAGTATGTTGCCTGCACTGTCTCTTAGGTACAGGTCGGCATCGCCCCGTAGACCTCGTATGGAGGCATTAACAGTTCTGCGATCGCTCACTGTAAAACTGTAGAAGTCATTTAAGTCTGCGACTCCGACAAAATCTGTATAATCAACACGATTAACGACTCCAGTAATGTCTCCTAAAGCACGTGCCCTAGTCTGGGAATTTCCGGCATTGTCGTCAAAAGCAGATAGGGTTAAGGCATATCGAGTTGTGGTTGTTGCTTCAGGAGTAAAAACTCGAAGGTAGTAGGTCCCTGGGTCAACGGTAAGGTTAATGTTTTCTTCCCGTGTAAGAGGCTGCCTGGAAGTAGGGCGAATCACTCCACCCCTGCTGCCGTAAAGCGCAAGGTCGGCATTACCTGTCAAGCCAAAAACCCTAGCGCTAAGACTCTTACGAGTTCTAATATCGATGCGGTAGTAGTCGTTGCGGTCTGTAGGAGTGAGAGAATCTGAATATCTAGCGAAGCCTCTACTAAAAGCAACTCGCTTTGCTTCCTGTAAGGTATTCCCTGCGTCTGCCATAGCTTTAATTCTCACACGAATTTACTTGGCAATAGGTTTCCCCAGTGCAGATCAAAAACAGTCACCAATTCTTTAAATTCATTCAGGCTTCACGAATTGCTCTGACTACCGTATTTATACGAAATGGATAGTGTCAATAGATTGAAGTTGACCTAGTTATATTAATTTATATCAATTGCTAAATTCTTCTCGGCCCACTTTTGATAAAGCGTTTCAGCTAAATATGGTCGAATCTGTGTTGTAACTAGCATGATGCTAAGACAGCTATTTACTGCTCTTCTATTGCTGTGATTAATCTAGTGATGTCAGCCAACCCAACTAATTTTTAAAGGAAAAATTGACTTGTTATTCATACGATAAACTTGACAAATTTTCTACAGAATTAGGTAAGTTTAGGTATCTAGAAGTCAAGTTTTACCAATTTTGCTTTGTTACGACGAGAGCCTTAGATATAGTTTTTCAGCAATGGATTACTCAACAGCGATCGCCTTTCTCATCAAGTCTGACCCCGTTCTAGGAAAGCTGATTCAGCAGGTTGGACCCTGTCAATTGGGGGAACCCCAGCCTGAAGCAGATTTGCTATTTTCTCTCTCTAAAACAATTCTGCATCAGCAGCTTTCTACCAAAGTTGCGAATGTAATTCACGGCAGGTTTCTTCAGCTTTACGCTGAAAGATTGCCGACAGCAATGGATATTCTCAACACACCTGATGAAACGCTACGTGGAGTTGGCATTTCACGCTCTAAAATTATTTACCTCAAAGACTTAGCGCAGAAGATATTAGACGGTTTGCCTACTATGGCAGAGTTGGCAGAAATGGAAGATGAAGCCATCATTCAAACGCTCACTCAAGTTAAGGGGATTGGGCGTTGGAGTGCTCAAATGCTATTGATCTTTCGGCTAGGGAGACTTGATGTTTTACCTGTAGATGATCTGGGGGTGAGGGCTGGAATTCGAAAGCTCTATCAGCTAGATGACTTACCCACCAAAAAGATGGTGGAGTTGATGGGGCAAAAGTGGAAACCCTATGGAGCGATCGTCTCCTGGTATTTATGGCGCAGTTTAGATATGCAGGGAATTGAGGTTTAGCAACCCGGTTGAGGAGTAAATTTTGAAGTTTTGGCTGAACTTTCTCTAAGGAGAGGGGCGATCGTCTTGCTGCCAAGTTTGAGCCGTTGGCGAATCTGAACTTTGTTTCGTTAGCGCCGCTTCAAAGGTAGATTGAGCCTCTGATGATAAAGAAAATTTGAGCAAAGACAGCACGCCATTTCGGACAGATTGAGGCTGTTCATCCAGAACGGAGATGAGTAATTCTGGATTCGTTTGTGCCCATTCCATAATTGCACCGAGCGCGACTTCGGCACCTGCGCTGTCTGCTTGAAATGCATAGCGAATCAGCATATCGGCAGCGAGGCGATCGCCTTCAATTGCTTTCTCCTTCAGCAGATCAACATTACCGACGACAGTTTGAATTGCGGCGGTGTCACCACAGGAAACCGTTGTTGATCCTAAAAAGACCCAGCCTGCTGCAGGTGAATTGATTTGCAGCCAACCATTTTGAGAGCCTACTACTGTTATCTCTGTATTGTTGGGCAATTCATCCAACACCTCGCTGGACTGTTCTTCAGGATTAGAGTAAATGTTGGTGACTGGAGCGGCAGGGTCGTTGATTGACGTGACACATCCCGTAGGTTGAACTTCGTCCGTTGAATTTTCGACTGTAGTTGAGCTAGCTTGATCTGAACTCTGGTTGGAAACTGCTCTGCAATTTGTGAGGAACAGGACGATCGCAGCCCCAAACATTAGTAGAGCAACAGTCTTGAGAGTATGACGGATGTTGCTTTGCATGGCTTCTAAAGCTGAACTCTAAGCTAATGTAACCCACGTTGAAATTGCTTTTTCAAAAGCAAATTTAGGATTGCGATATTGATTTCAACGGCATGTGCAATAGGTTCAACTTTTTCACTTTATTTTAGTTGCCCACGTGAAATGGATTGGTTGGACCGGAAGAACGCGATTCGGTATGAGTAAATCCTCCGTCTGCCTTTTGTCCATCTTCACCACCATTCTGCTCCTCAGCTAATTCACCTGCAAGGCGCAAATCGCTCTTAAATACGAGCGACTGTTGAGGCACGCCAATGGCAATTCCGGCTTCATCAAGGGCTAGCTTTAGACGACGGCGATATTCTCGTGCAACATCCCACTGTTTGAGCGGCTGGGTTTTTATCCAAAGTCGTATCATTGAGCCGATATGATCAAGCTTATCTACTCCCAACAATAAAGGAGACTCCAAAATTAGAGAACGCCAATGGCGATCGTGACTCATTTCTTGAGCTACGTCATTAACTACTTTGAGCGCTTCGTCCAGGTTGGCATTGTTGGCGATCGTGATCGTTAAGTCAACGCGAGACCACTCTTTGGAGAGGTTTTGCACAATTCTGATTTCGCTATTGGGAACTGTGATCAAACGTCCTTCTTCATTTCGCAGTTGAGTAATGCGAAGGTTCATGTTTTCCACTAATCCCGCCACGTCTCCAACGATGATTACGTCTCCGACTCCATACTGGTCTTCAAATAGGATGAGAAAGCCATTGATGATGTCTTTGATCAAACTTTGTGACGCAAAAGAAATTCCTAAACCAATAATCCCGGCTCCAGCCAAGAGAGGAGCAATTTCAATTCCTACGACAGCAAGAGAGGTAACAATTCCAGAACTGACTAGAAGTACTGCAATGATGCTTTTGGCAACACGGGAAAAAGTTGAAAATCGGAGCGCTAGTCGCTGAGAAGTTTCTGCCCTAAAGCTGGTACCGCTTTGCAGAACTAAGAAAAAGCGATCGATTAAAACATCACTGATACGAATGGCAACGTAGGTACTAAACAGGATCAGCGTGATGTAGAGCGGAAATTGTATCCAATTCCAGTTGAGGATTAGGGGCTGCACCCAGCGAGTGTAAGGGAATAGCCCCAGGATTATTAGTGTGCCACCTCCCCAGATGAAAACTTGACCGAGTTGAAACAGTCGCCGCTGAATTTCGTTGAGGTTGTGCTGTTGGCGGTTGTGCATTTGCCGCTGTAACAGGGCAGTCGTCATCTCGGTTGGGTTGCCGGTATCTGCTGCCGCTGACATTTCTTGAGCATCTGCTTCTCGCCGTGCTGTAATAAAGCGATGTTTTTGCTTGGCTTGCTGCTGAAACACAGTAAGCAAAAAGCTTGCAACAATCATCACGAGTAAAATGCCACTGGCGATCGAGATCTGCTGTCTTAAAGAGTCTGGACGACGTTCTTGCTCAGCTCTAAGCAGTGCTCCTTCAATTCTTTCGGTTAGCTCGTTTGTCCAGGTTTCTAAGTCGTCAACCCCGTTTGCCTGAGCGTCTAATGCATTAACAGTCAGCAAGTAATCTTCGTTTGTCTCATTTTCGCCCGTGCCGTAGCTAGCATTAATTACAAATACTTCCTCAGCTTCTACATATTCTGAAGTGAGTTGTAGTGTAGCGGGATTAAAGTCGGCATTAACGATTTGTTTGAGTTGAGTTTCAATGCTGTTGACCCGTGCGTTAAGAGCGCTGGAGCCATTTTCTAAATCGTTAGGGTCATCTACGGTTATATCTGGAGCAGCAACTACAAACAGTTGATTTCCATCCAGGTAGACAGATTGGGTATCAATTTCTGATGTATCAGAGGGAAGTAAATCGCTAAAGTCTGGAAGCTCCAAGCTGAGACTAGGAGCAGCCAATGATGGATCTTCTGTTGGTGTCTCCGCTGGCGATGTCTCGGCTGACGGTGTCTCAGGTGTTTGAGCGTGTGTGGCTGGAGCGATCGCCCAGATCAAGAGACTCACAGCTACACTTAGCCCAAACCAGACTGTAGCGCGAATCCACCGTCCTACTCGATACCCGATTTTCTTAGATTGGTAGGTTGCAAAAGTCATTACTCATCCAAGTTGAGACACGACAGAACACAACAAGACTGTGAAGTATTGAGTAGGGGAAAGATTCAGAGAATTAGTCTGAAATCTTCTCAGCTACTTGCCACAGGTTGCAGGTGCATTCTCAAGCTCTTTAGATATACTCACAGTCTGACAAGATTGTGTCGAACTGATGACATATGTTTGCTAAATGCTAAAACATTTCAGTCTAAACAGAGCTTGTGATAGCCAAGTTTAAGCAGGGGCTTAGCGTTGCCAAGCCCGTACAGGAATCTATTGCATGTCTATTCAAATTGCTTTGAAATAGTCTTGACTCAGCCGCTAAGAAGCGCTTCGACGAACTCGTAGCTAGAAAAGGGGCGTAAGTCTTCGATGCCTTCGCCTGCTCCAATAAAGCGAATGGGTAGTCCAAGCTGCTGTACGACTGCTAAAGCGATTCCGCCTTTGGCAGTGCCATCTAGCTTGGTGAGGACGACACCGCTAAGCTGAGCTGCCTCGGAGAAGACTTCCGCCTGACGCAGTCCATTTTGCCCCAGCGTGGCATCCAGCACGAGCAGCGACTCAATTTTGGCATTCGGCGCTTTTTTGTCGATGATGCGGCGAACTTTGCTCAGCTCGTCCATCAGGTTTTTCTTGTTTTGCAAGCGACCTGCGGTGTCGATGAGCAGCAGTTCGGTGTTGCGAGATTGGGCAGCAGCGATCGCATCAAATACAACGGCAGCCGGGTCAGTGTTTTTGCCAGGGTTAGCGATCACCTCTACGTTGCTGCGATCGCCCCATACTTTAACCTGCTGCACTGCCGCAGCCCGGAAAGTATCAGCCGCAGCGATCAGACAGTTGTAGCCCGATTTTTTGGCAATATGGGCGATTTTGCCAATTGTTGTCGTTTTCCCGGCACCATTTACCCCGGTTATTAACCAGATGTTGAGTGTCTCTTTTTCGGGTGCGAAGGTGGGGGAATAGGATTTGCCTAGAGGGTTGTCCAGCATGTCGCGCAGGATTTGCTTGAGGTAAGCGATCGCCTCTGCTGGGGGCAGTGCTTCCTGGCGCAGCTTGTTTTGCAGCGACTCGATGATGTAGTCGGTCGCCACAATTCCCACATCTGCTTGAAGCAGCAGGGACTCGATCTCCATGACCGCATCCTGGTTGAGCGGTCCTTGCCCAACGATCGACCGCAGTTGATTCACCAGGTTGCGACGGGTTTTGTCCAGTCCCTGCCGCAGCCGCTTTAGCCAGGTAATCTCCTCAACTGAAATTTGCTCGGGACGGCGACCCTGGGACGCTAACACCTCGGCTGACCAGAGGAAATTTTCGTCAAATTCAATTCCAGGAAAACCGGAATCAGCGGTTTCTGGTTCTGGAGTTGCTGTTGTTGCAGCGACAGGAACAGGTTCAGGTTCTTCGATTGCTGTTGCTTTAAGTCGCTCCAAGCGTTCTTGCCGCTCTGCTTCTGCTTGCGCCCAAAAAGGCAGAGGAGCAGTGGCAGCGACTTCATCACTTGCAGGTGTTTCGGTAGAACTTTCAGGAATGCTCTCTGTGGAGGAAACTTCCGCATCAGGTTCAGCAGCAGTTTCTGCAACAAGTTCTGAGGTAGGTTCAGCAGTAGGCTCAGGAAGAGTTTCTAGAGAAGCTTCAGAAGCCGGTTCAGCCTCGTCTTCAGAAACAGGTTCAGCCGTTGGCGCTGATTCCGTTTCTGACTCAGCTATAGGAGAAACTGGCTCTGCTGGTTTAGACACAGAGTCAGATGATTCAGCGGCTTGGGGAGTTTCTGCAGAGCTAGTCTGAGCCGTTTCGGTAACGGTTGGCGGTGAAGCAGTTGTACTGGTCTGCTGGCGCTTTTGAATGTTTTGGTAAGCTGCTTTTGCCCAGTTGAGGTAGTCTGCTGACACATCTGGGGTTGAGTCCGCCTCAGCGGGTTCTGCTGATTCGGTCTCTGGCTCAGTTGAGGGAGTTTCTGCTGGCTCGGTCTGAGCATCGACACGATCGTTGTACTGCCGATTAAACCAATTGAAAGACGACATAACACCTCATGAAACCTGAACACCGTACCCACTAGGACTCCTGCGTGAATGGTAGCGCAGGCTGCCGCACCATCATCGGCGTGCCAAAAAGTGTCTACTGTTTTAACTGTAGGGAAAAATGGCTCAGGCTGTCGCTTCTCGCTAAGATTCTGTTGGGATTAGTCTTCAACTCTGAGCAGTCGCTTGAGTTGCTCGAAATTTTCAGCGCCCAAAGAGATTTTGATCTCTAGCTGCTGGAGGTCGTCTTTGAGGGTGAGAATTTGGTCTTTGCCGCTTGTGCTACGTTCGATTTGGGGGTTTGTAACGACGAGCGATCGGTAAACCTCTTCAGGGACTCCAATTTGAATCACGACTTCTTGCTGCGATCGCGGAAAAACATAAAGGCGCTGATGCAAATGATCGAGTGCCAGTTTGTGAGGGGTGGTATTGCGTTCATCCGTAGAGCCAGATTTGCGCCAGTAGAGCGTGATACCGCGCGTTTCAGCCGCATCAAAGAGAATCGTCTCGTCGAACCGCTGGGTTTCCCAGTTCAGTACGCTCAAATCTCCATTGGGAGGAATCAGGCGTTGTCGCCAGGTAACTTCCTTGCCACTCAACTCAGCCCACCATCGGCTGATCGTGGCAAAATGGCTGGCATTGTCGGGGCTGTTGCTGCCTAATTGCCAAAACGTTTCGGTTTGCATGACGGGTTTAAGTACAAGGATTGATTTTACGTTAGATGGATCTGCCGTTCGTTTATCACCCTGATTACGTTGTACCTCTGCCACCTGGACATCGGTTCCCAATGGAGAAGTTTAGGCGGCTGTACCAAACCTTGCTGGCGGATGGAGTCGCTTCTGCATCCCAATTTCATCAGCCTGAAGCCCCGCCCCAGGAATGGATCGAACTGGTGCATACACCGGAATACATTCGAGATTACTGCGAGGGAACGCTGGATGCCAAGGCTCAGCGGCGAATTGGCTTACCCTGGAGTCCGGCGCTGGTGCAGCGTACCTGCATCGCGGTGGGTGGCACAATTTTAACGGCACGACTGGCGCTAGAGCATGGGCTAGCTTGCAACACCGCAGGCGGAACCCATCACGCTTTTCCTAGCTACGGGTCAGGGTTCTGCATTTTTAATGATTTGGCGATCGCCGCCCGTGTTCTTCAGCAGCAAGGGTTAGTCCAAAAAGTCCTGATCGTAGACCTGGACGTGCATCAGGGGGACGGCACTGCATTCATTTTTCAGGACGACCCGACTGTTTTTACCTTCTCGATGCATTGCGAGGTGAATTTTCCCGGCACTAAGCAAACCAGCGACCTGGATGTGCCTTTACCCGTCGGCATGGAAGATGAGGAATATCTGCAAACCTTGGCGAAATATTTACCCGATTTGCTGTCTGGGTTTCAGCCCGACCTGGTGCTATACGACGCGGGAGTTGATCCACATTCGGGCGATCGCCTGGGCAAACTGGCTCTCAGCGACCGCGGCCTTTTTTGCCGGGAAATGCAGGTTTTGAGTACCTGTGCTGCCCAAGGCTATCCGGTCGCTTGTGTCATTGGCGGCGGCTATGGCGATGATTTTGAAGCGCTGGTCTATCGTCACTCGCTGCTGCATCGAGCCGCCAGCGAGGTGTATAGCAGTAGCGGTATTAAATCACTCCGGTTTTAGGTTTTTGTTGCCTAGAGGATTTGGTCAGTTTAGGAAGTTTGCGAGTTGTTTTTTTGGGGAGGGGCGATCGCTTCTCCAACATTTCAGGTTTGCCTTCTAGTAAAGGTGTTTCCCCTGCATTGCCTAAGCTGAGCGCCCACTGGATCTCATTCCAGAGCGATCGCTTGGCTGCATGAAGGTCTGCCAACGCCAGCGCTAATCCCAGCAGCAGCATGACCAACCCAACGATAAATAGCACTAATGCTGCTGTAATCAGCCAATCCGCATTCGCGATCGTTCTCAGGGCAACGGTCAGCCCGCTCAACACAAACATGAACAGCGCATAGTGAATCACCAAAATGCTGCGATAGGCATCCTGATATTGCTGTCGCAACTGCCGCAGTTGGTGCTTGACCTGGAGCAAGCGATCGCCCCTGAGCAAAACCGAGCCGCCCATCAGCTCAGCATATTCCTGAGTGAGCGATCGCAGTTGCCTATGAGTTGCAGTGTGGCGCACCAGCAGTCCACCCAAAATCACTACGCACGCCGACACCATCAGCGCCGAATTTAGGACTAACTGAATCAACTGATTCGTTTGCTCAAGACTCATCCTGCCCTCTCCCGTTCAACCCTGGCATCTGCATCGCAGAACCAACAACGCATGAATATAGTACAAATGTACTAAAACCAGGCTGTTTAATCAAGCTCTAAACAGCACAAGCCCAATTCTTGACATTTTTATTGGTGCAGTTTCTGGAGCAACCTCATTACTCCTGCCAAAAATCGCTTCATTTACAGGCTAAACAACAAACTTTCGCCGAAAAGTTGCTATTTTTCAGAGATCTTTCTGTACAGAGCAGAGATATTTTCCAGCCAACCTGACGAAATTCATATAGAGGTTTTTCCTAAGTCCCCTAAAGTAAACTTTTGTAGCGTTCTTAGATTAAGGAATATTAAGAGGAAAAATTCTGTGGAAAAGCACTATTTTTCTGTGGAAAACTATGGGGAAACCAGCGTGGAAAAGCCAGGGTTTAGGTGGAAATGCTAGATGAGTATAAATACTGTGTAAAACACTCTTCTCTTTTTCCACAAGTTCTCCACAAGTTAGAAACTTTCAAGATCCCTATGCTGGCGTGATCCCCTGACTTTTTCCACATTTTCCACAGGCCCTACTACTACCGATCTCTTTTTAAAGATCCGATCCGGAATCCTTTAAAGTCACGGATGAATGCTTCAGATTCGACAAATTGAAAGGTTCAATTAAAGGCGGTAAGGGTGTTAGGATCTCGTTCCAAGCAGAACTTGTCCTTGGCTTTTCAGTGTACTAGTTGAAGTACTAGCTTTTGTACAACTAAATAGTACAAAGGATCTGATCTCTAAACGCTGAACCGTTACAAAACAATCGCGAACCGTTTACTAGCCAAGCCAGCTAACTCAAGTTAAAGCGTCCAAAAGTTGAAATCTCGCAGAGCATACCCAAGTTCCTTCAATCCGTCTTTGCCCCAGCAGCCCTCAATCCGACAGCCGCAAGCATCAATTTTTCACCCATGAAACTCATTTGTGCCCAAAACGAACTTAGTTCTCACCTTTCCCTGGTTAGCCGCGCTGTTCCTTCGCGTCCCAGCCATCCCGTTTTGGCAAATGTGCTGTTGAAGGCGGATGAGGAAACTCAGCGCGTCAGTCTCACTGGATTTGACTTGAGTTTGGGAGTGCAAACTAGCTTTGCGGCACAGGTTGAGGAAGGGGGGACGCTGACCCTGCCTGCTAAGCTGCTGAGCGATATCGTTTCGCGTTTGCCCGATGGCGAAATTACTTTGGCAACTGAATCGGGTGATATGACGGCAACGTTGACCTGTGCCTTCGGGCGGTATCAGGTTCGCGGCATGGGCGCAGAAGAATATCCCGAATTGCCAACGATTGAAGATGGGGATGTGACCTATTTGCCCGTTGAATCTTTGATTGAAGGGCTGCGCGGGTCGCTGTTCTCAACGAGTGCTGATGAAACTAAGCAGGTTTTAACTGGGGTGCATTTGACGGTGGAGCCAGATAGCCTAGAGTTTGCCGCAACGGATGGGCATCGTCTTGCGGTAGTCCAAACTGTGAATGTGGAACCGGATGAAGAGCCGTCTAGCGCAGCTAAGGCAAATGGCAAAGGAACGACTGATGCAGAGGCAAAAGCCGAATTTGATGTGACGGTTCCAAGTAAAGCTCTCCGAGAACTGGAACGAATGCTGCAAGTGCATCAGGATACGGGGGCGATCGCCGTTCACTTTGACCAGGGGCAGTTAACCTTTGAGTGGGCAAATCAGCGCCTTACCAGCCGCTTACTTGAAGGACAATATCCCAACTATCGGCAACTGATTCCACGTCAGTTTTCCCGCCAACTGACGGTTGAGCGTCGCCTATTTGTTGGTGCGTTAGAGCGAATTGCAGTCCTCGCAGACCAAAAAAACAGCATTGTGAAGCTGGAAATGAACAACGCTGAGCAGGAGTTAGTTTTGTCGGTAGACGCTGCTGACGTGGGCAGTGGTCGCGAATCTGTCGCGGCTCAAATTTCTGGTGAAGACTTAGAAATCGCCTTCAACGTGAAATATCTGGTGGAAGGGTTGAAGGCTCTCAACACTACCGAAATTCAGATGCAGTTCAATACGGCAACCAGCCCATCAATTCTCACTCCTTTAGGCGGCACGAAAATGACTTACCTGGTCATGCCGGTCCAGATCCGCAGCTGAGATACAAATGGTACAGAGCCTTGCAATCAGTAACCTCACGTTGCCGGAGCTAGAGGAAAAGCAGAATCTCAAGCTAACAGATGATCCTGAGTTTTTTGCGGAGTGGCATGAAGCTCTTCCCGAGTTGAGTGATGAGGAAAAACGCTATCTGGAGCAGGTACAGCAAGAGTATTTTGATCAAACTCGAATGGGGCAAATTTCTGAAGGTTTGATCAAGCTAATAGTGGTTTCTCCTTTGTTGCATCTAGCTGGGTTCTATCGATATCCGTTTGAGGTCAGGCTGGAGGAGCCCGTACAGATTGAAGTTACAGAAGCAAATGAACTTTGGAGAGGTCGAATTGATGCGCTGGTGATCAAAGACTTTTTCTGGGTTTTGGTAGTGGAGGCAAAAAATTCGGTCTTTGGCATTGATCGCGCAATCCCTCAGGCGTTGGGATATATGCTGGCAACTCCTCACCCTGCGCGATTGACCTATGGATTGGTAACCAACGGCAGCAGTTTTGCTTTCATTAAACTCATTCAAGAACCACAGCCTCGTTATGATGTCTCGGATGTGATGCTGCTATTGCCGGGACGTAATGTGCTTCTTAAGGTGCTACAGGTGATGAAGCAGATAGGAAGAATGACTGGTGAATGATTGTAAGGGCGGCTCTTTCTGCATGGGTTGGTGCATTAGCGGGAAACAAAGACTTTTTGATAATCGCTCTATGGCAAGATGACTGAATCGGAGAGGCATTTCTCCTGTCAGGAGCCGGAGGGCGATCGTGAAGTCAGTTGATTCTTTCTTTAAGGTTTTTCAGAGCCAGCGAATGGCAGCACTGCTGTTTCTGGGATTTGCGTCAGGACTGCCGCTGTTTTTGACGAGTAGGACGCTACAGTCCTGGATGACAGTTGAGGGAGTTGATCTGGCTTCGATCGGAGCCTTTAGTTTGGTGGGGGTGCCCTATTCACTGAAGTTTCTCTGGTCACCGTTGATCGATCGCTACATGCCACCATTTTTGGGTCGCCGCCGGGGTTGGCTGGTGATTACGCAAGTGGGTTTAACACTAGCGATCGCCGCTATGGCTCTGCAAAACCCAACTCAAGCACTCCAGCTTCTTGCCGTGAATGCATTGCTGATCGCATTTCTTAGTGCCAGTCAAGATATTGCGTTTGATGCTTACCGCACCGATGTGCTGGAAGAGCGAGAAATGGGAGCAGGAGCAGCCGTTGCCGTTTTAGGGTATCGGATTGCGCTGCTGTTAACTGGTTCCCTGGCGCTTATCCTGGCAGACCGAATTCCCTGGACGGCAGTTTATCTGTGTCTGGCAGGGCTGATGGCAATTAGTATTGTTTTCTCCATTTGGGCACCGGAACCGATTTTGCGCGATCGCCCGCCATCCTCTTTGGCAGAAGCGATCAAAATGCCCTTCCTGGAATTTTTTCAGCGATCGGGGTTGTTCCAGGGTATCGCTATTCTAGTTTTCATCGTTCTCTATAAACTGGGCGATGCGCTAGTCAACAATATGTCCCTGCCATTTCTGCTGCAGGCGGGCTTTAGTCAAACTGATATTGGTGCCATCCAGGGTGGAATGGGTCTGCTGGCAACAATCGTAGGTGTGTTGGCGGGTGGTGCAGTTTTAAGCCAATTGGGAATTAACCGTTCCCTCTGGATTTTTGGTGGACTTCAGGCAGTTAGCAACCTGACTTACCTCATCCTGGCGCAAATCGGGCGAAACTATCCCTTCATGGTTGTAGCGATCAATATCGAAAACTTCTGTGCTGGCTTGGGAACCGCTGCCTTTGTGGCATTTCTGATGAGCCTTTGTAATCAGCGATTTTCGGCAACGCAGTTTGCCTTGCTGTCTAGCTTAATGGCAGTCAGCCGCGATATTTTAGTGGCTCCAGCCGGAAGGATTGTAGAACTTACAGGGTGGACAACTTTTTTCCTATTGACTCTGATTGCCGCTTTACCGGGGCTGTTGCTGTTGCCGCTGTTTGCTCCCTGGAATCCGGGTCCGTTACCAGTTCCTAGACCGGGCTTAGGAGATGTCGAGGATAGCGATCACTCAGAATGAATGGTAGTAGGATGGATGAAAGAGCTTTATAAAACTTGAGATTTTTTCTTAAAATCCCTTCACCCATCATGGCTATTTTTCGTCAATATATTGCGCCGCTTTTAGTTGTCCTGGTTTTTGTGGTTGCCCTCGTTGCCGTCAGTGCGCGAATTTTCCTGCCTTCTGACATGATGGCTCCTGCTCCCATCGAGCAACCAGAGGAGCAAGCACAAGCCGCAGACACCGAAGCTGTTGCAGATTTGCCTCCCACATTAGAAATTTTGGTGCATGGCTTGCCTGAAGCGGCTTCCTTTTAGCGTCGCTGGGTTTTAGCTGTGGCAATTCCCGCCGATTATGTGCTTTGGTCAGGTTCAGGGCTAGATCGGGCGCTGTTGGTGAAGTTTATGCAGCGCACGTATCAGGAGCTATATCCTGATCAGTCCTTTGCTCATCTTGCGCGAACCGTTGAGCAGTATTTCTCAAAGGAAACGCCGCTCTGGTGGGTTGGGCAGTCCGATGCTCATAAGCCTGAATTTGGTACGGGAACTTATGCGCGATCGCCAATTGCTTGCTTGTGGTTAGGAAACGCTATTGATCAGGTAAGAGGCGATCGCCACTCTCATATTTTCTTGCTCTACGTCTTGCCTGCTCATCGCCGCAAAGGAATTGGGTCAGCATTGATGCATCATGCGGAGGAGTGGGCAAAAGAGAGGGGCGATCGCCAAATGGGTCTACAGGTTTTTGTTGCAAATCAACCTGCGATTAGCCTTTACCAGAAACTAGGCTATACTTCCCAATCTGTATGGATGGTGAAACCTTTGATTTAACGGATGCCGGACTAACCTCGATAGGTTTCTACTAGGCGATCGCTCCATTTATTTCGTATTTTCAACCAGAGCGAGAAGGGGGAACTAAGTTGCTCAAATTGCTTCCGTTGATCTAAGGTTACTTGTTACGATTTCATTGAAATTTTAGCTAGACGTTTGTGAAAAAGTACTTAATTTTCTCTGGTATCTTGCTGGGGTTGGCGGGTTGCGGTACTGTTCCTCCCGTCAGTCCAGAAGCTTCTGTGCCAGATAGCACGCCTGCTGCTGAAGAAGTTGCTCCGTCTCCCAGTTCTACTCCTTCAGTATCCGAGACAGCTGTTTCCGATGAGCGACGCATCTCAGCCGAGGGAATTGGGCTAGCCAAATTAGGAATGACCCTGGGCGAGTTAAAGCAGGCGTTGGGAGCAGAAACCGAGTTTGTGGTTGAGTCTCCTTTTATTGCAGACTTTGATGCGATCGCCGTTCGTCAAGCTGGCGAAGTTCAGTTTTACATTCTCTATCTGCCAGGTGGAACCTTTACAGATGAGGATGTAATTCAAGGTTTAATGACTGATAATCCTAAGTTTCTCACTGGTGAATCAGTGGGTCCGGGAGTGGCGATCGCCCAAGCAGAATCAGCTTACGGTAAAGCAACGCTTTCCTATAACACGCAAAATGAAGGGCGGGAATACGTCCGTTTTGAGAATCATCCTGCCTCTAACCTTTCCTTTGGAACGGGCAACTTCAATCAGCAAACTGCTGGCGTTTATCCTTCGACAACCGCTGACTTTAACGAAACTCAAGAGTTTCAACCAACCGCTACGATTACCTCGGTATTAGTGGTTTGTCTAGCTGAGAGCTGTGTAGGTGCAGGAAATTAGTAGACGCAGCAATAGTCATCAGAGATGGCGAGTGGAGAGTCGAGCGTAAAGCGCTATATTCGACTCAGGTGAGGGAGGAAAGGCAGAATGAAGGCAGCCAACGATACAAGCCAAATTTGCTTTGGCACGGACGGCTGGCGTGGAATCATTGCGGATGATTTTACCTTTGCCAATGTGTGTAGAGTCACACGGGCGATTGCCCATTATCTAGAAACTGCCTATTCCAAATCGCGTCCTGTTTTGGTTGCCTATGACACTCGCTTCCTTGCCGATCAATTTGCCAAAACAGCAGCAGTAGTGCTGGCAGATGCAGGCTGGACAGTCAAACTGGTAGAGCGAGATTGCCCAACTCCAGCGATCGCTTACAGCGCCAAATTGCTCAACTCGGCAGGCGCGCTTATGTTCACAGCCAGCCACAACCCAGCCGTGTATTGCGGCATCAAATATATCCCTGACTATGCTGGCCCGGCTACATCAAAAATTACCGACTCGATCGTAGCTCAGCTCGATCGAGTATCGACTCGACCTCCCAGCGGCGATCGGACTGATCAGATTTCTACCTTTGACCCTAAACCTGACTACCTCCGGTTCTTATACACGCTGCTGGATATCGAGCGGATTCGCAAGGCTAATCTACAGGTCAAGTACGATGCGCTGTTCTCAACTTCGCGTGGCTATTTGGATGTCGCGTTAAGCCACTGCGGCTGTCAGACTGAAGCCTTCCACATGCAGCGAGACGTGCTGTTTGGTGGTGGCATTCCTGAACCCAAAGGCAAGCAATTGAGAGGCTTGGTGAAAGCAGTGCAGCAGGATAAGGCGGCTCTGGGAGTTGCCACTGATGGAGATAGCGATCGCTTTGGCATTGTGGATGATCAGGGAAATATTCTCACGCCCAACGCAATTTTGCTGCTGCTGACGCGCCATTTGGTTGAACAGAGGGGTAAGACGGGGGCGATCGCTCGGACGGTTGCCACAACCCATCTGCTCGATAATTTGGCGCTGAAATATGGGCTGGAGCTTTATGAAACGCCAGTCGGATTCAAGCACATCGGCGAAAAAATGCGAACTGCCAACGTGCTAATTGGCGGTGAGGAGTCAGGCGGGCTGAGCATTGCAGGACACATTCCTGAAAAGGATGGGGTACTAGCAGCCCTGCTCGTGGTGGAGGCGATCGCCTACGCAGGCAAACCGCTGAGCCAACTGGTAGAAGAGGCGATCGCGGATGCAGGAGGACCTCGTTATGAACATCGGCTCGACTTTCGTCTGAGTAATTCTCACAAAGCAGCTCTGATGGATACCTTTAGCCAGAATCCGCCAGCCGACATCGCTGGAATCAGGGTTAAGCAGATCGGTCGCAAGGATGGAATTAAACTTTATCTGGAAGATGGCAGTTGGGTATTACTGCGTCCGTCTGGTACAGAACCTTTAATGCGAGTTTATTTGGAGACGGATGATTTAGAGAAACAGGCGAGCATTGCGGCTCATCTAGAACGTCAGGTGAGTCAATCCTTTTAAGACAAATTTGGGCAAAAAAAAGGACAGAGCTTTGCCCTGTCCCCTTCATTAAGGAAAACGTTGAATCGTGTCTCTACAGAAGGTTAAATCTCAAATTTTTAGGAGGTTTGGCTACTCAACGGGGATGGCATCAACGGTAACAGGTTCTTGATCTACGCTTGAGGCGACCCGATCGCTACCTGCTGCAACTGCATCTTCGTCTTTGCGATTTCTAACCCGCTCGATCATCAATTGAGATAGCTCTGACACCAGTAGAGTCATTAGCATTACATCATCGATCTGCCCAATCACCGGGATGAAATCTGGAGCAATGTCAATGGGGCTGAAGAAGTAAGCCAGAGTTCCTAAGATGATCCACCAGCGATATTTAGGATTGCGAATGGTGCTGCGGTACCACTGATAAATCGATTGAACAAAAGATTTTTGATTGCCTGGTTGGTTGCTTGTCATAGGAAGTTCCTCCGGTTACTTCTTAATTCTGGCGAATTTGTCCCAAGAGGTCCGGTACAGATATCCGTCTGTTTTGGTCTGGAGAATCCCACCGACAAAAGTTCGAAGGCTAAATTTCCTCCATGTGCTTCTGATAAATCTGCATAAATGCACTTGATCTTCTCAGAATAAATTGTTGATTTTGAGCAAACGCTTTTGAGCAAATTCGATAGCAGTTTTTATTGTTTGACTACGGTTCGTAAGCATGAAATTTAGCATCTAAAAGTCTTCCCCAGAGCGAATTGTAAGGATGGACCTGTTGAACAATCTGTTCGTTTCGGTAAAGGGGTCTGCCTTGATTTGCCCATTGAAAGATTGATCCCTTCAAGTTGACCACATTGGAGTAGCCCGCCGCTTGTAGGCGAGAGGCGATCGCTGACGACCGATATCCGACTGAACAGTAGGTCACAATTGGCGTGTTCAAAGGGAGCCTCAAGCTCTCGAACGTTTCCAGCTTAGGATCAACTTGCCGGGCGTTAGCTAAATGACTAACCGCAAATTCTGCCGGGTTGCGCGTATCCAGCAAAATTAGCTGGGGCAAATCTGTCTGCTCTAGTCTCGCTGCCAGTTCTTCAGATTCAATTTGCCGAACTGCTGGAAACTGAGTGTGAATCATGCGCTCAAGGGCAGCCCAACTGATGCGATCGATTAAATTCATAAACCATACTCTCTAACAGCAAATCTTTAGGGAATTGATATGAATTAGTCATGCATTCAATGGCTTAAACCGAGTTAAGTAGCCAACGAAATTAGAAGCGATCGCCCTAAGTTTTGTCATGATGCAGTTGCTAGCTTTGAAGATTCTAGTTGAGTTTTTGAGGATATCCGGACTGAAATAAACTTGGTCTGTAAACTACAAAAGCTAATCTGTTTGAGTTTCAAGCAATTTACCCTATCTCAGTTGATTTCTTATGGATTGTGCCTACTACTACCAGATTCTTGACCTTAAGCCCGGTGCATCAAAGCATGAAGTGAAACAGGCATACAAGGATTTGATTGTTGTTTGGCATCCTGACCGCTTCACGCACAATCCCAGGCTCCAACAGAAAGCCCAGGAAAAGGTGAAGGAAATTAATGCAGCTTATGCTTTTCTAAAGTCCTATGACTTCGCTCCTGAAATGGGCTTTTCAACACCCTATAATGAGCCCCGCTACAACGAGCCTCCTCAAAATTCTGCTGACAACTTTACTTATCAAAATCATCAAAATACGTCTTACCAAAACGCAACTTATTCAGATTGGGCTCACCAGAACACAACTTACCAAGAAAACACGGCTTATCAAGAAAACACAACTTATCAAGCACAACCTCAATCAACCGATTTAAGTTACTTGCAGCTACTCATGGCATCGGGTCGTTGGAAAGATGCAGACCTTGAGACTAAAGCAATCTTGCTGAAGATTATGAATCGCGAAGAAGCGGGTTGGCTCAGTGAAGAAGATGTGAGAAATTTGCCTGTTGCAACACTTGCTGCGATCGATCGCCTTTGGGTCAAATATAGCAATGGCCGCTTTGGGTTTAGCACTCAAAGCAAAATTTGGCGTGAGCTAAACTGCAAAACAGACTCCTGGCTGTTTGCCCAAAGCAAGAGTGAATGCAAATTTGGAGCGCAAATTGGCTGGTATGTAAATAATATTTGGCTGCTCCAGTGGGATATGTTCAAATATGGCTTTCGTGCCCCCGCAGGTAGCCTACCAAGGGAGTACATTTTTGCCCTGAACGGCTGGTGGAGCTATTCCCAAAACTTGAGTAGTCACTTGCTGTGGCGATTTGAGGAAGTATTCTTGCGGCTAGAACCCGCTGATGTTTAATCTAGCCAGGGTTGACTCGCATCAGAGCTTGCCCGTATTCTACGGGCTCTCCGTTTTGCACCAAAATTTCTACAATTTCGCCGGATACTTCGGCTTCTAGCTCGTTCATCAGCTTCATCGCTTCGATGATGCAGACGGTTTGCCCTGGGCGAATGCGATCGCCCACTTCTACAAAAGGTGACTCGTCTGGACCGGGCGCACGGTAGAAGGTGCCGACCATAGGCGACATCACATCGACCAGGCGATCGCTTGCAGGAGGGGCAGGGGTCGGCACTGAAGCGGTGACGCTAACATCGGCTGCCGTCGTAGCTGCCCCAGGAGTTGGGGAATGCAAAATCGCTACGGGTGGCGCAAAGCCTTCTGCCCCAACGACACCGCTGGTTGGAGAGCGATCGCCAATTTGAGAACCCTTCCGCACGACTAGCTCAAAGTCATCGCTCTTTAACGTCAGTTCTGCTATATCTGTTTGATTTAGCACCGCCAGCAGTTGACGGAGTTCGTTAAAATCAAATTCCACTTATGTGACCCCTCAAAATAGGCAACAGGCAACAGGCTTGGGCTATGGCGTTTTTAGCCTATCGCCTGTCGCCACCACCCAGCTAAATCACTAATTCTCTCGTCCTAAGTATGTATCATTGCGGGTGTCAATCTTGATCCGTTCGCCAATTGAAATAAACAGCGGCACCATCACCTGAGCGCCCGTTTCAACAATTGCGGGCTTGGTGCCTCCGGTGGCCGTATCACCCTTGACTCCTGGGTCAGTTTCCGTCACCTCCAGCACGACAGAGTTGGGCAGTTCAACTTCGATGACCTGCTCCCCCCAGCGCACGACGTTTACTTCCATACCTTCTTTCAGATATTTGACGCGATCACCAATCTGCTGGGCGTTGAGGCGTCCTTCCTCGTAAGTCTCCATATCCATGAAGACGTAGTCATCAGCTTCTTTGTAGGTGTGCTGCATTGTGCTTTTTTCGAGCGTCGCCTGAGGAACCGTCTCACCGGCTCGAAACGTCCGCTCGATCACGCTGCCAGTCTGAGCATTTTTTAGCTTAGTGCGGACAAATGCAGACCCTTTCCCTGGCTTGACGTGGAGGAATTCAACCACCTTCCACACGGAGCCATCTAGCTCAATGCTGACACCTGGGCGAAAGTCATTGCTGGAAATCATGAATCTTTTGAAGGAGAACAATTGGCAACTTATTGTACCGCTCAAGTGGGTGCGTCTTCACTTTCCTGAGAAGCATTTTGGGGATTAGAGATGTGGGGATGAGGAATGGCGATCGCCATTCCCTCTCCCCATTCCCGCACTGTGGCAAGATTAAACATGGGGTTGTTCCAAAAAATCCCCGCTCTCATGCCGAGTTCTTTAAGCAATTCTGATGACTATCGCTCTTGCAAAAACGGCTAGTGAATCCCCCAAGACGAGTTCAACTGAACTTTGCAAGAGGTTTGCCAGCTTCCTTAGCCCCTACCTCAAAGCCGGAGTCTTGATTGCAGTGCAGGCTGCTCTATTTCTGGGACTCAGTACAACTTGGTGCGTTAGCCCAGCCTCAGCGGATGTGTTGATTAGCGCTTTGCCGCCTGGTAACGCTATTACTGATGGCAAAGCGTTGCTTAGATATGCATTGCCGATTGACAACACTGCTGTGCGACGAATTCAAACCAGCATTGAAGAAATTTCGGAAGTGCTGCGGGCACGCAGACGATTTGGTGCAATCAACGGCAATTTGGCTCAAGCCGAACGAATTCTCAATTCGCGCCGTTCAGAATTGCTGACTACCGTTCCCGATGAGAACAAGCCTCAAGCAGAATATCTTGTCTTGCAATTGCAGAATGAGATCAACGCTATGCGGCAAGACGTCGAAACCAAAGACAAAGAAGCGATCTGGATTCGGCGGGGCAAAATGTTGGACATGATCGGTCAGCTCGAAGAGTTGATGGTGCAAGATTTTCCCTTTGAGGTGCCTGCTGAATACAGCAATTTGCCCCAACTTAAGGGTCGTGCCACGGTTGAGGTTGAAACCAGTAAAGGCACGATGACGCTAGTCGTGGATGGCTATAGTGCTCCTGTCACCGCTGGAAATTTCGTCGATTTGGTGCAGCGTGGCTTCTATGACGGGCTAGAGTTTACCCGTGCAGAAGACTTTTACGTAGTGCAAATCGGCGATCCACCCGGAGAAGAAGAAGGCTTTATTGATCCGAACACGGGTGAATATCGGGCAATTCCTTTGGAAGTTTTGGTAGAAGGTGACACTGAGCCGACTTATGGAATCACGCTAGAGGATGCAGGACGCTATCTAGATAAGCCCGTACTACCTTTCTCTGCCTACGGCACGTTGGGAATGGCTCGTCCCGGTGAGGATGCCAATGGAGGTTCGTCGCAATTCTTTTTCTTCCTGTTTGAGCCAGAATTGACTCCTGCTGGGCTGAATTTGCTGGATGGACGTTATGCGGTCTTTGGCTACGTCATCGAGAATAAGGAAGTTCTAGAACAACTCAAGCAAGGCGACAAGATTATCTCTGCCAAAGTCGTCAAAGGCGCTGAAAATCTGGTAGAGCCGCAAGCTGCTTAAAGTTGTCTCATGTTGATTCGTGATTTGGGGGAGCAGGCGCTTTTGCAGAAATTGCAGCGTTTTTGCCCCCCTGCTGTGGTTGGTGATGATGCAGCACTCATGGCTGTGGCGACGGGCCAGTCGGTCGTGGTAACGACCGATATCCTGGTTGACGGAGTGCATTTCAGTGTGGGACTGGCATCTCCGGGTGTGCATACGACTTCTCCGGCAGATGTGGGATGGCGGGCGGCGATCGCCAACCTCTCTGACCTAGCCGCAATGGGTGCTTCTCCCTTGGGAATTACGGTTGGACTGGGTTTGCCAGGAGACTTGCCCGTGAGTTGGGTTGAGCAGCTTTACCAGGGCATAGCTGATTGTTTAGAGCAGTACAATACGCCGATTGTGGGCGGGGATGTGTGTCGCTCGACGGTGTTGACTGTGGCGATCGCTGCCTTTGGTCAGGTCTTTCCGGATCAAGCAATCCTTCGTTCTCAGGCGCAACCGGGAGATGCAATTCTGGTGACGGGTGTTCATGGAGCCTCGCGGGCTGGGCTGGAACTGTTACTGAATCCCGATGCGGGGACCGGGTTGAGTGGGGGCGATCGCGATCAGCTCATCAAAGCGCACCAGCGTCCTGCCGCACGTTTAGACATTCTGCCAATCTTGCAAGAGGTTTATTCCCTCCAATCTCCCGTCCAAATTCCCTTTAGGCTGGCTGGGATGGATAGCAGTGATGGGCTAGCAGATGCCGTCCTGCAAATTTGTCGAGCCAGCGGTGTAGGAGCCAAGTTGGAAAAGGCAAAAATTCCTATGCCGACTGCTTTTGAGCAATGGCTTGCTCCAGAGCAAGCGCTGGATTGGGCTTTGTATGGGGGGGAAGATTTTGAACTGGTGCTGTGCTTGCCTCCTGATCTGGCTGAGTCGATAAGGAACCGTTTGGGCAGTGGAGCGGCGATTGTTGGCAGTATTGTTGCAGGCAGCGAAGTTTGGTTAAGCCAGAGCAATGGACAGCCTGATGTTGCCCTTAACCTCAGTCAAGGATTTCAACATTTTTAATTTTGCAGCGCTGACAACCCTCGAATTACTGGTCGTTCAACATGTTGCAGTGATTTCCAACAGGTGTCATACAATCAAGTGAAATTGTCATGGCATTAGCCCAGTGAGCACTGCTCTATGCTGAAAGTTTTTGCCGATCGCGGGGGTACGTTTACTGACTTGGTTGCCGTGACGGATGATGAGGCGATCGCCCGTCACCTCTCTCATTCTCCTGAACGGTTTCAGGTTGTCTCGCTGCCTGATCGTCAGTGGGTGATTGTCTACAAACTGTTGTCAGAGAATCCAGAACGATATCAGGATGCAGTCATTCAAGGTATTCGAGACATTCTAGGAATTGCCTCTGATGAACCCATTCCATCAGGAGCGGTTGAGGTGGTGAAGATGGGGACAACGGTGGCGACCAATGCCCTGTTAGAGCGAAAAGGCGATCGTACCCTCCTTCTAATCACAAAAGGCTTTCGGGATGCCCTGAAAATTGGTTATCAAAATCGTCCAAATATCTTTGCGCGTCACATTGTTTTACCCGAAATGGTGTACGAACAGGTGATTGAAGTCGAGGAGCGCTACACGGCACAAGGTGAAGAACTCATTGCCATCAGCCCTGAAGAAATAGCCCGCTTAACTCAAGCATTGCAAGTTGCCTTTGAAGATGGCATTCATGCCTGTGCGATTGTATTTTTGCATGGCTACCGCTATCCCAAACATGAGCAACAGGTGATGGCGATCGCCCAACAAATCGGCTTCACTCAAATCTCTGTTTCCCATGAAGTGAGTCCATTAATGAAACTGGTGAGTCGGGGAGATACTACCGTTGTTGATGCCTACTTATCACCCATTTTGCGGCGATATGTAGAGCAGGTCGCAGCCAACCTCACCAAAACAGAAACTCACTCTACCAAACTGGAGTTCATGAAGTCGGATGGAGGACTCACTGATGCCCGACTGTTTCAAGGCAAAGACAGTATCCTTTCTGGCCCCGCTGGAGGAATTGTAGGAGCCGTCAAAACCAGCACTGGCGCTGGATTCAATCAAATTATTGGCTTTGATATGGGAGGCACCTCCACCGATGTCTCTCACTTTAATGGGGAATATGAACGCACCTTTGAAACAGAAGTAGCAGGGGTGCGACTACGTGCCCCAATGATGTCGATTCACACGGTTGCGGCAGGGGGAGGCTCAATTCTGTTTTTTGATGGTTCTCGCTATCGAGTTGGACCCGAATCCGCAGGGGCAAACCCTGGACCAGCTTGCTACCGCAAGGGTGGACCACTTGCAGTGACCGACTGTAATGTGATGTTAGGCAAAATTCAGCCAGAGTTTTTCCCTCATGTGTTTGGCGAAACAGGGAATTTGCCTTTGGATAATGCCATTGTGCAGCAAAAGTTTGCTGAGTTGAGTGCAGAAATTCACTCCAAAACAGGTGATTCTCGCACTCCAGAACAAGTGGCGGCAGGGTTTTTGGCGATCGCCATCGACAAAATGGCTAACGCAATCAAAAAGATATCGGTTCAGCGGGGTTATGACGTAACTGAGTACACTCTCTGCTGCTTTGGTGGCGCAGGTGGACAGCATGCCTGCCTGATTGCTGAAGCGCTAGGCATGACGCAAATCTTTATTCATCCCTATGCAGGCGTACTGTCAGCTTATGGTATTGGTTTAGCTGACCTTCGTACCCTCAAAGAAAAAGCAGCAGAGGTTCGCTTAACTCCAGATACAATTCCTACGCTAAAGCAGATGTTGGAGGAGTTGAGTGCAGAAGCTCAGCAGGAAATCCTGGCACAGGGAGTGAGTGGCGATCGCATCCAAACGTTGCTTAAAACTCATCTTCGCTACGAAGGCACGGATTCTGCCCTGATCGTAGACTTTGGTGATGCAGACACGATACGAACTCACTTTGAGCAGTCCTATCATCAGCGCTATGGCTTCACCATGCCTCACAAAGTCCTGATTGTGGAAGCTGTCTCAGTGGAAGCAATTGGACAAACCACGCCACTCACCGAACCTCTGCTTCCTACGGGCAGAACTACCCCGCTCAACCCGATCGCCACCGTCCAGATGTACACTCACGACACCTGGCACGACACCCCGGTTTACCAGCGAGAAGACCTGAAACCAGGCGATCGCCTTCCCGGTCCATCCCTAATCATCGAACCCACCGGCACCAATGTCATTGAACCGGGCTGGAGCGCAGAACTGACCCAGCGAAACCATTTGGTGTTAACCCAAATAAAGAGCAAAGAACAACGAACAAAAGACGAACCCCTTCTCATTTCCCAACCCTCAACCTCCAGCAAACCCGACCCTGTTCTTCTGGAAATTTTCAACAACCTATTTCGGGCGATCGCTGAAGAAATGGGCATCACATTACAAAACACCAGTTATTCCGTTAATATCAAAGAGCGGCTAGATTTCTCCTGTGCCATCTTCGACCAGCACGGTCAACTGGTTGCCAACGCGCCTCATATTCCAGTCCATCTCGGCTCTATGAGCGAGAGCGTCAGCAGTTTGATTCAAGCAAAAAGTGATGTTCTCAAATCCGGTGATGTTTACGTCTCCAACAACCCCTACAACGGTGGTACTCACCTTCCTGATATCACCGTTATCACTCCCGTTTTTGCCACTGTAGCAACTTCCCATCCCTCTACTCCTCTCTTCTACGTTGCATCTCGTGGACACCACGCTGATATTGGTGGGATTACTCCTGGCTCTATGCCGCCTCACAGCACCTCAATGGAGCAAGAAGGAGTGTTAATTGATAACTTTCAGCTTGTGAATCAAGGAGAGTTTTGTGAATCTAAATTAGTTGATCTACTCACTTCTGGGGAGTATCCGGTTCGGAGTGTTTCACAAAATATTGCTGACTTACAGGCTCAGGTTGCTGCGAATGAGCGAGGGTCACAGGAATTGCTGCGAATGGTCGAACACTATAGTTTAGAAACAGTGCGGGCTTACATGCAGCATGTGCAAAACAATGCAGAAGAGTCTGTGCGACGAGTGATTGATGTATTGCAGGATGGGCAGTTTGTTTATCCAATGGATGACGGCTGCGAGATTCGCGTGAAGATTACGATTAATCGGGGCGATCGCTCTGCCCACGTCGATTTCACAGGCACTTCACCCCAACAGCAGAGCAATCTAAATGCACCTCTTGCGATCTGCAAAGCAGTTGTTTTATATGTGTTTCGCACCCTTGTGGAAGATGATATTCCACTCAATGCGGGGTGCTTGAAACCTTTGGAAATTACCATTCCCGATGGCTGCATGTTAAATCCACATTATCCTGCTGCTGTAGTTGC
This sequence comes from Leptolyngbya sp. FACHB-671, assembly GCF_014695745.1. Lineage (NCBI taxonomy): Bacteria > Bacillati > Cyanobacteriota > Cyanophyceae > Leptolyngbyales > Leptolyngbyaceae > Leptolyngbya > Leptolyngbya sp. FACHB-671. The sequence goes on along the minus strand of NZ_JACJOV010000133.1, from coordinate 96,411 downwards.
GGGAAATGTGGAGACTTCACAGGCGATCGCCAACTCACTCTACGGTGCTCTCGGTGTTATGGCGGCAGCCCAAGGCACGATGAACAATTTCACCTTTGGCAATGAGCAGCACCAATACTACGAAACTATTTGTGGTGGCTCTGGCGCTGGAGCAACGTTTGACGGAACCGATGCCGTGCAAACTCACATGACTAACTCACGACTCACCGATCCAGAAGTATTGGAATGGCGGTTTCCCGTGTTGCTAGAAGAGTTTGCAATTCGGCACAACAGTGGCGGCAAAGGACACCATTCGGGAGGTAATGGCGTGATTCGCCGCATCCGTTTTCGCGAAACGATGACTGCCGCAATTCTCTCAGGGCATCGGATCATTCCCCCCTTTGGGTTGCAGGGAGGTGAACCTGGGGCGATCGGTCGTAACTTTGTAGAACGAAAGGATGGGGCGATCGCCTCTCTACCCGGTAAGGCAGAAGTACAGGTACATTCAGGTGATCTGTTTGTAATTGAAACTCCCGGTGGTGGTGGCTTTGGTGCCTAAGCCTGAGCTGGCACATACCGTCTGATGTAACTATCCAGGGTTTCCATTCTCATGTTGAAGACCGATTCTAATCGCTCGATTTCGGTAGCAGTGCAGTAAAACTCATTCGAGAGCAATGTCCGAAAAGTTCCCAGCGCCTGCTTTGCTTCAGGATTAAAGAATCCTACGACGGTGCGAATCCCATCCACAGCGCCAATGGGCGGATTAATTACAACGGGTTCCTGATTAAAAATCTGTTCAAAGATTTTTGGAATGTTGCCTCGCTCAATAATCTCTGGCCCACCAACCGCAAAGATTTGATTGCGGGCGGCGTCAATGGCTACGGAATCTACTGCAATTCGGGCTAAATCATCGGTGCTGACGATCGACGAGCGAATTCTCAGGTCACCAATAGTGAAATAAATGCCGGATTGCTTGAACCGCTCTGCCAAGGGCACAATGTTAGAAGCAAAGCCGGATGGACGCAGGATTGTGTAGTTGAGTCCGCTAGCTTGCAAGTAGTTTTCAACTGCCCGCTTTGCTTTAAATGTCGGTGCGTCTTCATAGCCGCGATCGGCTCCCAGCACGGAAATGAAGACAAAATGCTCAACTCCGGCAGCTTTTGCTGCATCAATTAAGTCAATATTGGCGCAATAGTCCAGCGTTTCAGCAGTGCCACCACCGGCTTCGCTTGCACCGTGTGCACTAATCACATAGCGAACGCCCTGACAGGCTTTTTGAATATCTCGCTCTTTCAACAGATCTCCAACAAAAATTTCTGCGCCACGACTTTCAAGTTCTGCATAGCGCGAGGTCAGACGCGCGAAGGCTCTGACGGGTTTTTCTTCTTCTCGCAACCGCTTAATGACGCGGGTGCCGAGATCTCCGGTGGCTCCAGTAACTAGAAACATGGGGATTGGGGGGTGAGGATTAGGGACGGGGGGCTAGAGGCAGATTGTATATGCTTCTTCCCGTAGGGTAGCTCAAGATTTATGTGAGGTGTGCGATCGCTCCACTCAAGGCAGAAATTAAGATGAGTGAGAGAACGCTGAGGAAAGGAGCGTATGACTCATACAGCCTATGGAGTTTGAGTATGATTCATCTAAGAGCGAATCTAATCAGGAGAAGCACAAGATTGACTTTGTAGAAGCACAGAGACTGTGGGCTGATCCTGCCAGAATTGAGATTCCAGCAAAGACTGAAGATGAGCCAAGATACTTAGTGATTGGCAAAATTCTTCAGAAGCATTGGTCAGCGGTAATTACCTATCGAAAGGGCAAGATTCGCATTATTTCTGTTCGTTGCTCCCGTGTAGAAGAGGTGAAAGTTTATGAAAGCAACCGAATTTGATAGCAAATTTGACAACGGAGAGGATATCACCGATTCTCTAGACCTCCCTCAAGCAAAACGTCCTGGATACGAACAGCAACAGATTGATGTTGATTTTCCAACATGGATGGTTGCTGCATTGGACCAGGAAGCTAAGCGGCTCGGAGTAACCCGCCAATCGATTATCAAGATCTGGATTGCGGATCGACTTGCCAAGCTTGCTCGTTCATCTGTGGATTAGGTTAGGTCAAGGTGTGAAATTTACAGGTTCAGCCAAAAGTTTCTTCGGTAAATGCTGTCCTCCAACGTAATTCTTAGTTCTGATTAAAGTTCCACAATAACGGGGGCGTGATCGCTGGGCTTTTCGAGTTTGCGGGGAGCTATGTCGATGGTGCAGCTTTTTGCGGAGTCATAAAGGGGTTGAGTGGCGTAGTGGTGGTCAATCCGCCAGCCGAGGTTGCGACGAAAAGCGGCGGTGCGATAGTCCCACCAACTGTACTGTCCCCCTTCCTGGTTAAATTTGCGAAACACGTCCTGAAGTCCCAAATCCAGGACGGCTTTCAGGCTTTCCCGCTCCAGGTCGGTTGCCATCACCATTTTTTCGCGCCCTTGAGGATTATGAATATCCAGGTCTTCAAGGGCAATGTTGAAGTCGCCGCAGATCAATAGGTTGTTGGGTAACTGAAGCATCAAAGCTTGTACATACTCCCGCAAGGTTTTTAGCCAGCGCAGTTTGTACTCATATTTATCGCTGCCGACTGAAGAGCCGTTGGGTACGTAAAGGTTAATTAGTCGCACCTGATCGTTGACAATGCCGCTGATCACACGCTTTTGGTCATCAAGGTCATCCACCAGGGTTTCGGGAAGAACGGCTGAGAAGCCCATTTTCACATCGGTGAGCGGAGCGCGGCTAATCAGTGCTACACCGTTGTAGGATTTTTGCCCGTAGATGTAGAGGTGATAGCCCAGAGCTTCTAAGGGCGATCGCGGAAAGTCCTCATCCACAACCTTCGTTTCCTGCACACAAAGCACATCTACAGGATTCTCCTGCAACCAGTTGGTCACATGTTCCATTCGAGTGCGAATTGAGTTAACGTTCCAGGTTGCAATTTTCATGTTGAATTAATGCTCAAAGATGCTGGAATACTGCATCAGGTCTAGCTTGACGATGGTAGGTAGACAGGCAAAGCACTCCTGAGCTAGCTCCCAGCGTCCCTCTCGCTTCAGCATTTCGGTCAGTCTGATCCTGACGCTGAGCAAATAGCGTACATCATTTGCCGCGTAGCGAAGCTGTTCCTCAGATAGGTTGGCAGCATTTCCCCAATCAGAGCTTTGGGCGCTTTTGTCCAGCTCAACTCTCTCTAGCTCCTGCACCAGATCCTTCAATCCATGACGGGGCGTGTAGGTGCGGGCTAGCTTGCTGGCAATTTTAGTGCAGAAGGTCGGTTGAACTTGAATGTTTAAGTGATGCTGCAACGTCGCCAGGTCAAAGCGGGCAAAGTGAAACACCTTGACGGTGCTATAAGACTCGAGAACCTGTTTAAGTTTGGGTGCCTCGGTTTGCCCCAGTGCGATGCGAACGACCGCTACGTTTCCTTTGGGGTCACAAAGCTGCACCAAACAAAGGCGATCGCGCTGTGGCAACAATCCCATCGTTTCGGTATCAACAGCGATCGCCTCCGCCTGCAAATACTCAGAAAGAATCTCATCGGAGAGATCGCGATCGCACACCTGAAATTCAAATTCCATCAAGCCACACTGGAGAAACTAGACCAATTCTAGTATTCAAAAGTCTGAGTTTAGTCACTGACCCAGCGACCAGTGACCAATACCCCTAAAACGGCAACAGCCGCTTCACAAAAAGCTGCGTCAGGTAGTATTCCCCTTGCTCATTTTTGACCACACCAATGCCCGTCAGGTCAAAGTTGCCTTTAATGTTAGCGTGATGTCCGGGACTGTCGATCCAGCCTTCTACGGCTTGCGTTACAGGGTCAGCAAAACCCTGATTAAAGGCGAGATTTTCAGCAACCGTTCGGAATGGGATTTTGCGGGCGATCGCCTGTCCCCGCTGCTCAAACCCATCATGACTAAAGGGAGCTTGCCCGTCTGCCATTGCCTGACTGTGTTGGCGGGCAATTTCACTCATCTCAGCGTTTAGCTCTAGCGGCGGTAGCCCTTGTTCTGCGCGATATTGATTGATTTGAGTGTGAACTGCTTGCTCTAGCTCAGCGTAAGGGCTGGGAGGCTGGCTTTCTGAAGGGGAAGCAGCCTGCTCAGGTCGCTCAGCCGGACGTAGCTGTGGCAGCACTTCGGAGGTGACTTCTTGACAGGCGGCGATCGCCAACAAACCTGCGCCACCAACCCAAAATGCAGCAAATCTTGCAAACGAAATAAAACGAACCATGTGAACCATCGTGGAGTAAGCCTATCTACTCCACGATAGCGATCTGCAATAGCTAGCTGGTCATGTCTAAAAGCTTGGCAGCCGTTTGCACATCTTTGTCGCCTCGTCCTGAGCAGTTGATCACGACGCGAGGGTTGCCTGTAAGTTGAGGACAGAGCGTGTTGAGGAAAGCGATCGCATGAGCCGTCTCCAGCGCTGGAATAATCCCTTCCAACCGAGAAAGCTGCTGGAATCCGTCTATCGCTTCCTGATCCGTCACGCTGTAATACTCTGCCCGTCCTTCGTCTTTGAGGAAGCTGTGTTCTGGCCCAACACCGGGATAGTCCAATCCTGCGCTAATTGAATGGGGCTCAATCACCTGACCATCCTGGTCTTGCAGCAGATAGCTCATTGCCCCATGCAGCACACCAACTCGTCCTTGGGTCAAAGTTGCGGCATGTTTGCCTGTGTCAACGCCTTCACCGGCCGCCTCTACGCCAATCATTCTAACGCTGGGTTCATTCACAAATTCGTTAAACAGACCCATTGCGTTCGAGCCACCGCCAATACAGGCGAGGAGAATGTCTGGCAATCCACCCCATTTCTCCTGACACTGGACTCTGGTTTCCTGTCCAATAATGGCTTGAAAGTCTCTCACGATCATGGGGTAAGGATGTGGCCCAGCCACGGAGCCAAGAATGTAATGGGTCGTTTCCACATTTGTTACCCAATCACGAATTGCTTCAGACGTGGCATCTTTCAACGTTCCGGTTCCAGCTGCGACCGGTCGCACCTCTGCCCCCATCAGGCGCATCCGAAATACGTTGAGCGACTGCCGCTCCATATCGTGAACGCCCATGTAGATGATGCAGGTCAAACCAAATCGAGCGCAAACCGTTGCAGTCGCTACGCCGTGCTGTCCTGCCCCCGTTTCGGCAATAATCCGCTGTTTGCCCATTCGCTTTGCCAGCAACACCTGCCCCAGCGCATTGTTAATCTTGTGTGCGCCTGTGTGGTTTAGGTCTTCTCGCTTTAAGTAAATCTGTGCGCCTGTGCCATCGGGTCGAGCGTAATGCTGCGTTAGCCGTTCAGCAAAGTAGAGCGGACTGGGTCGTCCTACATAATCGCGCATCAGCCCTTGCAGCTCTTGCTGAAACTCTGGCTGATCACGATATTCGTAGAATGCAGTCTCTAGCTCTGTCAAAGCAGGCATCAAGGTTTCAGGCACGTACTTGCCGCCAAATCGTCCGAACCGTCCTAGGTTATCTGGTCGCTGAGTCGATTCTGAAATGCTAGGAGCATCGGTGGTATTTTGGCTGGGGGAAAGGGGAGTACGTGTCACAGACCCAATTTAAGATAATGGATTAGCCCCCATTATAGAGAAATCCTGGAAGATAGAAACATTCCAGAAAATAGAACAATTGCTATTCTGCAAAGACGCGGTGAATTGCTTTCCGATAGGAGGTTTTGGGATATGGCGGCTTCTAAAGGTAAATCATCTGATTCACAAAAGTCAGGTAAAGATCGCGTTGTCTACTCCGAGTTCGGTACGCCCGATAACTCGGCTGCGATGCAACGGGGCACACCTGACCTGCCGCCCAATCAGCAAAACCTGAAGGTGCAGGCTTCCCGCAAGGGACGAAAGGGCAAAACGGTCACAGTAATCAGTGGTTTCCAATCCAATTCTGAAACGCTGGCGGCTTTGCTGAAGCAGCTTAAAGCCCAGTGTGGGGCAGGTGGAACGATCAAGGACAATGAAATTGAAATTCAGGGCGATCATGCTCAGAAGATTGCCCAATTTCTGATCCAGCTTGGTTATAAGGCAAAAGTGAGCGGCGGGTCGGGGAAGTGAGGGTGGGGCGATTGGGAGTTGGGAGGGGGCGATCGCCCTCAAAACTGGCAATTTCGAGTTCTCAGTTTGAAGCTTCTAGTTTGAGACAGGAAATTTCTAGTTTGAAACCGCAACGTTCTAATTTCAAACCGAAAGCTTTCAGGGTTAAACCGCAACGTTCTAATCTCAAATAAGAAATTTTCGATTCTAAACCGAAAGTTTTCAGGTTTAAACTGGAACGTTCTAATTTCAAACAGGAAGTTTTCAATTTCAAATCAGAAGTTCCGAGGTCAAAGCCGAAAAGTTCCAGTTCAGAACCGGAACTTTCTGGTTTAGAACCAGAAGCCTCTCCCTTCAAAGTACAGTTCCGGGATTAAAATCTGAAGTCTCTGATCCCTAACCTTTGGCTTCCCCAGTTCTTAGCCTCTGATTGGTGATCCCAAATAAAGGCTCTGCCTCCGATTGCCTAACGTTAGAAGTAGAACCTCTAAATTCCGCACGACTAATCAGAATCGCACCATAACTGGCTCCTACGCTTCAGCTTAGGAACTAGCTAGTTCTCTACTGGAAGGCTAAATAATCCACTCGTTCAATACCATCAGGTGCAAGATCTTTAACTTCAACAACCAGATCTTCATTCACCACGTGTTCTACCACAGCCAAGTCAGGAATATAAGCATCCTGCTGTTTAAGGAACTCGTCCATGAAGGAAAAAGCGGTTCTATCCCTAATTTCTCTATCTCTGATTTTACGAATATCTCTGATTCTATGAAAATTAGAACGCCTCAGCTCGGACTGAAACTGGATAGGAAAACCTACCTCATAGAAGAATTTTTCTTGTAACGCACCACTGCTGTACAGCTGATATTCAATAGACTCTCCATCACTATCCCAGTAATAAATAGCGTGAGTATTGAGCAATCTAGATAACTCTAAAGTGTCCTGGTCTTGCAACACATTGAACTTTCGTTTTGGTTTGGCTAACTCTGGGATTTCTTCAAGCTGTTGTGGCTCCGTAACATACGGCGGACGCACGAGAGATCTATATTTACTCAAATCCCCAACCCGCCGATTTTCGTCAATTCGAGAAGCTATGACAGAAGGCATATAAATCATGCTCCAGGAATGCCTCCAAAAACGAAGTACAAAAGTGCTTTCATAAAGGATTTTAATTTCCTGCCCATATACATTTTTCTCCCAAACATTCATTCCTCTTGTAGTGCTTAACGCTTGAGCGGTTTCTTCTACAGGCGCTTTAACTAAAACGAGTATGTAGACTCCGGTACGACAACTACCAAGTCCTCTAGCTTGTTCTAAGGGACACTTTATCCAATGATTAATAAAAAGAGCCATAAGTTCTTACCTGAAGACGAGGTTATAGTGGCGTTGCGGCTTTGCCTAGTTGCTAATCTCCAGCATTATCTACTTCTCAAGCTGGACTAGTTCTCAAGCTCTCTGATTGACTGACAAATCTCCTGATGTAGGTTGGGTGGAGCAAAGCGGAACTCAACTCCTGCCTCAATTCGGTTGGGTTCCGCGATGCTTCACCCAACCTACGGCATATCAATGGCTTTAAAGGTTTTGTCAGTTAACCAGCTCAAGCCCCAGTTTGGCAGTGTAATCAAGGAAATTCCCGCTTCCTCTATGGTGGCACTGGAAGCGGGAGCTTCCAAAACGTGTTCCCAAGCCGGAGCTTGGGAACGAGCAAACGCATTAATTCTTAGAGAACGATACGTTACGCTGCGCTAACACATCCTACCGGGTTGTATATCAAGCTCCTGCTGATAACTAGTTAATCCTTCCTCCTTCCATCTTCCAAGTACAGCAATCCGATCGCCCCCAATAGCAACACTGCCCCAACTATTCCCAGCGAACCCAGTTGCTCATTCAGCAGCCACCAGGCTAATACAGTCGAGACAAGCGGCTCCAGCAGGGTTGCAATACTGGCAACGGTCGCGGTGGTATGGCGAATTCCACCAAAGTAGAGCAGATAGGCGAGGGCTGTCGGGATGATGCCCAGATACAGCAGCGCTAACCAGCCCAGACCGGAGTAGTTGACTGCCAATCCAGTTCCCAGGGCAAACGGTAGGAGAATGACTGCTCCAGAGCCAAACCCAATGGTCAGCGTTTGCAGCGGATGATAGCGCTCGGCTAGCGATCGCCCACACAGCGCAACCACTGCGTAGCCCAAGGCTGAACCCAGCGCTAGCAACACACCCAACCCCATTGACTGCATTTCAGAATCGGGCTGTATGCCGACTAACAGAATTGTTCCGGCGATCGCACAGCTTCCTGCTAAGAAAACGCCGCGAGTCATCCGTTCGCGCAATAGAACGGTTGCCAGCAGTGCCACCCAGACCGGCGCAACGCAAAGTGCAATCAGCGTCGCTGCTGCTACACCAATATGGGTAATCGCTGAGAAATAGCAAACCTGATACAGCGCAGTCATTGCACCAATCAGCAGCATCAGCCCCAAATCGCGCCGCGCTACCCGAAACGTTTTGCGTCCCAAAGTAAACCCGCAAACTACAAACAGCAGCGGCAGCGAGAGCGCTAGCCGCAAAAAGCCAACCGAAAGGGGATTGGTGTCGCTCAACCGATACAGCGCTTGAATCACCACCCCAACCGTGCCCCACAGCGTTGCTGCAAGCAAAATCGAAATTAGCCCAAGGCGAGCGATCGCTTGAGCGTTGACTTGAGTTTTCATGGAAAAAATCCTTATTCCCGCAAAGGTCAATGAACCGTTTAGAAGCGAGGGCAGGATTAATAGGGGCGATCGCTAGTCAGAAATGCAAGTTCGCGCAACTGGATAAGTTGCGAACTTGTATCTGGCTTCAGCAATGCTCAAAAGAGATTCAAGCAATCAACCTGAAAAAATCTTTGCTTGTCCTGCCCTAGTGGATGCGGGCAGATGGGGGAGAAATGCAGTAAAAAGTGTTTTGTAGAGACATTTTGCTCTCAACTCTCTGTTAAGCAACTCCTTCCGATAATACCGCATAGCGAAACTCCCAAAACTATGGGTATATCGTAGGTTGGGTGAAGCAGAGCGGAACCCAACCTACATAGGAAGATTTGTCGGGGAAAGGTCGAAGAGGATGTGCCCGTGATTCAGTCAATGTTGTTTTTTGTCCTGGCTGGAGTCTGTGAAATTGGCGGTGGCTATCTGGTTTGGTTGGCGTTGCGGGAGGGAAAGAGTTATTGGTTAGCGCTAATTGGAGTGGTGATACTCGGACTGTACGGTGCCGTTCCGACGCTGCAACCGACTCATTTTGGACGTGCTTATGCTGCTTATGGGGGTGTGTTTATTGCGATGTCTATTTTGTGGGGCTGGCTAGTGGATCAGATCAGACCGGACAAGTTTGACCTTTTGGGCGGCTGGGTTGTATTGATCGGCGTTTTAATCATGATGTACGCTCCCAGGAGCTAAACAGAAAAAGCTCACCTGGTTGACGCAATGGGCAGACAAAAAGCTGCCCATTGCATCGTTGTAAACTTACCTGTTAAGCAACTGCTGCCTGAGTGGGTATACCTACCACCGAGCAAGGAAAGCGACGAGTGAGTTGACGAATCAGCCGATGATTAGCAGAAGTGCAGCCCAAAACCAGCAAATCGGCGTGTAGAGACTCCACAACCTCACGTAGCTCGCCTGCTACTGTGCCAAAGCGCAGATGGGCATCAAGAGAGCCACGCCACTCTTCTGCCATGCATCGAGCTTGCCAGAGGATACAGTCGGCTTTTTCTAGTGCACTCAGTGATGCGTCGGGGCTAGGGTGACAGGAGGTACTGCAAACGGTGGTGCGTGAAGGGCTGAGTTCTAGGGGCGATCGCATTAAAGTCGCGACATTAGAGGTGAACTGAGGTAACTGAGATACAGACTGGCTCAACTCAGAATGCTGCCCGCTATTCAAAGTGCCAAAATCGCTAGACTGCTGAAGGCTCTGAAGGTCTTCTACTACATAAACCACATGGACAGTGACTTGCTTTTTCGTGGCTAGGCGAATTTGGTGGGCAATCCATAGCGTTAGGTCTAAGGCTGCTTGACTACTGAAAGAGCCGTTGTAGCCAACAATCAAGTTGATTGTTTTGCGAGATGCAATATTTGACTTTGCTCCTCGCAGCAACAAGATTTGTTTGACCCAGTCTTCTTGCCCCAGAGTATTCTGCAGGCGTGTCAGTACAGTTTCAAGCTTTACGCCTTCTGTTTTTTTCATAGTAGTTGGACTAAAAAGGTTAAGAAATGATTTGTTTTAATCGGAAGGACGGTTTAGAGAATTTGGAGAATCTTGGCTCTATTTATATTGAGAATTCCATTCTGCTTTGGTACTGCATTTAAGTCGAGCTAAATGGTTTTCTACACAGTTCGTCATGATCCCCAGCCATTATTCTTTCGATCCTGTCTACTAGGATGCCTGATCGCAATTAGTTTAGTCCTCCACCATTAGGCTACTTTTGTTACCAAGAGGAGTGTGATGCAGATAACTTTGCGGGTTATCCTACAAACGGTTAAGAGTTCCAGCCAACTGCGAACGAAAACCGCTGTGGTGTCTCACTCCTGGTTGACTGACAAAACTCCTAAAACTATGTATGTATCGTAGGTTGGGTGAAGCGAATGCGTAACCCAACAGAATCTAGGTGAGTGTTAGCTTACACGTTGTTTCACCCAACCTACATCACATTCAGTAAAGAGATTGTGGCTAGGGTGCAATAATCACTAACCGTAACTATATAGTTACTCTTCCACTAAAAGATTCAGGGATGCAGCCCTGCTAAGTGGGGCTGCATCCCTGAATCTTTTGGTACCTACTTTAACTGAGAAGGAAGTAGTTAATAATCGATCGCCAACCCCAACAGGTTAGTCATCTTGGCTGAAGTGCTGATCGAGGAAATTCAGCGCATGGTTTCGCAAGTCGTAGTAGGTGGACTGCGATCGCAGTTCTTTCAGGACGCGGGGATGCTCAAAGGGAACGTCTAGAATTTCACCTATTTTGGCGTGCGGGCCGTTGGTCATCATGATGATGCGATCGCTCATATACAGCGCCTCATCCACATCGTGAGTCACCATCATGACTGCCTGTCGCTGATTCTCCCAAATGTCTAACACCTGCCGCTGCAACCTGCCGCGTGTCAAAGCATCTAGCGCTCCAAAGGGTTCATCCATCAGCAGCATTTTGGGACGAATGGCCAATGCTCTGGCAATACCGACCCGCTGTTTCATGCCGCCGGATAGCTCATCAGGGTACTTCTCAGCTGCCGCATTCAGGTTCACCATTGCAATGTGTTCATTTACCACTTGCTTTTTGTCTGCGGGAGACAAGTGGTCTAGCACTTCATCAACGGCTAATCGGATATTTTCACGCACCGTTAACCAGGGCAGTAGAGAATAGTGTTGAAACACCATCATCCGCTCTGCTCCGGGCTTACGAACTTCGCGTCCGCCTAGCCAAATGGAGCCTGATGTCGCCTTCTCTAGTCCACCAACAATCTTGAGCAGAGTCGATTTGCCGCAGCCGGAGTGACCGATGATGGAGATGTATTCGTTCTCCCCAATATTCAGGTTGATGTCGTCGAGAACCACCGTTTCGCCACCATTCGGCGTTGGATAAGCCTTTGTCACATTTTCGATTACCAAAAACTCTTTGGGTGAGTTTGCAGTTTGAGATGTGTTGGCAAAGTTCGCAGTGGGTTTAATCATGTGGGACTCCTAGTTGCAGTAGAGCGAGAAATCTAGATCAGGAATGGTTTAGAGCCGCAATTCTCAAGACATGAAAATACGAGTGGGGCGATCGGCTCGAATGTCAAAGCTATTCAGATAGCCAACCGGATCACTGGGGTCAAACCCGACGTTGTCAATGAATGCCTCTGGCGGTTCAACTTTGTAATCATCAGCCGGACACTCAATGCCCATTTCTGCGGCAATCTCACGATACAAGTCAGTTCTCCAGGCTTGTCTAGCCAGTTCTTCCCCATTTCTAGGAAATTCTGGAAGTTGCCCCCACCGGGCGGCTTGGGTCATGAGCCAAATGCTTTGCGACTGCCAGAGAAACGTAGAGTGATCATTGGGTACCGTAGAAACGGTCGAAGGCATATCGAAGAAAATAGTTGTCTCGTCAGGATCGTTGACTATCCGCTCTTTTTCGTCAAACCCACCGTAGTTGTAGTTACCCAAGATGGCAGGTCCAGTGAATTTTGTGGTGCAATCAGGCAGGGAGCCGATGTTCTCCTCGGTAATGGCGGTGGGTGCCTGGCAAGTTTTGGGTTTTGCAGCAGTGTAAGATACACCCGTGATGATTTGAGCAACCTCTTGGCGGTTGTTGGGATTGCTGCAATACTGACAGGCTTCGATCATTGCCTTGACCAGCGATCGATAGGTTTTAGGATTTTCCTCAATGAAAGGTTCCATTACACCTAATACGCGGTCTGGGTGTCCCCGCCAAATCTCTCGACCTTGAGCAAAGGTAAAACCAACGCCTTCATTTCCACTAATGGCGCGGGTATTCCAGGGTTCTGCCACCATGTAGCCTTCCATTGCGCCAATGCGAATGTTAGAAACCATTTGGGGTGGTGGCGTGATGATGATCCGAAATTCATCTAATGGATTGACTCCTGCCGCTGCTGACAGATAGCGGATGAAGTATTCATAAATGGAAGAACTGAGCACGACTGCCCAGACTCGTCGTTCTGGAGGCAGACCGCTAAAGTGACGGCGAAAGTCTTGACCAAAGGCTTCCAAGTCACCGTTGTATTCCTGCCAGGGGCGCACACCGCTTTCCCACATGGCTTTGTTCATGGTCATGGAGTTGCCGTGACGGTGAATCGTCATCGCCGCACATAAGGGTGCGTGACGTGCGCCTTCGGCTCCGCTGCGAGCATTGGTTACTGCACCAGAAACCACGGGTGCAGCATCCAAACGACCAAAGATGACACCGTCGCGAGAGGTGCCCCAGCTTGCTTCTCGGTTGATCTTGACGTTTAGACCGTATTTGTGAAAGAAGCCTTTTTCGTGGGCGATCGCAAACGGTGCACAATCGTTCACGGGAACGTAACCAACGGTCAAATTTGGCTTTTCTAATGTGCTGGGATCGACAACCTGGTCAACTGCCTGAGCAGTAGGGGTGAGGATATTTGAACCCGTGCTTCCTTTGACGCAAGAAGCTAACGCCAATCCACTTGCGGTTGCGCCAAATCGTTTAATGAATCTTCTCCGACTCCAGGAAGTGTCAAAAATGTCAGTCATGCTTAGCCCTCTTGCTGGGAATGAGGTGATGCAAGGTGTAGCGATTAATGAAGTTAGATCAGGTCTGGGAGGCAGGGCGGTGTGTCACCCACTCCTGAATTTTGCCAACGATGTAGTCCAAGACCAGCCCTGTGACTCCGATTACAATCACTGCCAGGAAGACAGAGCTCAAGTTGAGTCGATTCCAGGAGTCCCATACAAAGAAGCCAATTCCGACACCGCCTGTTAGCATCTCAACTGCAACGATGACCAGCCAAGCGATTCCTAAACTGATCCGCAGTCCTGTGAAAATGTAGGGCAAGCTTGCAGGCAGAATGATTTTGAGTACCTGTCTCCAGCGGGGCATTTCTAGTACTCGCGCTACGTCAATATAGTCTTTAGAAACGCTTGATACCCCTAAGGCTGTGTTGATGATGGTTGGCCAAAGGGAGGTAATAAAGATTACGAAGATGGCAGAAGGGTTTGCCAGGTTAAAGATAGCAAGGGCGATCGGTAGCCATGCCAGAGGAGAAACGGGCTTGAGAATTTGAATAACGGGATTCAGCGCTAGCATGGCCTGCTTTGACATTCCAATTAAGAAGCCGACGGGAATGGCAACCAGAGCACCCAACACAAACCCAATCAAGACTCGACGCAAACTTGCCGCTAACAACCAGCCAATTCCTAAATTCCCTGGACCGCGTCTGTAGAACGGATGCAGAATGTAGTCGAGGTTTGCGACTAGAGCCTGCCAGGGAGTCGGCATCATTTCACTTCTCAAGGTAGCAACGATCCACCACAGTAGAATCAATCCTGCAAACCCTAGCAGCGGGAGCAATACCGAGTCTCGAACCAGGGCTGGACGCAGCGATCGCCGCCATGTTGCCTGAGCAGCGACAAGAATAATCTGAACGTTGAATTGCAGCAGCATTGAACTCTCCTGAGAGTGCGAGGCGATCGCAGACCAAGGAACGCTGTGCCGCTCGGTAGAGAGCACAAAAAAAGCGTCCTTGCGTGTATACGAGGACACTGAAGTATCGAGCAGTAGTAAAATGCTGATTCTTCAGTCTCCTCTCAATGCCGACGGAGTTAGCTGACGGGCTAGGACTGAGAGGTGTCCCTCGTTAGGGATGAAGAATGAAGGATGAGGGATGAACGAGCAATCTCCCTAACCAACAAGCTTCATAACCGTGCTAACGATAAGCCCCAAAATTTGGTTCCTCCGCTCTGAATTTGCGTTTGAGGCTGAATCGCAGACAAACGCCAGTCCAGATTAGGCTGACTTACTTATTCGATTTCCAAATAAGTTAGCACTGCTCTTTAGGTGCGTCAATGTATCTTTTGACAGACCGAAACAAAAGCCTGTGGCATCACGGTAAACTGATGGTGCAATACTTTTTGATTTTGCTTTGAGTGAGGCTTGTCCTAATGGCGACGTGGGCAATGTGGGGCGGTATCGTAGTGGTCGTGGCTTACTTGCTGGGCGCTATTCCCACGGGCTACTGGATTGGGCGATTGAAAGGAATTGACATTCGGCAGCATGGGTCTGGCTCGACGGGCGCGACAAATGTTTTGCGAACGCTAGGTAAACTGCCAGCGCTGGCAGTGCTGCTGATTGATGTGTTGAAGGGAGTGGGGGCGATCGCCTTCACGCGTTGGCTCTATACATTGCCAGCGGTGGTTGCTACGACTCCTGCATCGATTGATCTAGAAATCTGGGTGCCCTGGGCGGTGACAATCGCTGGATTGCTTGCCATCTTTGGACACAGCAAATCAATCTGGATTGGCTTTAGCGGCGGCAAATCAGTTGCAGCAGGGCTAGGTGTTTTGCTGGCAATGTCGTGGATGGTCGGGTTGGGTGCACTGGCAGCCTTTGGGATCGTGTTGGCGCTGTTTAGAATTGTGTCCTTGGGATCGATTGTGGCGGCGATCGCAGGCTGTGTTCTCATCGTGACACTGAATCAGCCTTTGCCCTATCAGCTGTTGGCGATCGCAGGTGGGCTTTACGTCATTTGGCGGCACCGCAGCAACATTCAGCGATTGATGGCAGGCACAGAACCTCGCATCGGGAAGAAGCTGCAAGAGTCAGAAGACGTGGTGGTTCAGTAAAGCAAAGCATCCCGGGCTCAAACGCACTTAATCTGACTGACTACTGCTGCCACCAGTGCAGTGGGCTCAACTGGCTTAGGTAGATGAAGCTGGAAGCCTGCATCTAGCAATTGCCTGCGATCATCATCTTCTCTGTCATAAGCAGTTAAGGCGATCGCCGGAAGGTGAGCGTGCTTTGCGGTAGTTGGGATCAAGTTTGGGCGCTCTGATTCGATTTCCCGTACCTGACGAATTAGCGCATAGCCATCCTGTTCTGGCATTCTCACGTCGCTGATTAAAATATCGGGCTGCGACTGTTGAATCACTTGCAAAGCTTCATTGGCTGAGGTGACTGTCTTGACGTTTGCGCCAGCATCCTTCAGCACAACAGCTATCCATTCACGGTTGTCTGCTTCATCATCAACTACTAAAACTTGCAAACCCAGGAGGGGATGAAAGGGTGAGAGGTTGGAAGGGTAAATCTCTTCCCATCCTCTGACTTCCTCTTTGTTTACCAGCAAAGGCAAAGTGACTGTGAAAGTGGCTCCTTGCCCTTCGCCTGGGCTGTCTGCTTCAACCGTTCCTCCGTGTATTTCTACCAATTGACGCACGATCGCCAGTCCTAAACCTAATCCGCCGTGACACCGAGTGGTGGCCTGTTCTGCCTGACGAAAGCGATCAAAAACGTAAGGCAGAAAATTTGAACGAATGCCTTCCCCGGTGTCTCTTACGGTAATCACAGCGTTAGTGGCAATGCGCTCTAGTCGAACTTCAATTAGTCCGTGTTGAGGCGTGAACTTGGTGCTGTTAGCAAGCAAATTCCAAACGATCTGCTGGAGGCGATCGCCATCTCCCAATACGAAAGTGGCTGATTCATCTAATACCGTCCGAATTTGAATATTTTTAGCCGTGAAAGCAGGCTGTGCAGACTTGATCGCTGCTTGAATCACTGACACCAGATTGATAGTCCGAATATTAAGGAAAAGCTTGCCCCGAATGATCCGAGAGATGTCCAGCAAGTCTTCGACTAGTTTTACTTGCGCTCTAGCATTTCGCTCAATTGTCTCTAATCCACGAGCAACCATTGACTCATTTAACTGCTTGTTGCGAAGCATCTGCGTCCAGCCCAACATAGCGTTGAGGGGCGATCGCAGTTCGTGAGAGACGATCGCCAAAAATTCATCCTTGAGAGTACTTGCCTGATTCAGAGATTCTGCTTGTTGTCGCAGTTCCTGCTCCAATTGTCTCCGCCGAGCAATTTCTGCTTCTAGTGCCTGATTGGTCATTTCAGCCAGTGCATTCTGCAACCGCGCTGCTTCGAGTTGCTTGCGTTCGCTGATGTCTCGCAGTAGCCAGCGCAACCCCACAGAATTACCTTTGGAGTCAAACACTGTAGTAACCGTTAGCGCTGCATCAAAAGAAGGGGCACCGCGAGGCTGCAATCGAGTGAGCCACTCTGGAAGTCGTTCAACCTGCTGCAATCGGTTCAGTTCGTTCCAAAAAGCTTGATGCTCAGGCTGAGGCATAAACACGGTTAGAGGTTTCCCGAGCAAATACTTCTGCGGCACCTTGAGCAACAAACTAGCAGCATGATTAGCTTGCTGAATATTGCCTTCGGGGTCAGTGATTAAATAACCATCAGGAGCACATTCGAATAGCTCCTGGTAGCGCTGTCGTTCTACTTCTAATGCTGCATGAGCTTCTAACAATTCCTGATTCTGCTGGTTCAGTACCTCCTGAGACATTCGGAGTTCTTCCAGGGAAGTACCCAGTTCTTCCAATGCTTCGGACAACAGTTCTGGATGTTGTAATGAATTGGAGTGAGCGTGTTGTAATAGGGTACTTACTCGCTCACCTAGGGCCCTCGTTTGTTGGCTCAGCCACTCACTGCTTACGTTCACTTTTCTAAAATACGGCTTTAAAGTTGCTTTTCAAATTACCTTTCAGACTACTGAAAATCCCAGTGTTCTCATCCCTCGCTAGATTTGTTTATTGGTGAACCTTTTTAAACTCACCAAATTCTGTTTGATTTCTCCCATATTGAAGCCGGATGAATGGAAGTCTTGTAGAACCCACTGATTGATAACGGCTTTCAGATCAACAAACCACAGGTAGACGCAAACGGTTGTTCGCACCTACAGAAACGATATGTTTTTTATACGGTTAAAAACCGCCATAGCACTGTTTAGGACTGAACCAGCGGGGTATTTTACCCGATTAGCCGCAGTTCTAATTTCCGATCGCCCATCCTTACCGAAATCCCTTTAGACAGATTTCACGACATATCAATTTCTGTAGGGGCGCACTGCGGTGCGCCCCTACTCTTTCCTGGGTCGCACCTTAAAACGGGCGAAACTGTTACCAGAACCTCTTTTGTCCGTTAAGGAGCTATTTTTCCAGTTTAAGGCAATCGTGTCAGCCTAATGTTAGAGCCTACAACTCCTTCCTTGCAAGGGTTTTAGGCTTTTTCTGTGGGTTTTTATTCTCTCGTTAAGATTAAGTCGTTAATTGCGTTTTTGCTCCTTGGGAGCAAAAACGGTTTAAACTGTTAATTGCCTTTTGCTCTTTGCGCTCCAAAGCACATCAGTCTAGCTTATGAAAGAAGTAGAACTTGTGTCCCCTGCTCTGCCTCTAACCCAGGTCAGTACTCTAGCTGCACAAGATGGGCGGCCAGTCCATAGGCTGCTAGCCGAAGAGATTGAGGATTTGGATAAAAGAAGATTCGTGATGCGAAAGCTTGATGCGATCGAAGATATTATTCAAACCTCAGATGACCTCAAGCAGGAAAGAATTCAGTTGTGGGCTGACCGACTGGAGAGGCACCCAAGAACCATCACGCGCTGGTTGGAAAAGGCGCAACAGGACGGACTCGCGGCGATCGCCAGAGAAGTGCGATCGGATGCTGGGCAGTTGAAGGGCAATAAGCGCTGGAAACACTCACTCCAGTATTGGACCGAGTTCATCCTCAATACCTATAACGACGGTGTCAAGGCGAAGCTGGGTATGACTCGCAACTTGACGTTCAATCAAGTGAAAGCCCATGCTGAGCTTGAACTAGGACTTAAAGAGGGTGAGTATCCCTGCCACGTATTTGTCTACGCGGTTCTGGACCCCATCATCGAAGCGAAAAATCGCAAGGTGCGTAATCCTGGACAGGGACCTGGCATCATCATCAAAGTTATTAATGACGAAGGCGAGGAAGAAGATATTGTCGTTGAACGCAGTAACCAAGTGTGGCAAATCGACCATACTCGATTAGACAATCTGTTAGCAGATGAAGAGGGAGGTTTAACTGGCTCAGTCTGGATTACAGCGGTGATTGATACCTGGTCAAGCTGTGTTATGGGTTACTACCTCAGCTTTGACTCGGCGGGTTCGCACGAGGTTGCTCTGGCGCTGCGTCATGCAATTTTGCCCAAGCAGTATGGTCCTGAATATCAACTGCAAAAAGAATGGGAAGCTGGTGGATTACCCGAGTACATCGTCACCGATCGCGCTAAAGAGTTCAAATCTGCTCACCTCAAACATGTTGCCTCAGCCCTGGGAATTAAGCTGCGACGACGTTTGTACAAAGAACAAGGTGGCGTTGTAGAGCGACTATTTCTAGCGTTAAAAACAGAGTTTGCTGCCCTCACCCCTGGCTTCAAGGGTGGCAGCTTGCAAGAGCGTCCAGACCAGCCGGAGAAGTATGCTTGCGTGGTCTTTGAGGACTATGATCGCAAGCTAGTGCGACATTTAGTAGACCATCACAACCAACATCTGTATCCCAGAGTTGCCAATCAGACGCTTTCAATGCGATGGCAGGCGGGCTTACCGGGACTCAAGCCGCGAATGCCCGAAAGTGAGCGATCGCTCGACATCTGCCTGATGAAGAGCACCAAGCGAAAGGTGCAGGAGCGAGGGTGTGTAGAGTTTAGAAAGCTTATTTGCACTGCAAGCTTGAGTCGGGATGAGGAAGGCAACTGGCAGTACGACAAAACTGCCAACTTTTTGAAAGTGTATGAGGGGCGTGAGGTGATGCTCCTGTACAACCCGACCAACATTGTTTATATTCTTGTCTATTCTTTAGAGGAGAATGGTCAACCTGCTGAGTATTTAGGTACGATTCGCGCTAGAGATTGGCTAGGAGAACGCTTATCCTTCAGAGAATGGGAGGCTATGAAGAAAAAGATACGAGATGAGGGTAACGCAATCGATCAATCCTCAATTCTAGCTGAGCAGCGCGATTCGTACAACGACTCGATCAAGCAAGTCAAGACGATGCGGCAACGTCGCAGAAGCGAAAGTAGGCGGCTTACCAAAGCTTCTCCACATTCTGATAAGGTCGTGGAACTTCATCCTCCACAAGCTGCTTCAGCAAATTCAACCAAGTCCAAACGGTCAAAGTCTAAAAAAGTTGAATCTGAAGTCGAATCTGCTGCGCCAGAGCCTTTAGAATCTGTACAGGAACAGGTTGAGGTTTCGGTGAATCCTGCACTTTATGTCGTTTCTGACTGGAATGAGTTTGTTGAAGACAGTTGGTAAGCCATTATGAGTCAATCCAACCTCGCGGTTCAACCGCCTGATGAAGCTCACCCTTCCCAGCAGCCAGCGCCACAGACGACGCAGTCGGCTCAAGTTGCTGTGACTGCCGCTGTACCAAAGCTGGGCAAGCAGAAGGAGCGATCGCCTCAGCAGCAAGCAGAAATTCAGAGGATTCGCGAGGTTGATCCTTATGTTGGGTTGGCGCGAGACGAAGAGTTGTTTACTCAATTGAATCACTGGCGCGATATTGGCAGTTGTGCCCGCGTCATGACAGCCGATCGCATGGGGATCATGAAATCTCTAATGTTTTACACGGGAAACAACATTCGGCGGAAAGGCGGTTTGTTGCTCACTCCTGCTCCAGTTGCTTACGTTGAAATCGAACAACACGGCAGTCCAACTGATTTGTTTCGGTTGATTTTGGCATTTCTAGTCAATCCACTTGACTGCGGGGCGTTGCGGCAGTTGCGATCGCGCACTTGGGGAACCCTCAAAGATCGCAAAGTCAAACAGCTGATTGTTAATAATGCTGACTTGCTCTCATTCGCTGCGTTGACTGAACTGATGCGAATTCATGAGAAGCTTAAAATCTCAGTTGTTCTAGCAGGCTCTCCTTATCTTGATGGTCTGCTTGAACCAAAAGCGCACAAGAAGCAGAAGTATATTCCAATTCACAATACTTTTCTCAAATACCATCCCTACAGTTTGTTCAGTAGAAATGATTTGAAAACTGCAATTGAGGTGTGGGAGAGAAGCTTAGGGTGGGACAAACCTTTGAACTTGCACCAAGATCAGGAGATCGCCAACGTTCTATTTGGTGCTTGTCAGGGGCAGCTAGGACCGCTTTACGAGAATTTGCGTGATGTTGCTACATGGAGAGTTGATCATCCAAAAGCTCAAATTAATCATCTCAATGTTTCTAATGCTTTGGGTATGTGCCATCAACCGATCGCGAAGCTGTAGAAGCGATCGTGCCGATTTTGCTGCATCAAGTAACGAGAATGGTTGAGCAAATGGAAGACGGTGAAGTGCAGCGATCGCTTCTGTACCTTCCGCCGCACGAAGGCGAAAGCATTAGTCACTACCTTGGGCGCTGGTTTCGGCAAGAAGTAGTTCAAGCGGATGCTTTCAGCGTGGGTGGAAAGTTAAGGCTCGGTAAAATCTTGCGAAGGTGGGAGAACTTCTACTTCAATCCGCCTCCGACCTCCACAGAAATGGCAAAACTAGGCAAGCTGGTTGACTTGGAAACTGAGCAGTTGATGCAGATGTTTCCACCCAAGAATGAGCCGATTAACCCGCGACCAATCCGACTCTGTGCTGCTTGTTATGGTGAGGCTCCGTACCACCAGATGCAGTGGCAATGGCAGTCAGTTGATAGATGCGATCGCCATCACCTAATTCTGTTAACGAAGTGTCCAGGGCACAAATGTAATACCTCTTTTCCAATTCCTTCCCAATGGACGATCGGAAAATGTCAGCAGTGTGGCATGTCCTATCGAAAGATGGCGAAACATCAAAAATCCTACTAAGTCTTATGTCAAATCTAGATTTGTGCAGTGACTTTTTAAGAATAATTAGTCACTGTACAGATGGAACAGCGATCGCACAACGCACTTCCACAAGCAAAACTTCTTCAGGTGTTAGAGCTAGACCTTGTTTTCAAGGTAGAGGAATCAAACATAATCGCGTAGTGAAGGGTGGGAGCATTTTGCCGCAGTATTCGCAGATGAGCTTCAGCATCGTTGCGGCGGCGGAAACGAGCGATCGCTCGGCGTTGCATGTTTGGCAAAAAGCGAATGATGCACCAGGGCTGTAAATGGTCGAGGTAGGTCATAAAACTTTCTCAGGAATATCAATAGAGTGTTGGTTGAGCGTGTTTTGAATGATGTTCAGCACCTCCTGTCGATTGCGATCGCCGCCAACTGGATGCAGAAACCAGGCAGCAATGGGAGACGGTTGATAGGTCAGCCGATAGCGTTTAGCTTGGCTAACCTGAATGATCCAGACAGCCTGTCGTGGTTGCTTGCGAAGCAAGTATCCGTGTTGCTTTAGAGCTGTGCGGATCAGGGTGATTTTCTGAACAATTTGCGCTCTGTTGTTGAGGTGGGTGTAGTCCATAGGGCTGAACCGCCATAAACACTGAAGCCACCTTACGAAAAGGTGGCTTGGCAAAACAGGTCAGGGTGGTATTGACTTTTTGAACAATTAGCTCTGTGAAGTCTCCTCCGCTAGACAGAGAACATTTACCAGTTCTGGAGGTAATTGCTCAAAGTGGCCGAGCAGGAAGTCCATCAGTGCCAGATGGCGTAAGTCAGTTGGAGTTGGGCGGCGGTAACTACGTCCTTTGCGGAACCAGCAGCGAACGGTAGAGAGAGAACGAGAGCAAATCGAGGCGATCGCTTCTTGACTGACGTTCCACTTGGCGTAGAACTGTTGAGGTGTCATCCCAAGCTGGCAGTAGCTGTAAAGCTCAATCAGATGCTGTTCTCGTTGGCTAAGAGAGCGAGGATTCATTGGAATTTCCCCACTTCCATTGGTTCAAGGTCCTCTTCCCAAGCAATATCGGCACTGATCCAGTTTGAACTGAGAGAATTGGGATCGAGCCAAAGCAAGTAGCACCATGTCCAGCGACAACTATGAGGTGCGAAGCTGTAGAATCTGCCAATGACAACACCCCAGTCGGTCGCTTCCCCATTCGAGAGCCATTGGAGGCGATCGCCATACAGAAACTGGGGAATTTCTACATCAGGAAAGTTGGTTGGTAGCGATATAGATGCTGAAGGCAACTTTAGGTTGGAGAGATTACTGAGTGCCTCAAATTTGTTGTGGCGTATTGCCTCTAGATAACTGGCGAGTAGGCTGTCATTGAGGTTGGCAGTTAGGGTTTGGATCAGGATAGCAGCGAGGACTTCGATCTCTTGAGACTCTAGACTCACCCCGACTGCATCGAAGTAGGTTTTCAGGCGAAGCAGTAAGTCGCTGAGAGCAAAGCGATCTAAGACCTGCTGATAAGCAGGAAGTCCATCTGTTTGATGGAGAACTGGATTTATCATTAATTAAAGTCTCCTATGACGTAGGAGCTAGAAGTCAGCGGAGAGCCTGGAAACCTTACTGCTGACTTCTAACTGCAAATTTTGTAGAGAGTAGAACTGCGATCGACGCTCATTACGCATTTTGCTCGTCGATGTCTTTACTTTAGAAAAACTTGACACAGGTTTCAATACTTGACACAGGTTTTTTTCAAAAACTTGACACAAGTTGTTTGAGGCGTTCTCTGGCAAACTTGATACAAGTTGTGGTTAGGATAAGGGGCCCGATGACAGACAATACTGAGCGTGGCAGTAGAGGACCAGCTCCCCAGTGGAACTTGGGGCGAACTAGAACGATTCGAGTGCCGATCGCGATCGCAGACCAGTTGCTGGGAATTGCCCGCAGGATTGATCAAGGTGAAGCGGCTGAATTAGAAGTGCTTTTAACCCAGGAGGATAGGCAGGAGTTATCCAAAAGCCCTTGGACAGCAAATTGCGCTTGCTAACGACGAGTTAGTAGGGCAGGGGCTTTATGAGGGAAAAAAGGCTGAGGGCGATCGCCGCAAAGAGTTAGAGCAGCAGATTAAAATTTGGGAGGCTTTGCGGGAGAAATTGAACAACGAGCCATAGGGTGAGCGGGGTCAGCATCTTAGAGCAGATGAACCTGGGGTAACGCATATGAAGGAGCCTGAACCAGATGTCCAATTAGGTAAATACCTGACACTTGGTGAGTTTTGTACCTGCACTCAGACTTACCGGAAGTATGCTGATCAAATTGATCCATATCCGAGGAATTTAGAAGAGACTATTCCAGCATTATGGGCTCTCTGTCGGCATATCCTCGATCCTATCTTTGACCATTTTGGTAAGGAGCGATTCCAGCTTACCTACGGATTTTGCTCAACTGATCTGAAGCGCTATTTGAGTCAGAAAGACCCCAACACTGGGATTAAAAATGGACGGGTTGACCCAAGTCGGGATCAGCACATGGCACATGAGAAAAATCGGAATAGCAAGTATTACTGCGATCGCCTTGGTGCTGCTTGTGATTTTCAGATTCTGGGACTGGAGAGCGATCGACTTGTGGAGTGGATTCTAAAACAGCAATTGCCCTTTGATTCGCTTTATTACTATGGGAGCGGTCGTCCTATCCACGTCAGCTATGGTCCTCAACATAAACGTGACCTTTGGGCATTTACAGCCAAAGGTCAGCCAACAAAGCAAGGAGTACCAAGTGCTAGATAAGGGCAAGTAGAGTAACGATTGCAGGAAGTAACTTAGCGGACTCCTGTACCAACTTAGTCACTTCTGGTAGCCCAGCAACCGTCCCTTTCAAGATTTTCATTGCTGTCTTCGCTGTTTTTTGTAAAGCTCCGTCTTCTGGTTTCTGTCCTGCCTCAGCTAAAACCTTAACTTGCTCTAGTGCTTCAACTTTGTCTTCAGGAGCCAACTCAGGTTCTGTTTCAATTGCTGCTTGTAGCTGTAACAGTAGCTCTTTAATTCCTGGTTCGTCTGGATCTGAGGAATCTGGTAGCTGATTGATGGCGTTTGTGACGTTGCCGCTGATAGTGCCCAAGTTTAGAACACCACTGATATCGCCTCCAGTGACACCGCTAACGTTACCAATGTTGCCGCCAGCTTCAATATTGATTGAGCTTTTTTCTGACACGGTATCCCCCAAACTGTAGTAAGTTTCTATGTAAGATTTGTTGCTATTGATGGCTGTCATTACCATCGTTTCCAGGCTACGAATCCTTTCATCCTTCTCTGCAATACCTGCTAGAAGTGCCTGTAGATCACTATAGGGTAGTGAGGAAACTTCTTTATATTTCTCAAAATACTCTGCATTGAGCTGAGACTGATCTGCTTTGCCTGTCACCCTAGCTTGAAGACGAATTTTTTCTTCTCCTCGTCCCTCTAATGCAACAACCTCCAGTCCTGCTTCAGGGTGCTGTTCGGCTAGTTGTTTCAGTGCAATTGCAGCAGCACTAGGGTCAATGCCCTCGTAGTGGTATAAGTCCAAGGTCTTGAAGGTGTCTGCCATTTGACGAGGGTCAACGTTCTGTTGGCGGTATAGATCTAGCGTTTTGACAATGGGAGCAATAAAATCTGAAAAATCTCCTTCTTCAAAGGTTTCGCGTCGATTGTCCGGCTTGCGCCAAGGATCGGGATCATCCTTCGTTGGTAGACGCATGTAAATGAATTCACATCTCACTCCATCTAATTTAGTGTCAGTTGAGATTGCCCAGTCCTGAATACAGGCTCCTGTTAGACAGCAATCAGTTAAATTGACTCTATAGAGTTGTGTCTGAACAAGCTTTGCTCTCGATAGGTCAGCATTTTGAAGAGTTGACTCACTCAGATCTGCTCCAATAAAGCTGGCATCTGCTAAATTAGCTCCTTCTAGGTTAAGTCCTCTCAAATTAAAATAGTCAAAGTTTTTGTCTTGTCCATTTTTTGAAATGACTAAACGTCTCACTTGTAAATTTTCTAAGTACGTCCCTTCAATTTGAGATTGATCCAACTTTTCTGCAAGTAACCAATTAGTTCGCTTAAGATTAGCGTTTCTTAAATCTACATTTTTAAGAATGGCTTTTGTAAAGTTTGCATCAGTAAGATCAGCACCTCGAAAATTTGTTCCACCCAAAGTTGAAAGAGTAACTACAATCGTCCGGGTAATAAGATACTTCCGATCTTCTGCAAGAGCACGAAAACCAATGTAAGTGCTTAGAGCTACAAGTCCTATAGTAATCAGGATTTCTAATATCCAATCAAAAGTTAGGGTTCTACTTTTTGAACTAATACCCAAAATTGCACCAGCTATTCCGCCTACAATCACTCCAGGGCTAGCAAGAGCGATTGCGAAAGAACCAACAGTATTTCTGAGTACACCGATAGAAACTGCCCCCGCTAAAATTCCTGCTCCTGCACCAGCTATAGCTAAAGTTTTCACTATAAGAACAGCAATGATCTGTTCAGTCTGAGAAAGGTTTTCAGCTACTGCCGCTGTTATTGCAACTATCGCAATAACAACAGCACTCGATAAGCCTAAGGCTGAGCCTAATCCACGTTTAATAGTAATTGTAAGAAAGAAGGTTAACGCTGCTAGTGGCAAGAGCCTAAGGAAAAAGAAGTTATCAATGCCGTTTTCAAGAACTTGAACTGTTAAAGCAACTGTGTAAGCAATAATGAAGCCTGCCATTATTGTTAATAACAGCGCCACTACTGCCAGACCAATTGCCCAATGATGCTGAAGCCCAGCCTTAGCATTGCTAAAATCAGCACCAGTAAGTATGGTATTACTGAAATCAGTCCCTCGGATATCAGTGCCTCTGAAGTTGGTATTGGCTAGATTTTGCCCTTTAAAGGAGCGCCCCTGAAGATTAGCATTAGAAAAGCCATTCAGCATAAGCTATAGACACTGCTAACAGTCACCAACATCAAAGATCTCAATTTATAGATACAAGTACAGTTTTTCTGCTTCAACGAGCTAGAAATAACTTAATTTATCTTTGTTGAAAAAGCCTTGATATGGCCCCAACAAGCCTTTGAAGGGTTGCTAAATCTTCTTGTGGGTTGTCTACTACTTCACTAACTACATCCCATAAAGCTTTTGCAGCAGATCTACGGGTCTCCAAATTCTCGCTTTGAAGTAATGTAATAAGCACTGACGTAAGTTCTGCTCGTTCATGCTCATTTTCTACTTCTACTCCCACCAAAACAGAAAACGCAATATTCTGCTCGTCTGAACTACCATTTAGAAGTTCTATGATAAAAGAACTATCATGTCTCCCAATATGTTGAAGAGTACCAATGACATTGTCTCGATATTGCGAAACGTCGCCATTATAGTTAAGTGCAAGGAGAGCAGGAACAGCTTCAATTGGTGCAGGTTCTAAGCGGTGTAGATTACTTATAGCTTCATACCGAATATCAGGCGATTTATCTTGAAGAGCAGTGATGAATAGTGAAATATCTCGACTATTTATAGCTTCAATATCAATTAATGCCATAAAAGCATTTAAGCGAATAGAATCCGTCTCGTTTTCGTTTTGAAAAATCTCCAATAATTCTGGAACAGCAAGAGCTGCCTCAGCGCCAAATCCTCTCAAGGCTTCAGCAGCAACTTCTCTAGTAATATCGTCTTCATCCTGAATAGCAGTAGTAAGTGCAGGGACAGAGATAGAGGGTTCAGCCTTAATTCTGCCTAAAGCAAAGGCTGCAACACCACGAACCAATGTGTTGTCATTCAATAAAGCATTCACTAGTAGTGGAACAGCTGATGCTGCTTCTGAATTCATTGCGCCTAGCGCAAGTGCAGCAGTTGCGCGAGCTTCAGCATCAGGATGGTTTTGAAGAACATTAACTAGTTCAGAAATGGATGCGTCCGCATTCAATCCAATGCTCTCTAGACGTGCTGAAGCTTCAGAGCGAATTTCCTCGCTTTCATCTTCTGGAACGAGAACTGCTGATTCACTAAACTCCTGCAAATCAGGAGAATTAATTGTTTCCAAAATTTTATTTATAGTAGCGCTTACAGATGGGGTACTTGTTTGAAGAGCTGCTGTCAAACCAGGAATGGCTGCGGGTCCAATCTCAACTAACATACCAGCAGGATCATAGTTTCTAAGGAAAGCAGTAGCAGCAACTTCACCCTCGAAGTTGATATAAGATTCTATACCTGGTAAAACTTCGATTAATCCAGGTACAGCAGCAGATCCAATACGCTTTAAGGCATATGCAGCAAGACTGCGGACGGCTTCATCGTCACTTTCAAATAGAGCAATTAGGGTAGGCACGGATTCCGAGCCACAATTGACGAGCGCATTAAGAGCGTCGTAGTCAATGATTAGCAGTTGTTCCGCATAACCCCAAATTTCTTGGTCACTACACCCATTCAAAGTTTCACGTGACACTTCTGTTTCACTTGATTGTCCAATGACCAAGTTTTGTCTTGCTGCTCCAACAGAAATTGTTACGGAATATGAACCTTGGCTTGTTGCATCGGGAGCAGCAACTAAAACCCGGTAAAGCCCAGTATAAGGAACGTTGAAGCTTGCAAAAGCTCCTGTTGAATCTGCCCAAGTATCAAGACTTTGAATTAGGCGAGAATCTGGTTCTGTAACTACTTCTCCACCTGCCAGAACGACCAGCAGGTTATTCGCTGAATCAAGCAAAATCAGGTTGAAATTAAATGCTTCACTTGACCAATTAATCTGAACTGGAGTGCCAGCGGCTCCTTGGAATGTATATTCGTCAAAAAGAGCTCCAATTCCTGATAATGCGGAATCACCTGGTTCAAGGACACCTATCTCATCTAGCAAAATCTCGGGACTAGGCTGTGCTTTTACTTCGAGGTTAGTTAAAAGTCCAAAGGAAGCGACCAAAGAGATTAGAAAAACGGGCAAAGCTCTCACTAATGTATCCCTATTAAATCTTAAGTAAAGTTATGTTTCTTCTAAATATGTTTGAGAATTTGTGCCGTTCACCAAGTGTTTGCGTTTAATAGTAAGCACTTGTAGGGCAGAAACTGGATCTTTAACATTCTCCTTAAGATGCCCTAAATGATCCGGCAATTTACTGAGAGCATTACAATATTTATCAAATCTTGATACCTCGGTAATCCTTATCCTTCAAGCTTCTCACCAACAGCTATGGATATTGTTCTTGCTGCCCTTTCAGATCAAACCTCTCTGTCGCCGTGTTGCCCGCACCAACTTCACCCGGTAGGGGTCAGCATCTTTCTGCCACACCACACGATGCCCCTTTAATTCAGCACAATGCTCCTCCAGGCATTTTTGCCAGCCACGATAGTCATAAATCAGCCGCAAATCATCCAACAAGCCCCATCCTTCCTCCTGTCGCGTCAGCTTTGCGAACTTCTCATACAGCGGATAGTCGGCTGTCACTATTGAGTCCTTCTGGTGCAGTAGGGGTGGGTTGTCGTTGGGGTCGTAATCTCGGTAATGGACGTGTAGATCCCGCAAGTCGATCTCCATACTTGTGTGAAGGGCAGGGTGAGGATCGGTGTCAAAACTTGGGTAGACAAGGTAGGAAATCTTAGGTTTGCGGAAATGGAACTTGACGACATTAGCTTCATGGGGACGACCGATCGTGCGAGAAGCGCAACCTTCATAGAGCCTCAGTAGCGGATCAAGTGCCTCGATCGCCGACACATGAACCCATAGCGAATTCGGTCGCTTCTGCCCGATCGCACTACTCTTGCAGCGTTCCTCGACGACCTCTAGATTGCCCAAACTCATCAGCATCAGGTCTGCCGCAGCACAGGCTTGCTGATAGCCACCGAATAGACTTTTGATGTCGTTCTGAACCACAGGTGTCAAATCCCGAAGCTTGGGACGGCGACCAAAATGGCTTAACGCCAAATAAACTAGCAAGTCTTGACGACGGCGATCGCTAATCTCATCCCATTCCTGCGGATTGGTAGCTTGCAGGACGATCTGGAATGCCCGTCGCAGGTTGCCAAACTCGGTACTGAGTGTTTCCGTCTCAGGCAGTTCCTCCAGGGTTGGTAGTCGTCCCCGCTCGGTGAAGAATGCCATCAATGGAGTGAGCAGTTCCTTGTAATCTTCAAACCGCTTATTCGCCAGTTGCACTTTCGGAACACTAACCCGCGATCGAAACCGAGATGCCCGAAAACTCTGTGCCTGTGCCTCGTCTCGAAAAACGAAGTAGATTCCTAATGCTGCCGGAACTGCATCGACCCCAAGCACCTGATCGATATAAATTTTCAGTTCTTCCTGGTCATAGTATTTCTGAAAGGTGTTACGGCTTGTAATCACCCCATCCTCATAGGCAATCTGACTATTCCCCTGCGCGATGAGAACCTGGGCGGCGACAATTAGCACCTGCCCGGCTAGCTCCCATGCTTTAATCAAAGCCTCACGCCGCTCTGCTTGAGACTCGATGACGTTGATGACATATCCCAAGTTCACGACATCCGCAGCGACTAAGGGCGAATCTGGGCGGTAGTATGGGTCCCAGCCAGCGCTCTCGTAGCCCAGTTTAGCAACCCGTTCCAGATCCCCTCCCTGCCCACATCCGTAGTCAAAGAAGGTTGTGGTCTGGTTCAGCAACCCTGCTTCTAATGCCAGACGCACAGGTTTAGAGAAGTCGTTGCGGCTGATAGCCGCTTTATGGCGATCGATTTTAACCTGAGTCGATTGGGCATTGAGGAGCGATCGATGGATCAGGGTATGCCCTTGAAACGCGACCTTGAATTGGGCTAAGCGTTCTTCCCAAGCCAAGCGCGTCCCGATCGCCCTCGGATTATCCAATAGTCCCAGAGCTTTCTCCTGACGAGTGAGGGCAGCGAATTGCTGGTAGTGGGGATAGTCAGTCGCGACAAAGGTTTCTTTCCGGTGAAGAATAAAGGGATTGCCTGCCTCGCCGTAATCTCGATAGTTCACCTCACGGCTTTGCAGGTTCACCTGAATGCTGGACTGAAGCGCAGGATGCGGATCGCTGTCAAACTCTGGATACAGCAGGTACGAGATACTTGGTTTCTCCAGATTAAATTTAACGAGCGTGATCCCCTCTAGACGGGAGGCAATCTCTCTGGCTTCACTCTCGTACTCTTGGAGAAGCGGGTCTAATGACTCTAAGGCTGAGACATGGACGTATAAGGCATCCGGCAGAAGCTTACCCACCTTGCTGCGTTGGCAGGTAACGGCGATCGCACTAAAGTCATCAAGGCTACAAAACATCAAACAAACCGCTCAAGCTGCACCTATCAGTTCTTCTTGACTTATTATGCTTGCGAAACCGCTATGATAAAAGGTCTTTATATATCCTGCTTAATTTCCTATTGCTGTTAAGGAATTACACTATAGAATGCCATGTAGTCCCATATATGGAGTACCCTTGGAGCTTCAACCCTACATCTATTGGGTCTAGCCATTTTCTTCCTAATCACAGACAATAGGTACATTCGTTCTACAAGGCTCCATGGTAAAGCAAATTAGCCTAAATTTGGGCAAGGTAGACACTAAGAAAATCAGTGTCTTTGCTCGCCATGAGACATTTCATCCTCGTTTCGGATGGATTAAGAAAGGATTTGACAGGACTGTTGAAGATCCAGGCATTTTTTTACGGGAGGATGCCCCCGTCCGCCTTGGTGTTGGAAAAAACATGGTGCGGGCGATTCGGTACTGGTGTACTGCTTTCAAGGTTTTGGATGAGCAGGAGGGGCTTTCCCCAACGGAATTAGGCTCAAGGTTGTTGGCAGACGGAGGGTGGGACCCATTTTTAGAAGATCCTGCTTCTCTCTGGCTGCTCCACTGGAGCTTGCTAACTCCCCCCTGCTATGCCACAGCTTGGGATTTTACCTTCAATGCTTTCCGGCAAATCGAGTTTTCCTCTGAAGATTTGTTTCTAGCACTCTGCGATTACCTGGATGGGCAGTCAATTCGCGTTGCCGATTCTTCATTAAGAAAAGATATCACTTGTATTTTGCGGATGTACGTTGAGCAGGAAGGGAAAGCAGGTTTTAACGAGGATCTGGTGGATTGTCCATTTACAGAGCTTCGCCTGCTCTATACCTCTGGGGACTCCAAGCAGTACGAGTTTCAAATCGGCTCTAAGGACAATCTGCCTGCTGAAATCATTGTCTATGCTTGCCTAGATTTTGCAAGTCGGGTTAGTAAACATCAGCGGACTATTGCACTTTCGCGCCTTGCTTTCGATCCCAATAGTCCAGGTCTTGTATTCAAACTGTCGGAGAGTGCGATCGCTGAGGCAATCGAGCGAGTTGTTCGCCACTCAAATTCCCTCTTCCTGTCAGATACGGCTGGGTTAATTCAGCTTTCTTATACCGAAGATCCAACAGCCTTAGCCTTTGAAGTCTTAGAGGGCTACTACCAGGGTGGGCACAGAACCCCTGATGGTAATACAGCTTCGGGTTTGGAGAGTGCGAATGAGGGGAGAGTATCATGACAAAGCAAATTTTATCTGAATTTTTCAGCCTCAATCGCCGCTACTCCCGCTCGATTAACTTAGAGCGTGATTTTGAGTTGCCAAACTCCGTTCTGGGTTACATTTTGACGGAGCGGGCAGTTGATGCGCTTCAGCGGATTTTTGCCTCAGTTACGAAGTCTCAATCAACCCGTGCTTGGACGCTGACAGGTGTGTACGGTACGGGTAAGTCTGCTTTTGCCCATTATCTGACCTCTCTCTGTGCCCCAGTAGAGAACCAGATGCGCCACTATGCCGTAGAGATTGCTCAGAAGGCTTTGGGAGCAGATAGTTCTGAGTATGAAGCATTAGAAACCGCACTGCCTCCACAAGGATTGTTCAGAGCTGTTACCGTTGGGCAGCGAGAACCATTACGCTACACCATCGTTCGGGCTTTAGAGCGGGGAGCCGACACTTTTTGGAAAAAGGGACGCAAACCCGCGATCGTTCGTCAGTTAACAGATTGGGCAGCGGAGGTCGAGGTCGATCGCACCACATTTACCAGTCGTCAAGTGCTGGCTGCGGTTAAGGAAATTGCAGAGGCAGCTAAGACAGATATTCTGCTAATCATTGATGAATTAGGAAAAAATTTAGAATTTGCTGCTCATAATCCAGGGTCGGATGACCTTTATCTCTTACAACAGTTAGCGGAACTACCTCGCAAAAATAACTTTCAAGTTTACGTGATTGGCTTGCTACATCAAGCTTTCGCAGAGTATAGCCAACGGCTTGCTTCGGCAGAGAAGAATGAGTGGGCAAAAATCCAGGGTCGATTTGAAGACATTCCGTTTACAGAATCAACAGAGCAGATGACTCGGTTGATTGGTCAAGCTATCGACTCTTCCAAAGCGAGTAAGTACGAATTCATCATTCATAAACAGGCTAAAGAGTGGAGTAGTACTCTCAAATCTGCAACAGACCTATCTGAAATCTCAACCTCAATTCTGGCTGCTGCGTATCCCTTGCACCCAATTGCAGCCCTTGCACTGCCGATGCTCTGCACCCGCTACGCGCAGAACGATCGCTCTCTATTCACGTTTCTGACTAGCTCTGAACCCCATTCCTTTGCCAATTTCCTTGAAGAAGCAGCCATTGAGGAAGGAGACCAAATCCCAACTCTCAAGCTCCATCAAATTTATGATTATTTTGTGGAATCCGTTGGGTCGGGGATCGGTTCTCGACCGACCTTACAACGATGGCTTGAAATCCAGGGTTTAGTCTCAGATGCCAAACATCTTGACCCAGATAGCATCGCTGTCCTAAAAACCATTGGAACGCTAAATCTGATCACCTCAACAGGTGCTTTTAGAGCGACTCGCAATCTTGTGAAGTTGGCTCTCATGAATCAGGTTGGAGAGAAGGGCAGCCAAAAGCATTGGGATCAAATCATCAAGAGCCTTTTGGATAAAGGACTTGTAACCTACCGTAAGCAATTGGATGAATTGCGGATATGGGAAGGATCAGACTTTGATGTTGAGCGGGAGATTACAGCTTATGTTGAAAAGGAGCGATCGCCCCTCGCTGAAATTCTGACTAAAATCAGCCCTCTCAAACCTCTAATTGCCCAGCGACACAGCTACCGCACTGGAACGCTCCGATATTTTGAACGGCAATATCTTGGCTCTCAGGCGGAGCTAGAGGATTTGAGTTGTGCCGAGTCTGACTGTGATGGGATAGTTGGCTACTGGCTGAATGAGGAGTTTCCCCAACAGGTTCCTACTGAAACAAAGGACGGAAAGCCATTTATTTTGCTAATGGCTGCAAATTTAAATGTGCTCAAAGTCCGGGCAATGGAGTTTGCTGCTTTGAAGAAGATTCAGGCAGCCGCGACTCAACTTCAAACAGATGGGGTGGCGCGAAGAGAGGTTCGGCATCGGCTCGTGCAAGCAAAGCGCCTGTTAGACGAGTCGTTGAACCAGACATTTAATCTAGCCCACGGGGAGACGGTTTGTTGGGTTCAGGGTATCCAAGAGCAGATCAGCCATACAACAGATTTCAACGCCAAGTTGTCGGAAGTGTGCGATCGCGTCTATGACAAAACCCCGATTCTTTGGAACGAACTAATCAACCGTCGAGAACTGACCTCTCAAGGTGCAAAGGCACGACGAGAGTTGATTGAAGCTATGCTGGATCGCCCCACCCGGGAACGATTAGGGCTAGAGGGATACGGTCCAGAAGTAGCCATGTACTACTCCGTACTGGGAGAAACCGGTATTCATCAACAGGATGGCGATGAGTGGGGCTTTCAACCTCCTAGCCAAGATTCTGGGATTTGGACAGCTTGGCAAGCGATCGAAGGGTTTTGTCTGAACGCTAAGGGAAACATCCAGACTCTAGATCTTCTCTATCACCACCTAGAACGTCCTCCCTATGGTGTCAAGCAGGGAGTAATTCCATTGCTCCTGGTAGCGGTTCTTTCCCACCATTTTGATGATGTCAGTGTCTACAAAGACGAGGCGTTTATTCCTGTTCTTAGTTCTGAGCATTTTGAACTGCTGGTTAAAGATCCCTCCCGTTATGGCATCAAATATGTAGAAGTCGCGGGATTACGGGCGCAAGTCTTTAAAGAATTGGAGTCTGTTTTACGAGGAGCAGGGGCAAAAACTCAGCCTAAGACTCGCAACACGACATTACTATCTGTCGTAAAACCCCTATTCCAATTCGTTCGTCGTCTACCTCCCTATACCCTCAAAACAAAACGTTTGAGCAAACAATCACAAGCCGTTCTCCAAACGCTAATTCGCGCTCAGGAACCAGATGAGTTAATTTTCAAGAGTCTGCCTGAAGCTTGTGGGCTATCACCAATTACTACTGACCAAAATGACGACAGCTCTATAGCTAAGACACTACGCAAGAAGCTAGTTCAATCCCTACAGGAAATTCAGAATGCCTATGAAAAGCTTCTGAGTGAATGCCAATCTTTGCTGCATAATGCCTTTGGTGTTCGGAGCGAAGAGAAGCTCCGAGAAGACTTACGGGTGAGATCTGGGTATTTAGCCGATCAATGTATTGATCCTCTGCTACGGCGTTTTACGCTAGCAGCTATAGAAGAATCTACTTCTGACCATGAGTGGGTCGAGGCTTTAGTGATGATTGTGGCAGACAAACCTGCCGAGTCTTGGACGGATGAGGATGTCACAGCCTTTGAACTAAAGTTGAGCGACCTCGCCAGACGATTTAAAAATCTGGAGGCCCTCCAAACAGAGGTAGCTGCCTCCAAACAAAAAGGATTTGAAGCTCGTCGGGTAACGATTACCCGCCCAAATGGTCAAGAAGTCCACCGGATGGTTTGGCTGGATCATGAGCAACAAGGACGGGTTAATGAGCTTGTTGAAGACTTTTTGGGAAAGCTAGACTTGTACGACGATATTCAGCTTCAGCAAGCTTTTGTTGCTAGATTAGCCGAAAGAGTGCTGGGTGCGGATTCCCAGGAGAGTGTTTCCAAGTTACCAACCAAGCGGCAAGGTCGTCAAAATGCCAAAGAAAAAGGTCAGACACATTCTCGGACTCTCAGGCGGCAAGGATAGCACTGCGCTCGCGGTTCTGCTCCACAAGGAAATTCCTCAGATGGAGTATTTTTTCTGCGATACCCATAAAGAGCTACCTGAAACCTATGAGTACCTCGATCGAATCGAGGCACGTCTTGGCATCAAAATCCAAAGGCTGAGTGCTGAGAGAGGTTTTGACCATTGGCTAGATGTCTATGGAGGCTTTCTTCCGTCTCCTAAAAGCCGCTGGTGTACCAAGCAAATGAAAATAATTCCCCTAGAGCGATTTATTGGGGATGATGAGGCTATCAGCTATGTTGGCATCCGGGCAGACGAAAACCGAGACGGCTATATCTCAACAAAGCCCAATATCAAACCTGTTTTCCCCTTCAAAGAAAAAGGTTTGGTAAAAGCAGATATTCTTCAGTTGCTAGAAGATAGCGGCATTGGCTTACCTGAGTACTACCGTTGGCGCAGCCGATCGGGCTGCTTCTTCTGCTTTTTCCAACGTAAGTATGAATGGGTCATGCTTGCTCAAGAACATCCAGATTTGTTTGCAGAAGCAGTTCGATATGAGCAGGAACACAGTGATGGTAGACAGTACACCTGGACTCAAGGAGAAACTTTACAGGAATTGCTAGCTCGGAGAGACGAAATTATTGCTGAACATCATAAGTTGGTTGAACAAAGAAGAAGAAAAAACAACGTAAGTTCTTTGGCTGAAGCTTTAGAAGCCATCTTAGATGAACAAGATGAAGTTTTGCCTTGTCTAGCTTGCCACTTATGATGCTGGTCAATCTTAGGGAGTGTATTAATGACAACGAATGTATCAAGAATCTACAAGCCCGAAACATTGACAGTATTTGATCTTCTGAATGAAGATGTTGGGTACTTTGTTCCCAACTATCAGAGAGAATATAGCTGGGACTCTGAGAACATTATTGATCTAATGGAAGATATTGCTTCCGGGGTGCAAGAATTAGTTACTGAAGGTAGACATAATCACTTTATAGGAACGATGATTATTGTTCCTAAAAATGATCCCGAAGGCTTAAACATGGATGATCGGCGTGTAAAGCCGCCTAGAACAGATGTAATAATCGATGGACAGCAACGAATATCAACAATCGCACTTCTTGGCTGTGGGTTGTACCGAAAAATTTCTACCGCTGTTAAACGCTTAAATAGCAGAGCTTTAAGTAGTGGAGCAAGAAATACCATTGATTTGTCTATCATTACGGATATTGCTGTAAATAACTACTTAATTTATTTGAGTAGGTTTTTTTCTTATTCTGTAACACATCCATCTGCAATACCTCAAAAAAAACCAAACATAATCAGATATGACCTAGATGAATTGACATTCTGTGGAGATGACAGTAAGTACACCTCAGATGTCTCATCCTATTTAGCACAATTTATTCGAGCGGTATGCAGTTTATCAACCTCCCTACCCTTACCTCAAGGGAAAACCCGTGTTGCACAAAACTATAGAGCGATTACTTCTTCATTAACAAAGTTTGAAACAGCCCACACATCATCAGGCAGTAGTAAAGTATATCCTTCAGCTACAGAAATACTTGAATGGTCTGAAAATCAAAGAATTAGCAGGGATGAAAAACCTCCTTTATGGGATTCCCTCTGGAATCATGATTTCTCAAGCTACTTAAATTTTCTACGCTCAACACAGACTGAGACATATGAACAGAGAAAACAAAGTTGTCTTTCGTCATTAATTCAACTTTTAGCTTTCTCATACTATGTTTTTGACTGTTGCTGTTTAACAAGAATTGAGCCTCTTTCGGAAACTAGCGGGTTTGATATGTTTCAATCGCTTAACGCGACTGGAACTCCTTTAACAGCAATTGAAACATTCAAGCCTTCTGTTATTGCCTATCTTAAAGTCAATAATATTTCTTTTGAGAATTCTGAATTACAAAAGAATTTTTCTCAAATTGAAGCTCTGTTAAAGCCACAACTTAGTGCTTCTACAAAGAATAAACTGACTAATGAATTTCTCACAATGTTTGCTGTTATCTATAATGGCGAGAAACTGCCTAAAAGATTCAGTAGACAATTGAAATGGTTGACTACAGAGTATAGCAGTTGTGGGACATCTGAAGAGCATGCAGCATTTGTTCAACGGATGTCCTACCTTGCTACTTATTGGCTTAATGTCATTAATTATAAGTGGAGTGATAGCTGTACAGTTATCCCTAAATTAGAGTCAACTCCTGAAAATGATTTAGCAACTCTTTGCATAATGATGCTTAATGATGCAGGACATAGAATGGCTCATTCTGTGTTGAGCCGCTTCTATAGCCGTGTTATTCAAGGAGTACCTAATGCGGAGAAAGACTTTATTGAAGCAACTAAAGCAATTGCCGCATTCTATGTAATTTGGCGATCTGCACATTCAAACTCTGGTTTAGATGATGTATACCGAGATCTACTTGCTGATAAATTTTCTTGGAAACAAGGTGACTCTCAACTAACACCTAATGTTCTCAAGGAGTATCTAAGAAATAAATTACGTGATGATAAAGGTTGTGGAGGTAGAAGAAATTGGCGAGAAAAGGCATCAATTAATCTAACTTATGATAAGGCTGCTCCAGCTTGTAGGTTTGCTCTATTTTTAACTGCTCACGACACGGTTGCTAGTCGAATAGCTGGTTTGATGGAAAAAGGAAGAGCGGGTTCTAGCTCATGTTTAACACCTCAAATGTGGCAGTCTGAAGCACTTAATAGCATTGAACATATAGCACCACGTAAGCCAGAACCAGGACACACATGGGACTCACAAATTTATAAGGAAGGTAGAGTAGAAAGAATAGGTAACTTGACCTTACTACCTATTGAAATTAATATCTCTGCTGCAAATCGAGGTTGGCTTGAGAAGTGGATTTATTATCGGCACCTTGCAGTCACTAGCCCTACTGAATTAAATAGCTTGAGAGGACAAGCTAATAGTTTAGGGGTTGTACTTGCTGATTCAACTATTTTGCGTTTAAGACAATGCACTTATAAGCAGCACATGGAATCGATTGTTAGTTGTAAAGCGGATATAGGAGCAAATTGGAGCAGCAAACTTATCGAAGCTAGGACAAGCCGTATCTGTGGAATCACGTGGGATCGAATTTATCCTTGGTTAGCTGATTCATCACCTGCTCCATCTGCCACACCAGCTAGAAGAAGATCCAACAGATCGAGAGTATGAATTTTGGTGATTTGATTTCACGGGCTGATGATGAAACACTACAAATTCTTCTAGGTAGTGCAGCTATTCGTTTGTTAAAGTTACTAGATCCTGGTCTTGCTACTCCTACGCGACTGCGAGAGATCCTTCTCGAATTGCGTTCTCCTAAGAGTCTACTTCTATCTAAAGAATACCGAAATCTACTGATAGAGTTACTACGTCCGGAACAGGCAAAAATTCTTGCAGTTATTCTAAACCAACCTAATCACTCAGATACTTTTGAACAACTGAAGAAGTTAAGAATACGGCATGGTTCAGAACAAGAGCGTACCTTGCTTGAGTTTTTTGAAGTTTCTTTTATTGAACCTGAGCTTACCAATAAAACTTCTCCAACAGAGCCAATCACTCCAGCTTATTCACTATTTAGTCACCAACGTAAAGCGGTTCGGAAAGTTAAACATTACCTTAATTTAGAACCTAAGCGAGTTCTGCTTCATATGCCTACAGGTTCGGGAAAGACTCGTACAGCAATGAATATTGTTACAGACTACTTGCGATCGCAAGAACCAGCTTTAGTTGTTTGGTTAGCGTATAGCGAGGAACTCTGTGAGCAGGCTGCTACTGAGTTTCAGCGAGCTTGGCAATATTTGGGCGATCGTGATGTCTCTCTCCATCGATTCTGGGGGAATCATGATCTTGAACTCGATCAAGTGCGAGACGGAATTGTTGTGGCAGGTCTATCCAAAATCTACAGTCGGGCTAAGACCAGCATCCAGTTTATCAATAGACTGGGAAGTCGCAGTTCCCTCGTTGTTATTGATGAAGCCCATCAAGCGATCGCAGAAACATACAGGCTAGTTCTTGATGCTCTCGTAGTGCCTTATGACAAAATAGGGCTACTAGGGTTAACAGCAACTCCAGGACGTACTTGGGCTGACGTTAGTGCTGATGCAGAATTAGCAGACTTCTTCGCACGGCGTAAAGTCACCCTCGAAATACCAGGATATGACAGTCCAGTCGATTATCTAGTTGCTGAAGGATACCTAGCAAAAGCAAATTACCGCCCCTTATTCTACGAAAGTGGTTTGAGCCTTACTGAGCGTGACCTCAATCGCATTAAGGATGAACTAGAACTACCGCAGCACTTGCTTGATCGTCTCGCTGAGGATGAACAGAGAAACCTCCGTATTTTGCTGGAGATTGAGGATCTTGCTTTACGGCATCAGCGAATTATCGTCTTTGGTATCTCCGTTCAGCACTCCAAACTGCTTGCCGCAGTACTTCGCGCTAGAGGCTTTGTTGCCGATGCCGTAACAGGCGATACTCCCCCACAAGAGCGAGAACGCCTCATCTCTAGCTTTAAAGATAGTTCTCCTGAAACAAAAATCCTTTGTAACTACGGTGTCCTGACAACTGGCTTTGACGCACCTCGTACCAGTGCCGCAGTGATTGCCCGTCCAACCAAATCCCTCGTTCTCTACAGCCAAATGGTAGGACGTGCCATTCGAGGAGTTAGGGCAGGCGGGAACGAGACGGCTGAGATCGTAACCGTAATTGATAGTGATTTACCAGGATTTGGTTCCGTTGCAGAGGCATTCAGTAATTGGGAAGACGTTTGGAGGCAAAACTAATGGCAAGCAACCCGCATGATATCGTTCCCGCTCACCTTGCAGTTCAAGCGATGCGTGACAACGGCTATAAAAACGCCGCTTACGCGATCGCAGAGTTGATGGATAACGCAATTCAGGCGGGTGCAACCCAAGTTGAATTACTTTGTGGAGAGAGAAAAGAAGCATCAGGACAACGGAAGCGATCGCGAATTAACCAAATCGCCGTACTGGATAATGGTCGTGGTATGGACACGGCTGTTCTCCGGCTAGCCCTTCAATTTGGCAATGGAACCTATCTGGATGAGGACAAGCATGTGGGTATTGGAAGATTCGGCATGGGCTTGCCGTCTTCCTCCGTGTCTCAATGTGAAAAAGTAGATGTTTGGTCTTGGCAAAACGGTGTAGACAATGCTCTCTATACCTACCTTGATTTGGAGGAAATTAAACAGAAGAAATTAACTGAAGTACCAGAACCAAAATCTAAGCCAATTCCAGCAATTTGGCAACAAGTGGGTAAGAACTTTGGTAAGACAGGTACTTTAGTTGTCTGGTCACGTATCGATCGCTGCATTTGGAAAACTGGTTCTGCCATCATTGATAATTCCGAATTGATTATTGGCAGAATGTACCGAAAATTTTTGGAAAGCGGTCGAGTCTCCATTCGGATGTTAGCTTTTGACTTGGATAATCCAGGTACGGCAATTGTTCCACTCAAAAAAGCTGCACCTAACGATCCTGGTTATCTTATTGCAGAAACCTCTTGTCCTGCTCCATTCGACAACCAACCGATGTTCCAGCCTTGGGAGGGGGACAGCGAATATGAATGGACTTGCCCAATAGAGTTTCGTGATAAAATCCATGAGGTCAAAGTACGTTTTTCTTATGCAAAGGAAGAAGCCCGTGCTGGACAGAATCCTGGTAGCTTACCGCATGGGCAGCACGCAGCAAAAAATGTAGGCATTTCGATAGTTCGTGCTGGACGAGAACTAGAACTTGACCAAACTCTAGTGATTAAATATGACCCAACTGAAAGATGGTGGGGAATTG
This sequence comes from Leptolyngbya sp. FACHB-671, assembly GCF_014695745.1. Taxonomy (NCBI): domain Bacteria; kingdom Bacillati; phylum Cyanobacteriota; class Cyanophyceae; order Leptolyngbyales; family Leptolyngbyaceae; genus Leptolyngbya; species Leptolyngbya sp. FACHB-671. The sequence continues at coordinate 55,183 of NZ_JACJOV010000133.1, read as the reverse complement.
AAGTTGAGTTTCCTCCATCTTTAGACGATCTTTTTGGAGTTACTAATAACAAACAATCTGCTCGAAATTTTGCCGAACTCGTCAAGTTTGACATTGAGTCTCTTCTGAAAAATGGAAAGACCATTAGCCAACTTAAAGAAGAGTTTCAGGAGGATGAAGATCCACGAGGACCACTGTTGGATATCATCCAAAAAATTGATTCTCAATTAAACATTATCCGTCGCCTCCTTAAAGCTCAAACCAAAGGAACGCGGAGCGGTAATAAACGCCATACAGGACCTGTTGCAGAGCAAGTTGCTACTGCTGCTACAGAGGAACGAAAAAAGGAAGGGCACGTTGGTCAAAGCGATCGAGACGAGTCCAAACCTAAAGAGATTCGCCAAACTGAGATTACAGAGACGCTAACTGATCAGGGAGTCACAGAGACTCAAGCAAAGGAACTGGCAGCAAAAACGATCAACGATGGACTGAAGTACACCTTTGCTGAAGCTGATCTAGAGACAGCAGCTTTTTTCTCCGTTAAACCTAGAGGTGGCGCAATCATTGTCACCCTAAATACAAGCCATCCTGCCTACGACAAGCTTGTTGAGGTTATGGAAAAAGATGTAGACAACGTTGATGCAGAAACACTTAGGACTCGGCTTAGCAACTCTTTAGAAGGTCTCAAACTTCTACTCATGGCTTGGGCGAGGTATGAGGATGAGCAACCGGATGGTAAACGGCGACAAGCAGCCCAAGATACTCGTGTTGACTGGGGAAGGATTGCCCGCCAATTTTTAGAGCTTGAGGAGTAGACAGGAAAAGGCAGGAAACATGGTTCTCCCTGGAAGCCAGTTAGAGGAGTTGTGTGCCCAAGCTTGTAACGAAGTCATTCTTGTTGCTCCATTCATCAAGGCTCCGGCTTTGGCAAGACTGCTATCTAAACTCCCCCCTCAAATCTCCCTCAAGTGTGTAACTCGTTGGCGACCAGAAGAGATCATAGCTGGTGTAAGTGATCTAGAAGCATGGACTTTGCTTAAGGAACGTCCCGACGCTTCACTCTGGCTAAGACCTGATTTACACGCTAAATATTACCGTGCTGACCAAAAGTGCCTGGTTGGATCAGCCAATCTTACATCTACAGCCTTGGGTTGGGTCAGGCAGATTAACTTGGAGCTTTTAGTTCCTCTGCCTACGAACAATGCTCAACTATTAGAGTTTGAAAAGGAGTTGTTTGCTGGCTCTATCCAAGTTGACCAAGCCATTTTTGCCCAAATGCAGTTAGCTGTTCAATTATTAGGGGAGCAATATCCCAAAATTCTCCCTCTTGAGGCTTCACCTCAGTTAGAGTCTGAAGAAGAATCTCAGGAAGCGATCGCTACTGATGCTTGGCTTCCAACTCTACGAAATCCTGAAGATCTTTATCTTGCCTACAGTGGGCGTTCAGAGGAACTCAGTACAGCCAGTCGGGAGGCAGCTTTACTGGATTTAGGCGCATTCCCAATGCCACCAGATTTGCCTAAAGCCGCTTTTCAAGTATATGTAGGTTCCCTGCTCCTTCAGAAACCAATTGTCCGTCAAGTAGATTTACTTCTTTCAACTCCTCAAAGATTTGGAGCGGTAACAGATTTATTATTCTCTTTGGCTTGCAGCCAATCTCCAAACTTTGATGCTGATCGTGCTTGGCAGACTCTAATGCGTTGGTTACGTTATTTTCTTCCAAATCGCTATACTTTGTCAGTACCTAATCATTCCGAGGTTTTCGGCAGAGTCAAAAGCGATTTCTAAAAATGGGAAAAAGTCTTCCACAGACCCAAATCTACCTCGATTACCACGCTACAACTCCGGTTGATCCCAGAGTTGCTCAGAAGGTGCTGCAATACATGACAGAGGAATTTGGTAACGCTAGCAGCACGGATCACGAGTGGGGTGATCGCGCTGAGACTTCTGTTAAGCAAGCTGCCAAACAAGTTGCAGACCTCATAGGAGCTTCACCGAGGGAAATTGTTTGGACATCCGGTGCGACTGAAAGCATCAATCTCGTAATTCAGGGGAGCCTAACCTCTAACCCAACGAAACCCTATCGAATTGGCTTAATGCCGATCGAACACAAAGCTGTCCTCGATACCTGTCGTGCTTTGGAGAAACGAGGTTGGGCTGAATTGGTTTATCTCCAAGTAGATTCCAGAGGCAGACTTGACCTGGAATATTTGGAACAGATCTGTGCCGAGGGGCTGTCCTTGCTCTGTGTTATGGCAGCTAACAATGAAATTGGCAACATTTACCCTATTCAGAAAATTGGGCAGATCGCTCAACACTACAGCATTCCTTTTCTATGTGACGGCTCTCAGGCAGTTGGCAAGATTCCCATTCAATTTGAAGAGTGGGGCATCACCTACCTAGCAATCTCTGCCCATAAGTTCTACGGACCCAAAGGAGTTGGGGCGCTAGCTGTTCGTAGAGGCTATCACTTGGAGCCGCTTATGTTTGGTGGTGGTCATCAGCGGGGAATGCGATCGGGCACCCTTAATGTTCCGGGGATTGTAGGGTTGGGAGAAGCCTGTCGGTTGCGATCGCTAGAGATGGAGGATGATGAGAGGGAAATTGGGGTCAAGCGTGATCGCCTACAGACCCTGTTATTTGAAAAAAATTCCAATCTAGTTATCAACGGTGATATCGAGCATCGCTTAGCAGGCAATCTTCATCTGTCTATGTCGGGTGTCCCTAACAGTGCTGTCATAGCCAGAATTCGCCATCAACTAGCTATTTCAACAGTCTCTGCTTGCTCATCCGGTGTTGAAGCTCCTTCCCATGTTTTGCAAGCTCTTAGTTTATCAGAGGAGCAAGTTGAAGGCGCACTCAGGATTGGGCTTGGTAAATTCACAACCGATAATGAGATTGATCAAGCCGCCGAAATCCTGTCTCTAGCAATCCATCAAATCCGTGCCCTCCTCTGTGCATAGGTCTTAAAAGAATCGCCCTATAGATGGCACATCTTAGAAGAGATCATGTTCCTCAGCAGCTAAAGCTTGCCTGCCTTCAATTCTCTCTGGGCAATACCTTCCTGCAATATCACAGTATCGGCACTCTTGAAAACTGGGCACCTTGCGAGCCGGAGTGACATCACTGAGGATAGCAATCGCCTCTCGAAACTGCGACTTAAACACCTCATCAACTTGATCCGCCTGAATCTCTATCACCTCAGTTGGATAAACCAAACGACCCACCAAACTCAACCCTCGGCATTTTGGATGACTGATAGGAAGCAACAGTAAATAAATCAGAACCTGATAGAGATCTGAATTCTTCTTCCGCCCTGTTTTACAGTCCTCTACAAAACCTTGCTGATCTGCGATCGCTATGATGTCAGGCTTACCTGAGACTTTGGCAGCATAGCTCTTTCCAGAAATCTCAAACCAGTTTTCACCTTCTACACAAACAGAGTATCCTTCTGCCTCCAGTTCACAAATTCGTTGGTGCAGTAAAGCTTGGTGACTAGCATTCCACTTGGCTGAGTCAAAGTTTGAACCCAACTTCTCATATTTATAATGAGCGCGAAACCAAATCGACCATTGACATTGAGTTTCACCTGCCATTAGTCGAGCTAGCCATGTCACCCAGATTGATGGAAATGGCTTTAGTTCGTCAACCATCCTGCAACCTCATCTGCTGATATTTCGATCGCCGCTCCACTTTCTAAATGTCAACGGCGATTTATCCTAATAATGAAATTCAGCAGGATAGTACAATCGAATTACTCGATAGGGCAAGAAAATCTTGTCATTTGGCAAGTTTCAAAGCTGTTTACTTTCTTCTAGACTTTTTCTTATACATCTCTCTCAATACCTTCAGATAGTCTGGCTCAGACTCGACTGTGACCCAAATATGGTGCGCCAAAGCTAACCGCTGCTTATGCTTCTCAGAGGGAATTCTTCGATGTTCCCCTTGAGAGAACCAGTGATTCACAGTCGTTAACGAGCAGTCGCAGATAAAGGCTAACTCTTCGCGTGATATATCCCAGTTCTTAAGAAACTCATCGAGTTCCATCTGCTCATCATCCAGAGGTTGAAGATACGCTCTTAACGCATTCCAGTGTCGGTGAGTCGGGGGACGAGGAGCAAGAGTCATACCAATTAGCTTGCCACAGTGACAATCCGTGAAGTATGATTCTCTCATAAAGTTTCAGTACAAATGAACTATCCTCTGAACGCTACAACTATTCAGTAGTTTGTCGCACCAAGTCATTGCTACATCTGAGCATCATTAGAAATTGTTTATGGATGAATTTATAGATGAACAAGAACAAGGGCATTGTTGCAGCAATCACTAAACAACTTGACTTGGAAATTCAATCCAATTAATTTTGCAGAATAGTAAAACTTGGGTACATTTCAGAAGTCATAAATAGAAAAGCTTTGATAGGTATTGAATCAATCAGAATTTTGATCGAATTCAATCTTCCTACTTTGGAGATTTAACAATGAGCTTGTTTACAATTCGAGCTAGAGTAATTCCTAGTGAAAGAACAGCAAGTAGAAAAGTAAAGCGAGACGTTTTTGCCTATCCTAGTGAGACAGTAAAGCGAGAATTCTGGAATAACTCAGTCATTGTTTCAGATTTAGCTGAAGATTTGCGAGTAGCGGTCGCTGACCACAAGGAGTTTGAAACTTGGAGGCGAAAAGGAGAAATTTCTGGTCAGGAATTGAAAAAACTTTGGAATACTTGTAGAGCTAACTCGCCCTATAAAGAGCTACCTGAGCGACTCGCGCGATCGGCTTGGTTCACCATTGAAATCGTTTACAATAGCTGGTTTGCCTTACGACAGGATTTGCAGCTTCAGATTGACAAACTGACTTTCTGGCTGAACGTGGCAAAAGCTGATGTTGAATTAGTTGAAGCCTGCGGTTGTGAACTAGAACAAATTAAAACTAGGGCACATGAAATCCTTACAGCAGTCAAAGCCCAGCTAGAGGCTAAAGAATCTGAACCATCTGCTGAGACAACTGGACAAAATCAACCCCAAGCTCAAACAAAAACGACGCAGAAAAAACAATCAACTACCGCAGCTACGCGAAGCAGCAAGACTGTAAACTCCCTGATTGATGCCTTGATAGAAAAGTACACTGAGCTTAAAAGCAGCGATCCTTTAAGTCAGTGTGCGATCGCACATCTGATTAAGAACGAGGGCAGAGTTGCGAAGCGAAAAGAAAACACCAAGCAGTTCTTGAAAAGAGTTAATGCCAAAAAGAAGCGAGTTGAGCGGCTAGAAGTGCAGTTAGCAGGCAGTATGCCAAGAGGGAGAGATCTAACTGGCGCAAAATTTGTAGAGGCTTTGGAGACAGCAACTCACCAGATCCCGAAAGACAATGACGAATTTCAAGCTTGGCAGGCAAATCTTTTAAGAAGACCAAAGAACGCTCCCTATCCTATCCTGTTTCAGAGCAGTGATGATCTCAATTGGTGCTTGTTAAAACGAAGGAATTCAAGCACCGCTCAGGAAGCGAAAGACCGGATTTATGTTCACTTCAAAGGCACGCCGGGAGAACAAGTCTTTGAGATCTGCTGCGGATGTCGTCAGCTATCGCACTTTCAGCAATTTTTGAAGGATTGGGAAATTTTTTCTTCTAATCAAGATGAATACTCAGCCAGTCCGTTCCTATTTCGCTCAGCTGCATTGATCTGGAAAGAGCGACAAGATACTGAATCTAATCGGCGATCCCAAGAAGATGCTCATCCTTGGGATCGCTATGACCTCTACCTGCACTGTGCGATCGAGCATCATGCACTGACAGAGGCAGGAACAGAGCTATTGATTGCCCAAAAAAGTGCAGAAGCCAACCGGCTGATTAAGAGCTATGAAACCAAACAAGAAACCGAAGAGTTAACCGAAAAACAACAGGAGCATCTAAACAAACTTCAAAGTCAGCTTAAGAAGCTTGAGAATCCCTATCCTCGCCCTAAAAAGCCGCTCTATAAAGGCAACTCCGATATTGTAGTTGGGCTTGCTTTTAGTCGAAAAGAAGTGGTGACGGTGGCAGTCATTAATGGGGCAACAGGTAGGTTAATCACCTACCGAAATGTTTGTCAACTGCTAGGCAAGAATTACTCACTGCTTGCTGAGTATCGGCTCAAGCAAAAGCATAATGCCCATCAGCGTCATAAGGACCAAGTCCAAGGTCGAACTCGACAAATTACTGAATCAGAGCAGGGAAAGTATCTCGATCGCCTAATTGCGAAAGCAATTGTTGAACTCGCTTGCAAACATCGAGCAGGCAGTATTGCCATGCCCAATGTGAAAGGAATCAGAGAACGCTTAGTCAGTGCGATCGAAGCGAGAGCAGAAGAAAGTTTTCCAGGCGATGTTGAGAAACAGGATGCCTACAGTAAGCAATATAAAATCAATTATCACAACTGGAGCTACGGCAGGCTAGCTCAATTTATTACAGACAAGGCTGAACAATCAGAAATTAAGATCGAGCGTGGTTTTCAGCCGATAGACGGGATGTTGACTGCCCAAGCCGAAGCAGTTGCACGTTCAGCCTTAGAACGTAGAAAGCCGCACACGGCCTAGCCAAAAATTGAACCTTGACAGTAGAATAAGTGGCAATCGCGCCTCCACTCAGGTTTGAAGGAACCTCTGAGTGGAGGAAAGGGGTGAGTTTTACCACCGTTAGGTGGGTTCTTTCCGACCCTGGTAGATGGCTCCTACTTGGAGTCCTGCACGCCCTGAAGCTGCCCTTGTGGACAGGTCTTCCTGTTAGCAAGTTGTGTTTGTTAGTAGGCTCGCCTTACTGACAAGCCGGGAAGCCATGCGTATTGGAGTTTGTCCTCTAGCAAGTATGGCATAGGTCGCCCCCACGCAAAAGGGTAAGACTCTCACTTGTCAAAGTTGCTTTGGCGGTGAGGGCGAAGATTACTTCGGTATCGGGCTCACCTTAGTGGTGAGTGTGCTACCACGCAGCTACCGAACCGCCCACTAAAGCTTGGCTTGCCAGGTGATAGGTGGGTATCCACAAATCCTTCACCATTTTGGCAAACCGAAGCGGGAGCATTTTTCCCGGTCAGTTCGCCAAAAGGCTACAAATTCTTTTCCAGTCTAGCTTATAGAGATTTTGATTCTCTCTTTTGAGGGTTTGAATTTTGAAAAACAAGGCGATCGCCGAGCAATCCGAGGAGCTTTGCCAATCCCCTGTAAACAGCCCGGTCTGGATAAGGATCTGAATTAGCCAGAGTTGCGACCGCCGTTTGAGCGGTTCATGGATAGAAAGCCAAGACATTGATGAGATCTACCGTAATATCGGCAAGTTGCGACCGCCGTTTGAGCGGTTCATGGATAGAAAGTTCAGAATTTTCTGTTGACTCTGAGACTAGGGTGAGGTTTCGGTCAAAATCTCAGCAGTTTGGGCATAGAACGCTGGCTTGTCTGAGTTTACAGCCAGATTGATGCCAAGTTTTGATTGCTCGGTCAGTGGCAGGTATTGAAAAGAATAAATGTGTATAGAAAGGAGTGCTGCGATCGCATTACAGGCGATCGTTTGCCAATCACTCTGCCTATATCCCTCTACAGGGCAGCAAGGGCATGAGTGATTTGTGACAACATCTCCTTAAAACTGGAATTTCAAAGCAAAAAAAGCAGTAAATCAGGAGGTGTCGCTTGAAACCCTTGCAAATCCATTGCTCGACAAAATCTTTTGACAAGAGTTATTTAAAACTGACAAATAGCTCCTTAATGGACATCTTTACATAGAAAATTTGATGGAGAATAGGGGATTCGAACCCCTGACCTCTGCGGTGCGATCGCAGCACTCTACCAGCTGAGCTAATTCCCCAAGTTGCTTTTGCATTTTATAGCACTGTTGCTCAAGTTAGCCGACTGCTTGGCGAGGTTTTGCCCGTTCAAATACCTGCCGCACTCGATCTAGCTCCAATTCTGAAAGATAGTCCACTGCCCAGTTTGACTGACGCTGCATCATGTGAAACGGGTAAGTGTTGGCAACTCCGACAACCTGCATTCCAGCCCGTTTGGCTGCCTCAATTCCCGCTGGGGTGTCTTCGATCGCCAGACACTCTATCGGCTCTAGCTTGAGCGTCGGATATTGCTGATTTAGCTGTTCCACTGCCAGCAGGTACCCAGTGGGGTCTGGTTTGCTGGTTTTGATATCGTCTCCTGCCACAATCAATGAAAAGGCTTGGGTCAGGTCGGCTCGGCTTAACACGAGTTCCACTTCTGATCGCAAGGCACCACTGACGACCGCCATCTTGATCTGAGCCGATCGCAACTGAAAGATTAGATCGGGTAGCCCTGGATAGATCGGCAGCTTGTCGATCGCCTCTAGCTGCTGCTGATAGAGCTTTGATTTTCGGGTAATCAGTTGATCCAGGTATTCTTCTGTGACGATGCGCCCCCGACGCTGCAATAGGTCTGTCAGACAGACGCGATCGCTTTTCCCCAGGCAAACTTCCCAAAACTCTCCTGGCTTGGGGCGCAAGTTTTCCTGAATCAAAAGTTCGTCAATTAGCTTCTGGTGGAGCGGTTCATCATTGATGATCACACCATTGAAATCAAACAAAACTGCCTTGAGGGTCATACTTCCTCTAGCCCATTGCCCACTGGCGATCGCCTTCTTCCCATTCAGAATACCGCACCGGCTCCGCAGTACCAAGAATTGGTTTGACTCCGCGTGTCACCTGCTGCACCCACCAGATGTCCTCCGTTTGCACTGCGCCAAATCCAGCAGCACCCATCCAGGCATCCACGCTGCCTGCGGCGTAGTCTTTAATGTAGGGTTCTTCAAAGATTTCGGTGAGCCAAGCCGTTTGCCGTAGGGTAGCCTGATTGCCATCGAGAATAGCAACTTCACCGCCCACCTTGAGCAATCGGAAACATTCCCGCAAAATTTCACGAGAAATGGCAGGCGGCGTTTCGTGAAACAACAAAGAAGCTGTGACTAGGTCGAAACTTGCGTCAGGAAAACCCGTTTGCTCAGCCTTGCCGTGCTGAAATTGAATATCAAGCTTTGCATTGCGAGCTTTGTGGTCAGCCACAACCAGCATATAGGGCGACAGGTCTAGCCCAACCACTTCTGCCTGAGGAAAGGCTTGCTTGAGTAGCAGCGTGGTGGAACCTGTACCGCAACCCAAATCGAGGATGCGCCGAGGTTTGCTTTGGATGCGTTGAATCAACCCCTGCCGCACGATCGCCTCGTTGGGCGGTAGAACGTATTGAGTAATGGGATCATAGGAAACGGCTGCATCCACGTTTAAATAGCCATTCTGGATGCTGTGAAAATTTTGACTGCGGTAATAGTCAGGATATTGCAGGTCTGGCTGACGCAGGCGATCGCTCTCTGCCTCCCAATCAATGCTCTTGTAGAACTGCGTCAAAGCTTCTCGGTCAATCAGGAAGTTCTTAAAGATAGGAGCCAGAAACCGTTCAAATAAAGTGTCGCTTCGAACTGCCATAGATCAACTCCATTCACCTACCTTTACAAAGTGTAATAAATTCCTCTAGAAAGTGGAGAGTCAGAGTACTTTTAGCATTGCGTCAATTTCAATGCTGCACACTGCATTCATTTGTATCGACACCAGACTCAACAGTACGCGGCGCTCCATCCTATAGTGAATGTGTTGCGGCTTGCTGAACCAGATATCTAGACTCCAGATTACTCATGGCTAAACCTGCAATCTTGACCGTTGATGATGATCCTGAAGTGTTGCAGGCGATCGCCCGTGACCTGCGACATCAATATGGCGATCGCTTTCGAGTTGTGCGGGCAGACTCCGGGGCAGCAGCTCTAGAAGCTGCTCAGCAGCTTAGCCTGCGAAATGAATCCGTCGCCTTGTTTTTGGCAGACCAACGAATGCCTCAAATGACGGGTGTTGAATTTTTAGAACAGGGAATGGAAATTTTCCCGGATGCCAAGCGGGTTTTGCTAACTGCCTACGCAGACACGGATGCAGCGATTCAGGCAATCAATGCAGCCAAGCTCGACTACTATTTGCTCAAACCCTGGGATCCTCCAGAGGAGCGGCTTTACCCAGTGCTGGATGACTTACTGGATGACTGGCAAGCATCCTTTCGCCCACCCTTTGAGGGGATTCGCGTCGTTGGCAACCGTTGGTCGCCCCAATCTCACCAGGTGAAGGATTTCTTAGCCCGCAACCAGGTGCCCTACCAGTGGCTCGATTTTGAGCAATCGGAAGAAGCAACCCAGCTGCTGTCCTACGCCAACGCAGGACGAGAAGATGCCATACGGCTACCTACCATCGTATTTCCTGATGGTTCACACCTCAGCCAGCCCTCTAATGCTGAAATTGCCACTAAGATCGGGCTGAAAACTCAAGCCGATCGCCCCTTTTACGATCTAGTAATTGTGGGTGGTGGCCCGGCTGGACTGGCCGCTGCCGTCTATGGTGCCTCTGAGGGATTAAGCACGCTCATGATCGAGCGCCAGGCTCCCGGTGGGCAAGCGGGTTCAAGCTCTCGCATCGAAAACTACCTTGGCTTTCCAGTGGGGCTTTCGGGTAACGATCTGGCTCGTCGGGCCGTGACGCAAGCCAAACGCTTTGGCGTAGAAATCTTGTCTCCCCAAGAAGCCGTTGGAGTTCGGGTGGAAGACCCCTACCGCATCCTCAAACTAGTAGATGGTACGGAGATTAGCTGCCACGCACTGATGATTGCGACAGGCGTATCCTATCGCAAACTAGATGTGCCAGGCAGCGAACCCTTGACTGGGGCAGGAGTGTATTACGGTGCAGCAATGACGGAGGCGATCGCCTGTCAGGGTGAACATGTCTACATCGTCGGTGGTGCAAACTCGGCCGGTCAAGCAGCGATGTATTTCTCTCGCTATGCCAGTCAGGTGACAATGCTGGTGCGGGGCGAATCCCTCGTGAACAGCATGTCTCAATATCTCATTCACCAGATTGAATCAACGCCCAACATCAAAGTCTGTCCCTATTGCAGCGTTGTCGAGGTGCAGGGCGATGGGCATTTAGAGAAGATTGCGATCGCCAATTCCCAGACGGGCGAAACGCAGCACGTTCCTGCCAAATCGCTGTTTATTTTCATTGGCGCCAGTCCTCAAACCGATTGGCTCAGCGGTGTCGTCGAACGGGACGAAAAAGGCTTTGTTCTAACCGGACCAGACCTATTGCGCGAGCGCCAGCGACCCCGCGGTTGGACACTAGACCGCAACCCATTCCTGCTAGAAGCCAGCGTCCCCGGCATCTTTGTTGCCGGAGATGTGCGTTACGGTTCCATTAAACGGGTTGCTTCGGGGGTGGGAGAAGGGGCGATCGCTGTCCAATTCATCCACCAGTACCTTAGTAAGGTCTAAGCAAATACCCTCGTCGCAACACCTTTCTGTAGAGACAGCTTATAAGCCACAGCGTAGGGGCGGTTCGCGAACCGCCCCTACGCTGTGGCTTACGCCTCCGAGAATGGCTGTAAGAAATGATTCCTACAGGAAGCCTAGTAATTAATTTGCTTAATGAATGACAAATCTTATGACTTGAGTCACTTTAAGCGGATTTGCATCCAGATCGGAAGTAGAAACGTATAGGGAAAGACTGTTAAACTTCTGCAAAACTTCAAAGATCTTGTCACTGGGGCATCTAGCGTTTTAGTCTCTCCAACCCGATCGCTTGATCACGACCGATGCCGCAAAAATTTCTGGCTCGTCAGCTTTCCAGAGTTCCGCAAAAGCTACCGCTACACTTGATTCTGGTTGTGCCCTTCGTCTTGCAGATGTTTGCAGTCGTGGGGTTAGTCGGCTGGCTGTCTTTGCGAAATGGACAAAAAGCGGTCAGTGAACTCGCCACGGAACTGCAAGAAGAAACAGCCGCTCGCATCGAGCAGCATCTCACGACCTATCTAGCAACGCCTCAACTGATTAACCAGATCAATGTAGATGCAGTGCAGCGAGGCGAGCTAGAGATTCAATCTGAGCAGAGCAAGCGATATCTCTGGCAGCAAATTCAGCATTTTGAAACCATTAGCTGGATTTACTACGCCACTCAGCAAGATGGAGAATTCATTGGTGTGACTCGTCAGGGTCACAATCGGGAACTGCGATTGGCTCTCAACCAAAAGCAAAATGACTATCAAACTTTCTATTACACGCTCAATCTTGAAACCAACAGAGTCGAGTTTCTAGAAACTGATCCAGATCCCTATCAGCCCCAAAGTCGTCCTTGGTATCCCGTAGCAGCAAACTCCAACGAAGCAAGCTGGAGCGAAATCTACCCCGACTTTGATACGTCCCAATTGGTGATTACAGCAAGTTTGCCGGTCTACGACGATGCTGGAGCGATCGCCGGAGTTGTGGGTGTAGACCTGTTTCTCAACGACATCAACCAATTCCTCCACAGCTTACATGCTGATAAAGCAGGGCAAACCTTCATCATGGAACGCTCAGGGCTGCTGGTTGCCAGTTCCACCGCTGAACCTCTTGCAGAAAATGCTGAGGGGCAGTCAGAGCGCATCCAGGCAACGGAAAGCCAGAACGAGTTTATTCGAGCAACCGCTGAGCATGTGAATGAATCCTTTGGCTCAGTGGAGCAAATTCAGTCTCAAACCCAGATGAATTTTGTCCTGGAGGATACCTCCGGTCAAGGCTCAACAGGAAACCGTCACTTTTTACGAGTGACTGCCTTTCAGGATGGCAAAGGACTGGACTGGCTAATTTTTGTGGTGGTGCCTGAGTCTGAATTCATGTCCCAAATTCATGCCAACACTCGCACCACAGTCATGCTGTGCTTTGTGGCGCTGCTAGTGGCGATCGCCCTTGGCACTCTCACCGCTCAGTGGATCGCTCAGCCCATCCTGCAACTGAGTGAAGCCTCCAAAGGATTAACTAAACACGTTGCCCAACCCGATTTTGTCAATCAACCGTTAGATGCAGAAGTGGAAATCAACGGAGCCGACGAAATTAGAATCCTGGCAAAATCCTTTAACCAGCTATCTCGTCAACTGCAAGCTTCATTTGTAGCGCTAGAGGGGACAAACTCTGAACTGGAAGTGCGGGTTGAACAACTCAAACAAGTCCAGCTTCAGCTGGTTCAGAGTGAAAAGATGTCTACTTTAGGACAGCTCGTTGCCGGAGTCGCCCACGAAATCAACAATCCCGTCAACTTTATTGCAGGCAACCTCAAGTATGCTCGCCGCTATACCCAAGAACTGCTGAAGCTGCTGCAACTTTACCAAAAGCACTACCCCACGCCACCTTTAGAAATCGATGCCCAAATTCGGGCGATCGACCTGGACTATGTCAGCGAAGATTTGCCCAAACTGCTAGGTTCCATGACCGAAGGCACCAACCGGATTTGCAGCATCAGCAAGTCTTTGAGAACTTTTTCACGAGGGGATTCCATCCAAGTCGCTGTCAACATTCATGAAGGACTCGACAGTACGCTGATGATCTTGAGACATCGGCTCAAGGAAAATGGACAGCGTTGCGCCATTCGGGTTAACAGGCGCTATGGCTCATTGCCTCTGGTCAAGTGTTACCCCACCCAGCTCAACCAGGTGTTTATGAATATCATCGCCAATGCGATCGATGCGTTTGATGAACCCAGTGCAAAAAATCTGAAATTCTCTAAATCATCACCCGCCACAATCACGATTTACACCAAAGTGGCTGACTATGAGGACAAGGTGATCATTGGCATTGAAGATAACGGCCCTGGCATGACAGAAGAGGTGCGATCGCAAATCTTTGACTACCTCTTTACCACTAAGCCCTTAGATAAGGGAACAGGGTTAGGACTCCCTATCAGTCGCCAAATTATTGTTGAAAAACACGGCGGTACCATCACCTGCCTTTCTGCCTCCGGTCTAGGCACAGAATTTATCATCGAACTGCCGATGTGAATGCTACCTTCCCATTACTCCCATTCCTGCACACAGGAAACCTGAAAACAGCGTTCGAGGTGCTTGAGCTGGTTGTGTAGTCTCACGATCGGCAAAGCTGGTAAATGAGATAGACTCCAAATCTCAAGTCTGACCCAAATCTTCTTCACAGCTGCATTCCTAAACCTTTTGCCTCAGTTTTCCCTACGGATGTCTCCTAGACGACAGCTTAAAAAATCTCTCATGCTACTTTACAGAAAGGTGTCCTAAACAGTCCCGCCTTTGTCTGCACTAGACTCCCTGTATGAATCATTTTTTGAAGCGTGAATGGTGGCGCAGGGTGTCTATTGTTGAGGATTTTTTGTGAGGAGGATACGCACCTTGTTCCATTGCAAAAGATGAGCAATTGGATAGATGGGGTAAAGGTGTTACAGGAGTGAAAATCAGTGAAGTTTATGTAGCAACGCTTAGTTCTTCACACACTACAGGTGAACTATGGTCGGCATCTTTGCACTTTTGATTTGGCTTACCTTTTTAACCCTTCTCCCCAATCTACCCAAAACGCCTCATATTTAGCCTCATACTCAGCTTTTTTGAACGACTGAAGCCATGTGGATTTTTTGCTGTGGGATGTATCGTTCCGCCTCAACCTTACAGTTTCAAATCACAGCTCGGTTAGTTAAAGAAGCAGGCATCGGGCAACAGATAGGGTGGATAGATGCAAAGCGGTTTAACGAAGTGCGTCTGGCTATTGTCCCTCAATCTTTCTGCGAGTTTAATGTTGTTCTTGATTGGACAAGGTTGCTTCTAGTCTGAGACAGTTTCGCCCATTAACTTGAAGCCGGTATTCTACCTTATCCATCAGACGGTTAAGAATTAGCCAGCCATACCCTCCGTCTTGCTGGTCTTCTGGAGTGGGCGGCAGATATGTAGATAGGTCAAACCCCTTCCCATGATCCCAAATTTCCAGGCAGATATCCCGATTTCGAAGCTCTAGGCGAATCAGCACAGGCAAGTTGGGCTGATCGCGGTGAGCGTGACGTACTACGTTGGAATAAGCTTCTACCAAAACCAGGCGAAGCCGATTAGACTGACGTGGCCAATCAACTTCATTGCCTAACTCAGATTCCAGGGAACCTAAAAGCCAGTTTTCAACGATTGTCAAAAACTTGAGATCGCTCGGTACATGCAGTTCAGTTCTCATTAACTACAGAACCTCCAGAGAAAGAATGGTTTGGTCATCTTCCTGAACTTTATGATGAGCGCGAATTTTGGTAAGTAGGTGGGTTAGGCTAAGCTCACCTTGTTGTTGGATGAGCAGTCTCCAAAGCCCTGATTGTTTCAGCATTGAGCGAGTTGATTGCTGGCTAGTTCCAATTGTTTCGTCTGAAACGGTCGCTTCTGTGATGCCATCACTGGCGAGTAACAAGATTTGCCCCGATTTTAAGGTAAGTTCTTCAGCAGCAGCTTGCCATACTGGCAGGATACCCAGAGGAACTCCACGCACTTCTAAATAAGTTGGCTCTACAGTCACGTCTGGCTTATTTGCTAGAGCCAGGACTTGCTGCGGTGACCAGATCAGAGGATAGATATGTCCTGCATTTGCGTATACCAATTGCTGGGTCGAGGGCGTGTATCGGGCCAAGACCATCGTGATGAAACAGTTACTTCCCACCAAATCTTCTGAAAGGCTGCTGTTGAGGTGGCGCATGACGATGTTGGGTGCGGGCGGGTTTTCTTGAGATAGCTCACGCCGTAGCACTGAGATCGCACTGGCCATGAATAAAGCCGCAGGCACACCTTTGCCAGAAACGTCTCCGACTGCTAGCCAGAGGTCGCCTTGGGGATGCTGATAAACTTCAAAAAAATCTCCTCCAACTTCGCGAGCAGGATAGCAGCACGCCTGAACTTTAACTCCTTCTACTTCGGGTAGGGTTTGGCGTAGCAGGTTGCTTTGAATTTGTCGGGCTACGGCTAGCTCTGTCCGCATCTGCTCGGTCTGTTCTTGAATCTGCTGATAAAGCTTTGCCTGGGAGATGGCTAAAGATGCCTGTTGAGAAACACCTTCAATCAGCTCGATTTCTTCGACACTCCAGAGGCGATCGCCCCCCCTATAAAGCACAAGAATAGCTAGAAAATCTTGCTGGTAGCTGAGCGGAACAATGAGTTGGTTGTAGGGTGATGTTTGGTGTTCGGCTGGGATGCTCTGAATCTGGCGGGTGGCGATCGCTTCTTTTAATGCGACTGCGGCAATTGCTCCTAGTTGATTCGCATCGTTCTGGCTTAATTCTGCGGCGGATGCTTCAGTTCTGTAGGAGAAAACTTCGTCTAGCAGACGGTGATGGATGGGATCACCCACACTTTCAACAGGGCGAAGAATACAGGCATCGGCAGTAAAAGTTCGACCAATCGTGTTGACGACGGTTTGCAGCATACTGCGATAGTCCAAAGACTCTCGAATCGCAGTGGTGACAGCGTTAAATAGGGATTCTCGTCGTAGCGCACGCTGTAGCTCAGTTGTGCGCTGCTTGACGACCCGGTACGTATCAGCCGCTTGTTGCACCACCCGCTTCAGTTCGTCCGGATTCCAAGGCTTGGTGATGTATTTGAAAACCTTGCCTGTATTAATTGCGCCTACCAGGTCTTCGACATCCGTGTAGCCTGTTAATACAATCCGAATCGTATCGGGGAAACGCTCAACCGTGCGGCTCAGAAACTCAGTGCCGCTCATTTTTGGCATTCGTTGGTCGGAGATGATCACTGCCATCTCCCCTTCCTGGTCTAGAAGTCTCAGGGCGATCAGTGCGCTCTCCGCCTTGAACACGTCAAACTCACGCCGAAAGGTTCGATAGAGCAAGTCAAGGTTGTCAGATTCGTCATCTACAACCATTAATCTCAGCTTGCTCTCGCCTGCTTGAGTCATGCGGTTACTTCACTCCCCCAATCGTGTGACGCGATCGCAAGAAATTCTCAACCAAAAATGGCAAAACTTCTAATTGAAGTCTGCTGTGTAGATAGTTTGACTGAATTGGATGGCAAAGACATAGATTCAGAGACGACATCAGCAATTCTTCTAATGTTCTACCGGATATTAAACAGTAGATGCCTCTGCTATATGTTGATTACCACACAATTAGGTCAAGCGCTTTTTGTGTGCTTGACCAAAACTGCCCTGACTCAAACGATAAGAGATGAGCTTTAGCCAACTAGCCCAGAGCGAAGTGCCCGAACAGCAGCCTGAGTGCGGTCATCAGCGCAGAGCTTGTTGAGAATGTTGCGGACGTGCGTTTTGACAGTGCCTACAGTGATGTAAAGACGGTCAGCGATCGCCGCATTGCTACAGCCCGCCACAATTAGCTCTAGCACCTCTAGCTCACGCTCGGTCAGAGGATAGGTCTCTAGAATCTGGTTGTATTCTGGGGCAGCGGCATTAATCGCAACGGTCGGCTCTACCTCGACGGCAGCGGGCTGAGGTTGACGGGCTTGAGATAGCACAATTCGGGCGATCGCCGGATCAATCCAGCTATTGCCTTCATGGGTCACTTGCAGCGCTTCCATCAGCTTGTCAAGGCTGACATCCTTCATGCAGTAAGAATCTGCCCCTGCCGCAAAAGCCGCCAAAACAGTCTCTTCATTGTCATTTAGAGTCAGAATTAAAACTTTTGTCTTAGTCTCTTCTGAGCTCGCCTGAAAATCGCGGAAGCGGCGAGTCAGCTCAACCCCATCCATATCTGGCAAGCCAATGTCCACAATCGCGACATCGGGCTTGGAAGACTGTAGTAACTGTAATCCTTCTGTGGCGTTGGCTGCTTCGCCAACCACTTTTACACCTTGTTGCTGTTGTAAGGCAGTTCGCATTCCAACTCGCGTCAGGTCATGATCTTCAATCAGGGCAACGTAAATTTCACTCATGATCTCATTTGTGCAACTTTCTGCAACTTTGTGACGATGGCAAAGGAAGGGGAGCAGTTGAAGAATGTATCTAGACTAGCTAACGGCTAGCCAACTATATCGACTATACCGACAAGTGAGCCAGCTTCATGGGTTCAACGATACGAAGTGTAGCAATCGAGCCGTTTGTCTAGAAGTCCACTAATTTGTGCCTCCACGTCCAACCTAAACCGAGAGGTAACATACGACTACCGAACTGCATGTACGGTTTAGCGACCTGTTGCTTTTAAAACAAGAACGTTATGAATCCTGCTTTCAATCAGCAGATGTCTGAGTCTACCCCCTCTCCAGTAGAAGAACCGCCTTCAGTTGAGGTGGAGCAACTGAGATTGCGTTTGCAGGCTTATGAAACCAGGCAGCAGCAGTTGCTTCAAGCTATCCCCCACCTCATCTGGCTAGCAGATGCGAATAAATCGGTTGTTTGGGTGAATCAGCACTGGTGCAGCTACACTGGCTTGACAATGGCAGCATCGCTGAAGCAGGATTTCCTCCAAGCTCTTCATCCACAGGACCGCGATCGGTTTTTAAGCCTCTGGCAGCAGGCTGAGATTGCTGCAAACCAGTTCACCCTAATTTACCGTTTATTTCAGCCGAATGGTACATGTCAAAAATTTCTGGTTCAGCTTGTTCCTTTGAGCAGCACAGGTCAAATTGAAGCTTGGGGCGCAATTCATACTCACTTGCCTTTAGCAATGCAGCCAGATGGAATTCAACTGAGAGATGAAGGTGAAGGCGGTGAGGTAGTGCCAAGCTACGCGGCTTGGCAGGGTGTATCAACAATAGCAAGCGTTATTGGACAGTCTGCCAACCTGCTGACGCAGGGAGCGCTCGCCTCTCAACAAGCTCAACTTCTAAATACTTTGAAGGAGCGAGAAAATCACTTAACGGCTCAAAATGAGCTACTGCTCCAGCAAACCTCTAAACTGGCGCAACAACAGCAGCAGATTCAGCAGCAGCAGCAGCAGCTTCAACAAAGTGCCCGCCTCAAGTCGCAATTCTTGGCAACTATCTCACACGAGCTGCGAACTCCGATGAATGCGATTATCGGATTCTCGCAACTGTTGCTGCGTCAGCGTCGTTATCTCAGCGATTCTTCTCAGGAAGACATGCTGCAGCGGATTTTAAGTAATGGCAGAAACCTGCTCTCACTGATCAACAACATTCTTGATCTCTCTAATTTAGAAGCAGGGTATTTAGCCTTAAATCCAGAAAATCTAGATTTAGGGCTTTTAATTAGAGCTACGGTTGAAGAGATGCGATCGCAAGCCGAGCAAAAAGGGTTGTCCTTACAGGTGCAATCCGACCTGCAAATGCTAATGGTCTCAAACGACCGCACTCGGCTCCATCAAATTTTGGTCATCCTAATCTCTAATGCGATCAAATTTACTGAGTCCGGTGGAATTCTAGTGTTGCTAGAGCCGATTTCTGGTGATCGCGCTCTGATCACAATCCAGGACACCGGGATCGGCATTAGCAAAGGCGACCTTTCCTACATCTTTGAAAGGTTTCGGCAGGCAGACCAAAGCCAATCCCGACGCTATTCTGGTGCGGGACTGGGTCTGGCGATCGCAGATTGGCTAATTCGGATTATGGGCGGCGACATCAGCGTTGAGAGCAGCCCTGGGCAGGGTTCAACCTTTCGAGTGGAATTACCTCGGCAAGTGAAGTAGAAGGATGAGGCAGTACCTTCTTGCCTTAGCCTTCAACTGCCAGTCCCTACTAAACCAACAGACGCTCCAAAGCATAAACATCAGGAATACAGAGAATATCCCGTTCGCGCAGGATCAGCCCTTTACGCTCCAGCTTACTCAGCACGCGAGTTACTGTCTCCCGTGCCAGTCCGCTAAGGCTGCTGAGTTCGCGGTGGGGCAAGTTTGGAATCTCAATTCCCTGCTCTCCCCGCTTTCCCTGACCATCCGCCAAAAATAGGAGAATGTCTGCTACCCGTGAAACGCTATCTGACTCTCGCAGTCTCAACCGTCGATTGACCTGACGCAGTCGTCGCGCCATTAGCTGAGCTAACCGAATACCCGCTTGGGGCTCTGAGTTGATTAGCTGCACAAAATCCTGGGCAGGCATGTTGCCGATCGCCGTTGGAGCTAATGTAATTACATCCGTTGAGCGTGGCACCTCATCTAGAGGAGCCATTTCACCAAAGACTTCGCCCTTACCCAGAATATTGAGTGTGACTTCCTTTCCATCCAAGTTGTAAGTTCGAATCTTTACCCACCCTTCCAGGATGAAGTAGACTGAGCTGCCCCAGTCGTTTTCCAGCAAAATTACCTGATTCGGCGGGTGGCTCCGAATAACAACGTGAGCAGTTGCCTTATCTACAAGGGCTTCTGGCAAACCGTCGAAAAAAGGAGCAGATCGAATCAGTGAATCGTTGCGGGATTCACGGGGGCTGTACCGGTCTTCCATGAAGCCATCATACTCAAACTCTGAGGTCAATAAACGCTTGATTGGGGAGGCGAGGGGTGCTGGCAACAGCTTGTCTGGTTAAGCAAATGCCCTATTCAGAGCATCTTCCAGCGCTAAGCAACTTAATGAAGCGTTCAGCTAAGAACACAACCTAACCTGTGCTTACCAGGATGCTCCTTGTTTAGGCGTTAAAACGATCGCCCTAGCAGCATACCGCTTCAGCAATACCAGCGTCTAGGTAAGCGAAGTAGGAAGCCAAAATCTCCCAATGTCGCCTTGACAAGTTGTCCAGCAACCTCACAGCCATCATAACCCAGAGTCATCCTAAGACCGGAAGAAGCGCCAGGTGTTAGGGGGCTTCACCCCCCATCAGCGAATAGCTACTGTGTTGAGAATGAACCTAGAATGGCATCGTTTCTGGTGGAGCTAGATCTGTTCCGGCGATCGCCCCTGCCCCACTTGCTCTCATTCCTGGAATCACGTCCAGCCGCTGATTTCGACTAGTCGTTTGAGCGAGTTCCTGTGAGGAGTCCGGCTCAGGGTTAAATGCCCCATCCGGGAAAGGCTGCTGAGCCATCCATGCTAGTCCTCCTACGGCTCCTGCCATCAATGCTGCATATCCAAAATATAGGTGGACAGGACGCAAGCAGGAAGACGTTTCGTCTGAAATTTGCCAGGAGGGAAGCACCGTCTTAGCGGTGTCAGGAGCTGGCAAAGCCTCCGCCATGGTTGCCCCATCTAGCTCTAAAGCATCTCCCACACGTCGAATAAAACCGCGCACATAAACGTCTTCGGGCAATTGCTCAACCTGACCGTCTTCCAATGCCTTGAGTTGATGAATTGGAATCCAGGTAAGGCTATGAAGTTGGTTAAGAGAAAGAGATTTAGCTTGACGGGCATGGCGCAGTTCTTGACCAATTTGTCGCACTAAAATCTCGCGCGGTGGGCTAGAAGGCTGAGCGGTCGCATCAGGCTTACTGGGATCAACCTTCGCCAAGATGCCAGCACGCGATCGCTTTGATTTTGAACGCAGTTCTGCCTTTGGCGAAATTGCCAAACCACTCGACGAAGCTACCTCAGACTTTTCACGCAAGTTTGAGATGGCTTGAGGAATACTATCTTGGATAGGCTCTTGGGCAGAGGAAATGCCCTCCTGCTGGCTTAACAGGCTAGCAGCATGTTGTACCTCCGACTGATTGGCAGTTGCAGGTACCTGATATTGTTTGACAAGCTGACGGAGAGCTAAACGAATTGCCTCTCTGCAAGCTGATTTGATCAGTGCTTGAGGACCTTCGATCGCCTCTCCTACAGTTTTTTGTAAGCTCGACAAAGCCCGACGGTAGGTTTCACTGTGATAAAGCTCGGCTTCGACTTGGTTGAAGATGGTCCTTAACTTTTCTTGTGAAAGTGCAATTCTTGTATTCTCAGCCCCTTCAAGGCAGTAGGTAGGTGTTAGTGCCACGATTCTCTTATCTCCGTTGCTCAATCAAACAGCGTGTAAAGTCAGGCAACATAGGCTGAGACGGAAGCACAACTCCAGACTCCCCCCTCAATCCTGCGAAATCTTCTTAATTAGCCAATTTCCAGGACTCCCAGGTTGTCGTATCACTTTTCCTACGGATTGGTAGCAATTCCGGAATCAAAAGCAGAAATCTGGAACTTTGCCCCAGGTAACGGAGTTGCTGCAGAAAGGCTTGGCGCAGCACCCCCCTTAAAAGCAAAAAGGGGACGTATTGCGCCCCCTCCCTATTTATTTATGTTCATGAATTATTTCTATTCATGAGGTAAGTAATGCTTTTGGTAGAAGCGGGTTCAAATCGAAACGCCCTATTCTAGATACGAACAGGAGATGTTAATGGATGAGTGGGCGTTTAAGTAACCTTTAGCTACGAAAATGCTCTTCCGGCCGGTAGGCGTTTTGCAAACAGCGTTCCAGGTGGCGAATGTTGTGAGAATACCAAAATCTTCGAGGACGGAGGATTAGTGGTTTCTGAGCGCTGAACAGCGGCTGGTTGAGATAGCTCCACAATGGGAAGTGATTCCTATTAGGTTTACGATTCATAGCTAATGGATGTGAGAAGAGAAGAGATAAGAGGGGATCAGTCTTTGGGTCTGCACTAGAACGTGCGACTTAATGACCTAGTATAATCGTGCCCAAATCTACTGCAAAATTTCTCAAACTCAGAAGGTGCTATTCTGTCTGCTTTCGACGAAATTGTGCGTTGCTATTTGGAACGAGGGGCGATCGCAGGTAAATCTGTAGTCGCCCTTCTTAGTCTTACTGCGTGAGATTGAGCAGAACGTAATTTTTAGGTGGAAATATGAGTACCTTCATCCAAAAATTACATTTCAACAGCCGTTGATTCCTGATCGACAGGCGGCAAAGTTCAAGAAACCATGACTAAAATTAGTCTCTGACAGTGCCATCTGGCATAATAGTCCGGCTTAAATCAGCCCCTTCCAGGACAGTTTCTTCTAAATGAGCATCCTGTAAATTTGCGTCACTCAAGTTAGCTCCCTCCAAAGTTGCCTGTTGTAGGTCAGCCCCGCTTAAGTTGGCATTACTAAGATTAGCTCCACTCAGCTTGGCACGCGGAAGTTTTGCTCCCAATAGATTAGCCTGATTTAGATTAGCGCTAGACAAGTTGGCGTCGCTTAAGTCAGCCCGATTTAACCGAGCGCTAGTTAAGTTAGCTTCACTCAGGTTGGTTCCACTGAGGTTGGCGTTGAGCAATCTGGCATTGTTTAAGTTGGCGCTGGTTAGGTTTGCCTGCTTTAAATCAGCCCGACTCAACTCAGAGCGACTTAACTCGGCTTGGCTTAGGTTAGCGCTGCTTAAGTTGGCGCTGCTTAGGTCAACTCCAAGCAAAACAGCGTTTTGCAAGTTTGCTTCACTCAGATCAGCACTGCTTAAATCTGCTCGGTTGAGCCGGACTTCGCTGAGGTTGGCATAACAGAGGATTGCACCGCTCAAATAAGCGGCAAGTAAGTTGGCGCTGCTCAAGTTGGCATTGCTTAAGTTTGCCTGATTTAAGTCAACTCCACTGAGGTCGGCACCGCTAAAGTCAGTACTGTGCAGGTCGGCCTTGCTGAGGTCGGCACCGCTGAAGTCTGAGTTTTGCAGATTGGCTCCACTGAGGTCAGCCCCAGCAAGTTTGCTTTTGCTCAGGTCGCAACTGCTAAAGTCAAGAGTCACTTGTGGATTTTCTTGTCGCCACTGATTCCAGCGACCGACATCTTGTTTGAGTAGAGTGAGTTGTTCCTCATTTGCCATAGCAAGCGTTTCCTAAAACCTGGCGCTGATTCTACAGAGGCATGATAGCCAACTTCAACGAGGGGGGTTGCCTTCCTTTTAAGACTATACGCAGACGGTGATATTTCTCCACGTAAATCACGATTGCTGTAACACGCGGTCAATCCTGTGCTAGAAATTATTTCAGTTTGCGATCGCCCGCACCGGGTTGGAAGCTTAAGCCAGGATTGCAGTGCTTCAGGGAGAGAGTTGTGAATCCAAAAAATATCTTGCTGCTGTCTGGAGCTTCGGTCGCGCTGTTAGTTCCCCCAGCGATCGCCAACCAGCCCACCGAATCGATCCCCAATTCATCTCCTGCTATCGAAACCGATTTACAGACACCCGGATCGATTGTGGTGGAAGTGCAGGTTGCTCAGCCAGAGCAAATAGTGGAGGCAGTGGAGGAAATCGCCCCAGTTGCTCCTGTGCCTTCCGTCAGCCCTCCAGAGCCATTTGCTCCAGATTTTTCTGCGCCTGCACCGGAAGCGATCGCCCCTACTTCCCCTGAGCCCTTAGAAACAGAGATTGAGTCTATTCCAGTTGCTGCTCGAGCCGATGAAATAGTTGCCTCTCCATCAGAGGAGCCACTAGAGCTGGATGAGAAATTGGACAAATCGGTTGCTGCTGTAGCTGAAGCAAGTCCTATTTCCCCCGCAGCTTCCTCTGAACCGATTGAGTTAATTGAGACAGTTGAAGAAACTGAGTCAACTGAAGAATTGGATGAGCCAACTGAAAATCCTTCATTTGAGGCGATCGCTCCCAATGCAGAATTCCCTAATGAACACTCTGAGAATTTGCCTGTTGAGTCGCCAAGTGAATCAAGTAATCAATCAGACCACGAATCAGATCGTGAGTTGTTCAATGAATCTTTGAATCAGTCTGAAAATGAATGGACCGAGAATTCTCCTCGTCTCTATGGAGCGTCTGAAGCAGAAGTAAACCTGATCGAGCGGCTGGCTCAAGACGACCTTGATCACTGGACATCCGACGAGTGGATTGACCTACTGTTGTCTGAAGATGACCTAACAGAAGAAGTTCCTGGGGATGGAGATGACTTATCTACTGATCCCGCAGTCCCAGAATCGAATCAGGAGACAGAACTTTCTCAAACACAACTTGAAGCGGCACAACCCGATCTACCAAGGGATGTCACCTTAGATTCTGATCCCCATTTGCCTGAGTCCGATGCACCACAAACACTTAACCCAGCTAGTACTGCTTCAGCTAGTGCCAATACCAATAGTATCGATAATAATTTGGATACAAGCTTTGCTAATGAAGCTGAAACAGCACCGAGATATCGTTTGGTAGTAGACGATCGCGTCATCCTCAACGTCGAGCCCTACCGCTTCGATTGGAAGCCATCTTATAATTCTGACTCAATTCGTAAGCAAAAACTGAGAGGGCGATCGCCCGCCGTCAGTCCAACTTCTCAAACTGCCATCAGTGCAGGCATTGGCTTTAATTTACGAGTATCTAACCGGGCACAGTTGCAGTTCGCTTACGGTGCCCAACATGCAAATGAGTTGGAGCCAAAGTCAAAACCAAGTCCGTCTGTCCAACCAGCAACGGAAACGCCCATTTCTGCTCAGGGTGTAAAAGTAGGGCTAACTAGGGCAGATCAGCCAATCAAGACAAACAATTTGATTGAGAAAACCGAGAAAGCCGATTTAGTAGAAAGAATTAAACCAGTAGAAGGAAGTAGTCCCGTCAGGGAGACTACCAGTTCCAGCACTTCTACTAATCAATCCACTAATCCTGTTAAAGAAATTCAGTTTGTTCCTCTCAAAACAGAAAAGACTAACGTTGCGAGTGAGTTGAGCAAACCCGCCTTCAGTTTCAACCGTTCTTTTGAATGGCGGATTGCCCCTACCGTTGTTTTGAATACTTGGGGTGGCTTGACCGTTAATCCCTTGCCGCCAGAATCTCCCATTCTTTCTTTGACCTATTTGTTTTACCTGGGCTTTCCTGATCCCCTTGACCAGGAAGGCGATCGCCTAGTTTTCATGGCTGGGCAACCCTCCCGTTCAACAGATGACAGAGAGTAGGGCAAGGGAGTACGTGATTACCTCCGCCTTATTTCGTCCTTCCCCTATGCCATTGCAGCAGGTGTCCTCCCAAAGACATAGAAGCGATCACCGCTGTCTAAGCTAGAGATACATCACTCCACTTTCCCATGAGCAACTCCCCCTCTCGCAATCCGGTTTTGCTAATCCACGGCATTGACGACACTGCTATCTTGTTCAACCGCATGACCTCCTATCTTCACCAAGGAGGTTGGGCAGTTCACAGCCTGGACTTGATCCCCAATAATGGCAGCGTCGGGTTAGACAGACTAGCTCATCAGGTTGCAAATTACATTGAGCAAAACTTTGCGCCCGACCAGCCAATTGACCTGATTGGATTTAGCATGGGTGGGATTGTCAGCCGCTATTACGTGCAGCGTTTGGGTGGAATTGACCGCGTGCAGCGATTTGTCACAATTTCGTCTCCTCACAATGGCACCTGGACAGCTTACTTTCGCCCCAACCTGGGCGGCAACCAGATGCAGCGAAATAGCGCCTTCTTGTATGACCTAAATCAAGACGTGGCAGCGCTGGCACAAATCAACTTCACCTCGATCTGGACACCGATGGATCTAATGATCTTGCCTGCCGTGAGTTCCAGACTGCCCGTTGGTCGTGAAGTGATCCTCTCTGTTCCCAGTCATCCTCAGATGGTGACAGATGTTAGATGCCTGAAAGCTGTTGCAGATGCTTTGTCAGAACCGCTGCAAGTGTTGCCTAGCCCAGATCTCCGACTTGAGCAAATGTTGCCTCTCCAAAAATAGCGCTGGGATGACAGTAAAACTTAAACTCCAGCAGGTTGTAGAACGGATCTTCTAAAAAGAAAGTGCAGTGTTCTAGGGGTGAATCAATAAATCTGCGCTTGGGCTGTTGATGAAACTTCAGCCCTTTGTGTTGCGCTCTTTCTAACAACGTTTCCCAGTCCGCTTCAGCAGTAAACACTAAGCCAAAATGTCTGGGGTAAATTCCCTTTTGCGGCATCAGCGGTTCCTGCGTTACCTGTGCCACAATTTGGTGTCCGTGGAGATTGAGGATGAGCGATCGCCCCCCTTCCCGCCCTGGCTCACAGCCCAATCCATCCACATAAAACTCCCTGGTCTGTTCCAAGTTGCTCACCGGAAAAGCCAGGTGAAATAAAGTCTGTTGCATAACACCCTCGTTTACGCCTCATGTGAATTGACAGAAAAAAGTAACCTGTTCTCGATGCCCCGGACATTGCACTAAATATCCAACGCCCAAACCATCATGAGGATAAGGAAAATTTGTGCCGTGACTCCACTCAAGCTGAAAAATAAGCTGATTCATGGCTTGATTACAGATCGGACAGGAAAGATAATCAACAGCCTGCGCCCAACCGACCCAACCACCTAACTTATCTCCGGCTTGAGGATGTAGCTCGCTTTGGAGTAAAAGCTCGATTTCCTGGTCATTCAAAGCAATACCAAAAGTTTCAAGCTCTTCAATGTTTGGATATTCCTGACTTTCCTGCCAACCAACGATTTGTTTTGCAGGAAAATTCTCCTCCATTGCAGGCACCGGAACATCTGCTGAACCTTCTTGTGGCTGAACAATTCTAGTTAGTTGACTGCTAGAAAACGCTTCGCAAGCCCACATCCGACAAGGGCGAATTTCTGGAATTGAGGTTTCTGTCGCGTCGGAAACATCCAAATCAAAAGTGTCAACAACCGTTTCACTCATGTCGGTTGTGTAGGCAACGATTTGAAACTCGGAACGAACGCTACTGGAGAGTACTGAGATATATTCGCCTGTGTGAATCTCAAAATCGCTTTCACAACAAAAGAGTTGCAACAAACCTTCCCCAAACTGCTGATTCAAGGAAACAGGTAACGCTTGGAGATTGAGCTGAAGCACAAGCCGCATTGGGTTCTGGCAATTGGGACAGGTCGGCCAAATTTCGCCTGGAGTCAACCACACCTTCCCTGATGTTTTGGAGGCATCAACCGGACTTTCCCCAACCTGAATAATTGGTTTCCAGGTCAATCGCCTTAACCCTGCCAGTTTTGCTTCCACGTTATTTAAAGTAAGATCACCCATCTCCCGATAACATGGCTACTGGATACTTCAACCTATGGTAGCTTTTCGTAAAAATTCGATAGAAAATTGCTCCAATCCCCTACCCCAACGCCATGCCCTCCTACCTCACTCCCCTTACTCCCTGGCTAATTGGAATTGGACTAAATACAGTTTTGCTGGCGATCGCCTATTTTGCCCCCAAAAAGCTCCTGACCCCAGCGGGATACATTCACGCCTGGATTTTGGGAGTCATTCTCTGGGGAACGTTGGGCTGGCGAGGTTACGTAGTGATGATGTTCTACTTCCTGGTTGGCTCTGCCGTGACACGAATCGGCATGGCAAAAAAAGAAGCGGCGGGCATTGCCGAAAAGCGATCGGGGGCACGCGGACCAGAAAACGTTTGGGGATCTGCCCTGACGGGTACGGTTTGTGCCCTGGCTGCCTATGCACTCAGCTTTAGCGGATCGGCGGAGCTACAAACATTCATTCCCCTGCTGCTGTTGGGATATGTTGCCAGTCTCAGTACCAAACTTTCGGACACCTCTGCTAGTGAGGTTGGCAAAGCTTACGGTAAGCACACCTTTTTGATTACCACGCTCAAACCCGTGCCACCTGGAACTGAGGGAGCGGTTAGCCTGGAAGGAACGCTGGCAGGTGTAGTCGCTTCGGTGGCGATCGCTCTAATCGGTTGGGCAGTCAATCTGATCAATCCGCTAGGTGTGCTGCTGTGCGTGATTGCGGCCTTCATCGCCACCAATTTAGAAAGCGTGATCGGTGCAACCCTGCAATCCAAGTTTGACTGGTTGACGAATGAAGTAGTCAACATTCTGAATACCCTGATTGGAGCGATCGCCGCCATCCTATTGGCTTTAAGCATTAGGGCGATCGCCTTGTAGAGAGGCAACAAATTACGTCTCCCTAGTGCCAATCCTTCTCACCCCAAAGGAATTTTTATGCAGCGCGATCGCGTTCGAGCACCAGAATTACCCCAAGACTATCCCTGGTTGAATAGCGATCGCCCCCTTGCGCTCAAAGCATTGCGGGGCAGAGTTGTTCTATTAGATTTCTGGACGTATTGCTGCATCAACTGCCTGCACGTTCTGCCAGATTTGAAATATTTGGAGCAAAAATACAAAGATTGCCTCACCGTCATTGGCGTTCACTCTGCCAAATTTGACCACGAAAAGGATGTAGAGAACGTGCGTCAGGCAATTCTGCGCCATGACATTGAGCATCCAGTGCTGTTAGACCAAGACTTCAATGTTTGGCAACAGTACGCAGTTCGAGCCTGGCCAACGTTGATGGTAATTGACCCAACTGGATATGTGGTTGGCTCCGTTTCAGGTGAGGGACATCGGCAAGCGCTCGACGACCTGATTGAGCAGATGATCCAGGAGCATCGCCAAAAAGGAACCGTTAATTTTGAGAAATTGAGCTTAGTGCTGGAGAAGGAGCGATCGCCCCTCACCACCCCACTTGCCTTTCCCGGAAAAGTTTTAGCAGACGCAGCTAGCGATACCCTCTTCATCGCTGATTCTGGATATCACCGCCTTGTTGTCACCAGCCTTGATGGAGCCATCAAACACACCATTGGCACTGGAACAGTGGGACTGCAAGACGGCAGCTTTGCCGATGCTCAGTTTGCTTCACCCCAAGGCATGGCGTGGGATGCAGAAACTCAGCTTCTCTACGTTGCAGACACAGAGAATCACGCAATTCGCCAGGTTGACTTCCAGCACCAAACCGTTCTTACCCTGGCAGGAACTGGAGAACAAAGCCGCAACATCCGTCCTCACAGCGGCATTGGGCTAAAAACTGCCCTAAATTCTCCCTGGGATTTGGTCAAACTGGGTAATCATTTGTTTATTGCAATGGCAGGTTCACACCAGATTTGGCAAATGAATCTGGAAAGCGGCATCGTCAGTACCTACGCAGGCACAGGAGCCGAATCTTGCGTAGATGGGCTAGTCAACGATGCCGTTTTTGCACAACCCAGCGGCATTGCAACTGATGGGCAGGAACTTTATGTGGCAGATAGTGAATCCAGTTCAATTCGGGCGATCGGTTTAGCTGAAATGCCCAAAGTGCGAACTGTTTGCGGTAGTGGAGAACTGTTTGGCTTTGGTGATGTCGATGGGAAGGGCACAGAAGCCAGACTGCAACACTGCTTAGGGGTGGAGACTGGAACCAACGGACAGCTTTGGATCGCTGACACCTACAACCACAAAATTAAGCAGGTCGATTTACAAACCGGATTTTGTCGAACCGTTTTGGGGAATGGCGAGGCTGGGCTGAGGGATGGAGAGGCGATCGCCACCCAATTCTCAGAACCCTCAGGCTTAAGCTTCGCTGGAAACTTCTTATACATTGCCGACACCAACAACCACGCTATCCGCCGCGTTGCGCTCGATACTCTGACTGTGAGTACCCTCTCTTTCGCTGGACTCTGTGCCCCTAACGTTTGCTTTCCGGCAAGCTAGAAAAAACGGGAGAGGGCTTAAGCCCTCTCCCGTTTTTTAGTTGGAAGCGATGTTAGTTGGGACAGCTAGGAAGCGATCGCCCACCATACTCACAATCAAAATAATTCAGCGCATCCCGGCTTGATTCAAAACTGCCTGATTGAAAATGACTGCCATTAGGATAGCTGCGCCGACTCCAGATTTTTAGGTAGTACTGAGTACCGTCATCCGTTCTCCAAAGTTGATAGGCGTAGTTGCCACCTGTGCCATTGCTAACCCGAAAGTCAGCTAGTGCTGCTCTCGTAGTCAACAAAATTGTAGTCATTGCCAAAATCGAACCAAACGCAAGCATTAATTTTTTCTGACTCATTGGGAAAATGCTTAGATACAGGCTGAATGTCTGCATCTAGATTGCCCAAGCTCCTGCCTAGATTAGAGAAAGTTGCGTTAAAGCGGCTTGAAGAAATCGTCAAGATTGAAAAGGCATAGGATAAGTATCACTTCTTACATAGAGCGGATGGCGTGGCTGTCCTGATCGATTGACACTCAGACAGCAAACATGGCGATGCTCAGAGACTAACTGCAAAACAGCTTGATCTCGTTGGTTCAAGCTACCCCAGTTACCCCATGCCACAACCAGCATTTCAGCAGTTTGCATGGCTGCATTCAGATAACGGTCATTTTTGTCCCCAATTGGGTCAGTTGCTTGCAGCAAATCCTTCAAGTGCGTTGCACGATAGGCAAACAGATTGACCACTTCCAAACAGCCATACCCCCAGAACTGAGCAAAACTGATGCAGCGGCGAATCGTTGGATCGTTCTTTTCAGCATCTGCGGAACTAGGGTTCAGCATGATGAATCCAACCTTTGGTGCGTTTGCATCCCATTCTCGCCATAGGGAATAGCGGTAGGTGCCTGTGGGGTCGAAGGTTGCTCCTGTTTTAAGCTGCACTGGAGGGGTGGAGGGATAGGCGTGTTTCTTAAATTGCAACTATCCAAATTTTGGCATTGGAAATAGTCATACTCGCAGCATTCAACTTTGAAGCTTAAGGAAATTAGCTACAGTGAACGACTCTAAATACTTGCTCAGGCGAGGTTTGCTTGGTGTAGCTCTGTGTGGAGGTGCAATGCTAGTTGGTTGTGCTAGCTCTCCCTTGCCTGCGGGTGATTCAACGGCGAGTGCCCCAGCTTCAACGGGAACTCCAATGGCAGGGCAAAATTTTGCTGAAACAGCCGACGTAGCGGCAGCACCTGTGGTTGCTGAAGTGCCGCGACTGCTTCCTCAAATGATCAAAACGGCAGACATTACAGTTGTGGTGGATGCAGTGGATGAGAGCCTTCAACGGGCAACGGCGATCGCTCAACAGCAGCAAGGCGATATATTAGGTTTACAAAACCAGACTCCGCCCAATGACTACTACCGCCACACCGCTTCACTTCAAATGCGAGTGCCTCAAGAGCGGCTAGAGCTAACTTTAGAGGCACTCGGCGAATTGGGAACTGTACAGCGGCAGTCCATTACGGCTGAAGATGTCTCAACCCAGCTTGTAGATTTTCAGGCGCGGCTAAGAAACCTGCGAAAGTCAGAGGAAATGCTGCTGCAAATTATGGAGCGATCGGGCGACCTCGGTGAAGTGCTGAAGGTCGCTCAAGAACTCAGCACAATTCGCAACTCGGTTGAGCAGATCGACGCTCAGCTTAGCAGCCTGCAAAATCGGGTAGCATATTCAACCATCAACTTGAGCTTAGAAGGGGCAATCGCCGATGCTCCAGCTCAGCGGGCGCTCGGCATCCAGCTTCGGGAAACCTGGGAAAGCGCCTCTCACTCAATGGGCAAGCTGACAGTTGATTTCATTCAGCTCAGCATTTGGCTAGCGGTTTATAGCCCCTATCTTTTGATCTTTGCAGGAGCCACTGTTTGGGGATATCGCCACTTAAAACAGCAGCGATCGCACTCTGCTCCTGCTACCTCAGAAGCAACTACGCGAAACACTTAACTCGGTGCCAGTTCTTGTCTTCATCCTGGCAATAGTAGCAACCTTCCCACCAAGTACACTGAATATAGGAATCGTCCACCATGCGGCTTTTAGCTGGCTGCTCATTGCTCAACACATTAACAACTTCATCCTTCCGATCAGCCGCTTTAGCTGCAATGCTATCTAGCGTCTTTTTCAGAGATTCAGGAATTGCATTGTCCTCAATTGCTAAGTTTTCCTGCTTTACCTTGATTTGCTTTATATCTGGTTTCATCTCTGATAGATCTCCCTCTATCATTGTCATCATTTCATTACTACCTACCACGGTTCTAGCGGATCAACCGCACTGTTTGGGATATTCTCAACTTTATTTAAGGTCAACGTAGGCAAAACTCTCAGAAACTTGACGTTTTTTATGATTACTTGTCCAAATTGCGCCCACGCCAATCCAGAAACGGCAACAGAATGCGAGGCTTGCTATACGCCTTTACCAGCGCTGATTTCCTGCCCTAACTGCAGCGCTAGAGTGTCAGCAGCGGCTCACTTTTGTGGGCAATGTGGACACGACTTGCACCAGAGCGAATCTCAGGGACAGCTTCCAGTGCAGCCTCCGGCACCGCCATCTCAACCGCTTGCTCCTACCATAATTGGAAATACAGGAGAAATTGAGAATACAGGAGACGAAACTTCTATGCCTCAGCATCCTGTTCCACCTGACCCTGTCTCTTTGCCACCAGATGTTCCTCCTGCGTTAGCTGGGACTTCAATGTCCTCGACGGAAGCACCGGGGTCTGAGGCTCCTGATCCGCTATCACCCGCTGCACAGATGGAACCTGCCGTATCTCAAAATTCTTCTGACTTGCCTCCCATTATTTCCGGCAGTGCCGATTCTGGTCAGGCTGCTGGCAGTGCTTCCGCCCCTGATGTCACTCAACCGCCATCTCCAGCGGCTGCGGGTAGTAGAGTTCCAGATACTAGCACTCGGCTCCAGCAAACGGCTGCTCGTTTGTTTCACGTTCAAAGCAACAGCGTGATTGAGTTGCCACTTCACGTCAACGTCATTCACATCGGTAAGCCCAATGGTCAGATTCCACCCGATATTGATCTGTCAGGCATGACCGACTCCGATATTGTGTCGCGCGTACATGCTGACATCCGGGTTGAGGGAGATATGTTCTATTTGGAAGATTTGGGCAGTTCAAATGGAACTTATGTGAACAACCTGCCGCTGCAACCGGGCGATCGCCATCGATTGCGTCCGGGCGACCGGATTTCGTTTGGTAAAGGCGATAAGGTTAGTTTCTTGTTCCAGTTTTCCTAAACCTGGGTACCCTAAAAAAAATTTACCGAATACGGGTTTTGCTTATATCGTGTAACCTGTACACAAGGCAGCTTTTAAGGCGTTTCGCAGCACTCACTGGGTGTTGTGTACTTGCTTAGGAGCCGTGCATTAAAGGGTAATGGGCTGGTATGTGTCCCCTCTGGTGCGATCGCTAGAGTAAAGAGTCCCCAAGGAAGTCTCAAGATGCTTGTTTGTCCTAACTGCCAGTTTGACAACCCTGACAGCGGGAAGTTTTGCCAAAACTGCGGGCTTTCTTTGACCGAGCGGGTCTGCCCAGTTTGCGAATCTGCAAATCTGCTCAATGTCGAAAATTGCTCACACTGTGGTGCAGTCGTTGGTACGACCTGGCAGGCAATTGTTTCTAGGTCTTTACTGGCTCAAGGTTCTGCTAGTGCAGCAGTGCAGCAGTCCACGCAAGCAGAAGTTGCTAACTCCTTGAAGTCTCTGCCAGTCGGAGCTTATCTTGACATTCAGCAGCGCTATCGACTCCTTGCGCCTCTACCAGCATCGTCAATGGCAACGGATGTAGAGGTCAGGGTACTGGACTGCCAACCGTTTCAACTTTCCCCCCTGGAAGTGTTGTTAGGCTACCCTCTAGATGAAGAATCGATCGAAGCAGAAGATTCGACTGCCACTGCTGCTGAGTCTGATTCTATTCAAGCAATTGACTTAATTGGACAATCTGAAAGTGCTGTAAAGACGGCTATTTCACCGATCGCTCAAATCTATTTAACGCTACAGGAACAGCTTTATCCCTCCTTGCCGCTGATTCATGATGCCTGGGAACGTGACGGGCAAACTGTAGTTCTGCTGGAGGATCGAACACATTTACCGCTGCTAATGGATTTGTGGAGTGATCCAAATGTGCTGCCCATTCAGGTTTTACATTGGCTCCATGAAATGACGGAACTTTGGGCCGTGTTACAGATTCAACATTGCTGTCAGAGTCTTTTGGAGCTGAACAACTTACGGGTGGATGAAGACCAGCTTTTGTGTTTGCAACGCCTGTATTTAGAGAAACCCGAAGGCCCACTGGAGCTAAAGGACTTAGGGCGGGTGTGGCTACTGTTGTTTCAGCAGTCTCAACGAACTCAGCTTGGATCTCTAGCGCAGTTGTGCCAGGATTTGGAGGTGGGGAACATCTCGGCTCTGAATGAACTGCGATCGCGTCTAGAAGCGATCGCTAACGAACTTCAGCCTGACGACCATACACCTGACTTAACGCCAAAGGCTATGCCCGAACTTCCTATCGATCCAGCTAATTCTGATGCAACACCCAGCGCGGTGGAAACCTCCCAAGGGGCTGCGTCTAACTTGAACCCTAATGCGGTTGGCGTGACGGACTTAAGCATGAACCCAGCCATACCCTCTTCAGCTGCAGATCTGAGTGATTCTGATAGCCCCACTCGGCTAGAGTTGGGTGTGCCCGACGAGGAGATTCCAGGTGACAGTGACGATGTGCCAACTGTTGTGTTGCCTATGAAGCTGATGAGCCTGGAAGATGCAGGGCGTACTGATATTGGTCGCCAGCGCGACCACAACGAAGATTATTTCAGCGTTCAAACTGAAACAGAGAAATTAGAAAGCCCAACCGGACGCACTCTGCACGCTAGAGGGCTGTACATTCTTTGCGATGGCATGGGCGGACACGCAGGGGGTGAGGTGGCAAGCGCCCTGGCTGTTGATACGCTCAGGCAATATTTTGCTGAAAACTGGCGCGACAATCAGCTACCCAACGAGGAAGCTATCCGAGCGGGCATTCACCAGGCAAACAAAGCAATCTACGACCTGAATCAGCAAAATGCTCGCTCTGGTAGCGGTCGTATGGGGACGACACTAGTTTTGGTGCTAATTCAAGATACGGAAGCAGCGATCGCCCATGTAGGAGATAGCCGCCTTTACCGCTTTAGCCGTAGACGGGGGCTAGAGCAGGTCACGGTCGATCACGAAGTTGGTCAACGAGAGATCCAGCGCGGCGTAGATCCTGCGATCGCCTATGCTCGCCCTGATGCCTATCAACTTACTCAGGCACTAGGGCCCAGAGATGAGAACTTTATCAGCCCAGATGTAGAGTTCATTGAACTCAACGAGGATTTGTTGCTAATCCTCTGCTCTGATGGCATGACAGACAACGATTTGCTCGAAACTCATTGGCGAACCCATCTTGACCCCTTGTTGAATGCTCAAACCAACCTGGAGCTGGGCGTTCAACAGTTAATTGAACTGGCAAATCAGTACAATGGGCACGACAATATTACGGTTGTGACAATTCGAGCTAAGGTACGTCCTAACCTTGAACAATTGAAGTCTTAAGATTCCTAGAATTCAGGCAAAATAAAAACCTTGGGGGAAAACAAACGTCGTTGCCCCCAAGGTTCAAATTATGTGATTGAGGTTAGGAACATTCTTGAGTGGGCGTGCAGCTTTGCTTAACTCCTCTCAAAAATTATTCCTACTAAACACGATTGCTTTAGTTGTCTTCCTCCCAAGTTTCAACCTCTATGAGGTCAATAACCGGGTCTTGCATGGAAAATTCGAAATCTTCCAGTTCTTTTTTCCAGTATGACCAGTCGTCGCCATACAGAAGGGCAATCTTCCAAATGCTGTCTGTTGGCTTTAGCAGCTTTGAGTCTACAAGCGATCGCACTTGACGCTGAAGCTTCACCATTGGGTGAGCAACTTGTTGCTCCATAACACTTTCAGGCATGATGATTGAATTTTTCAAATATCTTCAAAGAAATTGCCTAATTGAAATACAGCACCTCTGTATGCGGCTTTACGAAATGCTGTTAGGCCTAATCTCTAATATAGTAACATATCACGAAAAATCTTGCTGTTACAAATTTCAGCAGTTTTTCTGTGCGCCTTGTTACTCTGTACATTATGACATTATGCGACCGCATAATGTGGGCTTCCCAAAAAAATTAAGATGGGCTTCCCGACAAATAGGTTAACTTAAGGAAATAGCCTTAAGATATTGACTCTCCGTTGAAATGGCTGTAACGTAGGCATCCTGCCTGCTTATATAAAAGTCAGGAGAAGCTTGAGCAAGCTGTCTGTGCTAGAAGTAGATTTGCAGATTTGCTCGGCTTTTATAGCGAATAATGTCTTGTGCGGTTTCAACCTGAGATTGTTGAGGCTATAATAAGGGTTTTGGGAAGCTTTAAGGTTACAGAGGGAGAGCTAAATGTCGCGATATCGAGGTCCGCGCCTCAGAGTTGTACGCCGCCTGGGAGAATTACCAGGTCTGTCACGCAAAAGTCCTAGACGGGCATATCCACCGGGGCAACACGGACAGGCGCGGAAAAAGCGCTCGGAGTATGCAGTTCGTCTGGAGGAGAAGCAAAAGCTGCGGTTTAACTACGGTTTGACTGAGCGTCAGCTTCTTCGCTATGTGCGTAAGGCAAGACGAGCATCTGGTTCTACTGGGCAGACGCTCTTGCAACTGCTTGAAATGCGTTTGGACAATACTGTTTTTCGGATGGGTATGGCTCCTACCATTCCTGGTGCGCGACAGCTGGTCAACCACGGGCACGTCACAGTGAATGGACGGGTTGTAGACATTGCTAGCTATCAGTGCAGACCTGGAGACGTGGTCGGGGTAAGAGATCGCGATCGCTCTCGTAAATTGGTAGAGCAAAATCTCCAGTTTCCTGGCTTGGCTCACCTCCCCAGCCATTTAGAGTTTGACAAGAACAAATTTGTTGGCAAGGTCAACAATGTGGTTGAGCGGGAGTGGGTCGCTCTACAAATCAATGAACTGCTTGTGGTTGAGTACTATTCTAGACAGGCTTAATGCTGCTTCTTTAGAATGTGCTGGCTACTTAGAATATAAAAATGGGGCATGATGGTTTTCAATCTCATGCCCCATTTTTTAGTTTCAACTTTTGGGGGTGCAATTCGATATTGCGACCTGCTGAATTATCTGTGTGCTTAGCCTCCTATCTGAGACATCGTGCGAGCATAAGCTCCGCCCGTGCCGGATTCTCGCTCTTTGTAGTTGATTTCAGGTTTGGCGGACAGCAGTTGCTGCACCTGTAACCGAATTTCAGAGAGCGGGATGCCTGACCGCAGAGCCGTTTTCAAATCAAGCTGACCGATTTCATTGAGCAGGCAGGGACGAAGCCACCCGTCTGCTGATAGTCTCATGCGGTTGCAGCGATCGCAAAAACACTCGGACATCTGGCTAATGAAACCTAAAGTACCTTTTGCGCCAGGAATTTTAAAGACATCGGCGGGACCATTGCCGCAAACCGTAGCTTCAACTAACCCCCAGCGATCGCGGATTTGCTGTCGCAGTGCTTCTGAGGCAACCCAGCCTTTGTCCTGAAATAAGCCAGCATTGCCAATTGGCATGAATTCAATGAATCGGACGTGCCATTCTCGCTCGATGCTAAGGGCCGCAAGATTCGGCACTTCATGGTCATTCACTCCTGGAATAACCACTACATTCAGCTTCAGCGGGTCAAACCCAACCTGATGGGCAACCTGAATGCCCTGCCAGACTTGCTGCCAGCGCGATCGCCCTCGATTGCCTACAATTCGATCAAAGGTTTCTGGCTCTAGCGAGTCGAGGCTAATGTTGATGCGGCGTAGCCCAGCGTCGTGTAGGTCTTGGGCTAGGTCTGTCAGCAAAAATGCGTTAGTGGTCATGGAGAGATCTTGGGTTTGAGGCAGAGCAGCGATCGCCCGCACCAATTCCACCACACCCGGACGCAGCAGCGGCTCCCCTCCGGTCAAGCGAAAGCGAGTAAACCCATTGGGGATGAATACTTCACGTAGCAGCGTCAGTAACTCATCCTGACTTAAAATGTCCTGTCGTCGAACATATTCCAGTTCTGAGCCTTCAGGCATACAGTACTGACACTGAAAGTTGCAGCGGTCAATCAGACTAATGCGAAGATAATCGACCTGGTTCAACTTCTCACTCCGACACACTTGTGATAACTGCCCTTCTTCCATCGTACAGAAAGCATCGAGGCTGTATATGAGGCTAGGCTGAGATGTTTGTATAACTATAGCGGTCTGATACCGTTTTCATAATGACCCGTGACCCTCTCGCTTACTCTAAAGCACGCCCAGGATATACGCTGCCTGTGTTTGCTTGTGCTGCTGCGATCGCTGCACTGCGGCGCATTCATCAAGTTACTTCCCCCATTTCATCGGTATTGGTCGATCTAGTGGAGCCCTCAGAAACGGTTGAGATTCCAATCGAGCAAAGTGCTAGCCTTCGTGCCGATGCTGCATTAGCGATTGCTTACAGCGATCCGGGAGACAATCTGGATTTGACTCGCGATACTCCCATTTGGGCACTCGTGGAGTTTGGATTGCCAGAACAGACGGAGGCGATCACCCTTCAAGGAGGTGAGGGGATTGGACGGCATGATCAGAACGACAAGCCCGCAATTTATGCCTATGCTCGTCGGCTGCTGCACGAGAACTTGAGCCGGGAACTGGAGCCAGGAGAAAAGATTCGAGTGACAATCATTTTGCCAGAAGGTCGGGCACTGGCTGAACGCACCTCTAACGCAGCTTTTGGCGTAGTCGAAGGCCTTTCCTTGCTGGGAACTTCGGGAATTTCCCAACCACTCAGTGCGCCAGATCAGCTTGCTGTTTACCGAGAAACGTTGCGACAACGAGCAGAATATGACTGTCTGGTGTTTTGTGTGGGCGAAAATGGGCTGGATTTGGCGAAGCAGATGGGTGTGAAGGGCGATCGCCTGCTCAAAACTGCAAACTGGCTTGGTCCGATGCTGGTCGAAGCCGGACTGCAAGGAATTCAAAAGATTCTGCTATTTGGCTATCACGGCAAGCTGATTAAGCTTGCAGGAGGCATTTTTCACACCCACCATCATGTCGCCGACGGACGACAGGAAATCTTTGCGGCTCATGCTGCCAATCAGGGATTGCCGACCGCAGACGTACAGCTTGTTTTTAAAAGCCCGACCGCAGAGGCAGCACTTCAGCACCTCCGCCACCTCGACTCGACCACCGGAAGTTGCTGGGTTGAGCAAATTTATGGTGCGATCGCCCAGCAAATTGACCAGCGATCGCACACCTACATTCATGCTCATAGCGATCGCCGGGTTCAAGTTGGCTCTATTTTGTTTGATCGCGATCGCCAAATTGTCGTTCAAAGCAAAATTGGCTCCACATTCCTCACTCAGGTTTGTTAAGCTAATCAGAATATCGAATTTCCTACACAAGCTTTATAAGTTCCCTTCGTTTCACAAAGTTGTTTCTTATAAGTTCCGTTATCTTTGTCCACTACTGACTTTCATCAGGACTCATCGGTGACTCTACAAACTGAACAACCGCCGTATACGCCATCCGTAGAACGGCTCGATCGCCAGATGATTGTGATTCTGGATTTTGGCTCTCAGTATTCTGAACTGATTGCCCGACGCATCCGTGAGACTCAAGTCTACTCAGAGGTGCTGTCCTACCGCACTACGCCTGAGCAGCTTCAGCAGCTTAACCCCAAAGGCATCATTCTCTCCGGTGGTCCCAACTCGGTATATGACGCAGGTGCGCCTCATTGTGACCCGGGTATCTGGGGTTTGGGCATTCCTATTTTGGGCGTGTGCTATGGAATGCAGCTGATGGTGCAGCAACTTGGCGGCGATGTAGAGCGGGCTGAAAGAGGAGAATATGGTAAAGCCTCGCTCCGCATTGATGATCCAACGGATTTGCTGACCAATGTAGAAGATGGCACCACAATGTGGATGAGTCACGGTGACTCGGTGACTCGATTGCCTGAAGGGTTCGAGCTATTGGCCCATACCGAGAACACCTCCTGCGCGGCGATCGCCCACCACGATCACAAGCTGTATGGCGTTCAGTTTCATCCTGAAGTTGTGCACTCGCTAGGTGGGTTAGCGCTGATCCGCAACTTTGTCTATCACGTCTGCGAGTGTGAACCAACTTGGACAACTGACGCATTTGTCGAAGAGTCAATTCGGGAAATTCGCGCTAGAGTCGGTGACAAAAGGGTGCTGTTGGCCCTATCAGGTGGTGTAGATTCTTCTACCCTAGCTTTCTTACTGCACAGAGCAATTGGCGATCAGCTAAGCTGCGTATTTATCGACCAGGGCTTCATGCGAAAGTATGAGCCAGAGCGGCTGGTCAAGCTGTTCCAGGAGCAGTTTCACATTCCGGTCGAGTACGTCAATGCTCGTGAACGATTCCTCCAGAAAATTGAAGGAATCGACGATCCCGAAGAAAAACGAAAGCGGATCGGGCATGAGTTTATCCAAGTATTTGAAGAAGAATCCAAGCGTCTCGGACCATTTGACTATTTGGCTCAAGGAACGCTTTACCCAGATGTGATCGAGTCGGCCGACACCAACATTGATCCCCAAACTGGAGAGCGAGTTGCGGTCAAAATCAAAAGTCATCACAACGTTGGCGGGTTACCTAAGGATTTACGCTTTAAGCTAGTAGAGCCATTGCGAAAGCTGTTTAAAGACGAAGTTCGCAAGCTAGGGCGATCGATTGGTTTGCCCGAAGAAATCGTAAGACGACATCCATTTCCTGGTCCAGGCTTGGCAATTCGGATCTTGGGTGAAGTCACAGCAGAAAAGTTAGATATCTTGCGAGACGCAGACTATATCGTGCGGCAAGAAATCAACCGACAGGGTGTATATCACGATTATTGGCAGGCGTTTGCAGTTTTACTCCCTATCCGCAGTGTTGGTGTGATGGGCGATCAGCGCACCTACGCTTATCCAATCGTGTTGCGATTTGTCTCTAGCGAAGATGGCATGACCGCTGACTGGTCACGAGTTCCTTACGATTTGCTGGAAACCATTTCTACGCGGATTGTGAATGAAGTTAGGGGCGTTAACCGTGTTGTGTACGACATCACGTCTAAGCCGCCCGGCACAATCGAGTGGGAATAGTGCTGTCTACCTTGGGATGTGTACATCGTCACAGTTTCCCAAAGTTTTTTGTGGAAAACCTACGGAAAGCTGTGGAAAACTAGATCGTTCTGTGGAAAACTTTTGGGGGTTGGGGAAAAGTCCGTTCTCTGATCCCCAATTCTCATTTGTAATATCTTCCCCATTTGAGAAAGCTGGTTACCAGATAGAGAATGACGGCTGAGCCGATGATAGCGAGAAAGATGGGAACCCCTTCAATGCTTCAGTTTAGGAAGCTGTAGTTGATGCCATAGCGCTGTCGCAACAGCCCAGTTCCCCATTCGCC
This sequence comes from Leptolyngbya sp. FACHB-671, assembly GCF_014695745.1. Lineage (NCBI taxonomy): Bacteria > Bacillati > Cyanobacteriota > Cyanophyceae > Leptolyngbyales > Leptolyngbyaceae > Leptolyngbya > Leptolyngbya sp. FACHB-671. The sequence continues at coordinate 13,606 of NZ_JACJOV010000133.1, read as the reverse complement.
TAGCCAAACTCCAGTTAGCCCGATCACAATCATGCCGATTAGCTTGCCCGGAATGCGGCGAGGAATCAGGATGGTAGCAATTCCGGCACAAAGAATGGCAATCACAATCTGAACAATCAGATGGGGAATGTCCATTGGAGTGTCAGCCTCCTAACGCCTGCGATCGCCGATAAGCTGCAACCACCGCTTCGATCAGGGCAGAGCGAAAGCCTGCTTTTTCCAAGTGAGCAATTCCGGTAATCGTTGTACCACCAGGGCTGGTAACTCCATCTTTCAGTTCGGCGGGGTGCATTCCTGTAGATTGCAGCAGTTCGGCAGTGCCACGCACAGTTTGTAGTGCTAGTTGAGCAGCGATCGCCCTCGGCAACCCTGCCGCCACGCCGCCATCGGTCAAGGACTCAATCATCACTGCCACGTAGCCTGGTCCAGACCCCGACAATCCGGTGACTGCATCCATCTGAACTTCTGACACCTCAACGACTTCACCTACCGCCCGAAAAATTTGCTGCGCTAGCTCTAGATGAGAAGGTTGAGTGTGTTGTCCAGGAGCGATCGCCGTCATACCTGCTCCCACTCGTGCTGGCGTATTGGGCATGGCTCGAATCACGGGCTGCCCTGGAAACGCCGCTTCTAATTGACTGAGCGGTGTACCTGCCAGAATCGAGATTACGACCTGCTCCCTGAGAGTAGGCTTTAGAGTGGCAGTAACCGTTTTGAAGAGTTGAGGCTTAATTGCGAGTAGCAACGTTTGTGCGTCTGACACAACAGCCTGGTTATCTGCCGTAACGCCAACCCCATATTCTTTTGACAAAAAATCTTGACGCGATCGCTGAGGATCGCTGACTAGAATTTGGTCAGGTGAATAAACTTGCTGCTGAACCAGGCGAGAGAGCAGAGCTTCTCCCATTACGCCGCCGCCAATAATGCCAAGCTTTACAGACACCTGGACGACATTCTCCTGATGCTTAACAAATTACCAAAGAAAAAATAAAGCAGTTTCAAACAACCAAACATTCGGGCTGGTGAAACCTTTGAAGTGCGATCGCAGGAACAATCCTTAAACCAGTTCACCTTTAGTTCACCAACCCGCAGTTAGCTCAACCACCGCTTGCCTCCAACGGATGGATTCTGACTTTCAACAACCCTTGCGTTTTAAGCCATGCGAGCCTGATCGCTGCCAGTCCATGCAGGTGCAGGAGTGGTTGGGCGAGCAGTTCTAGGTTGAGGCTGGTGAATTGGGATGTCGTTTGGAACGCCCAGTTGAGTGCTGACTTGAACGCAGTTAGGTGTGAACAAAAAGATGCTTTCACCAATTCTTTCTTGATGACCGTCAATTGCGTAGGTGCCGCCTGCCACAAAATCTACAGCACGCTGCGCCTGATCTGGGTCCATGATGGTCAGGTTCAGCACAACAGACTTGCGCTCACGCAGTGCCCGAATCGCTTGGGGCATTTCTTCAAAGGTGCGCGGCTCCATCACAACTACCTCAGACATGCCATTTACAGCACCAGGCATTCCGATTACATTGCTCATGGTTGGTGTGGCTCCGGGTTCAGTAGAAAGCATAGCCCGCTCTCTTAGACGACGGCGGCGAGGTTCTTCTTCTTGAACAGGGTGAGCGTTCTCTTCTTGGTAGAGATTCTGGTACTCTTCACCATCCATTTCGTCATACTCATATTCATAATCGACTGGGTCGTTTAGCCCAACAAAATCTCGTAGCTTTGTGAAAATATTGTTCACTGTTCGCGCTCCATAACGACTACTAGGGTTTATTCAAAGAGAAGAGCCTTTGGCCAAGTGGCAAATATAGAAAAAGTCCAGATTTTTGAAGAATCGCCTCAGGTCTCAGGTCTTGGGGCAGGATCAAACAAGAAATTAACGATCTTCACCCCTAGAATGGAATCACAATCACCCTGTTTTAGTGCTGTAGATTTGAGTCATCAGTATACATCAATTTCTTGAATCCAATACCTTAATTGCATTGACTTTCGGAAAATTCGAAATCCAGCCTCAAACCCTTCATTCATTTGCTAGAGAATTTTAACCAATTCATTTGAAATTGAGCAAATTTAGAAATGCTGATTGGTGACTGAACGGTTGCAATCTTACAATACCTCCTGGCTTAAAGATTAAGCTGCAAAAACGTATTTTGTTTTGCTGTCTAACCACTGATAAGTAGTGCTGATTTATAGAACCACGTGTTTAGGTATTGCACTACACAATTGAGGTGATTCGGTAATGCCTGTAAGCCAGCAATGGTGCCTGTTAAGAACCTTCTAGCATTGGATTCAGCGATTCGATTCCTACAGGCTAAAGCCAGTCTAAAATATTGAACCGCGTTCTCAAGTTTATAGTAGCCTTTGGTTTCGACAGCCAATGCTGAGTTCAATACTAGGGGTTGAGAAAGGGCGATCGCCTCATGCTCGTTCCCCAAACAAGATTCGTCCCAGACGAATCATCGTCGCTCCTGCTTGTACTGCTAAGGGATAGTCTCCTGACATCCCGATCGATAGCTCTTGCATTTGGATATTGTGCCAACTTTGCTGGCGAATCTTCTCAGCTAAGTCGTGTGTTTGAGTGAACACAGAAAGGGTTTGATGGGGGTCTAACCCATAGGGGGGAATTGCCATCAATCCGACAATATTCAAGTGAGAATATTGGTCCAGCTGCGGCAAATCATCCAATAATTCAGAAATAGTCCAGCCATACTTGTTTGGGTCTGGCAAGATTTTTACCTGAAGGCAAAGATTCGGTTTTTGGGGTAAGTTTGCGGCAAGTTGGTCTAACCTCTGGGCAAGCTTGAGGCTATCAAGCGAATGAATCCATTGAAATAGCTCCAGTGCCTTTGCCGCTTTGTTGGTTTGGAGGTGCCCAATCAAGTGCCATCTGATATCAGTCAAATCTTGAAGTTGGTCTTGCTTCTGGGTGGCTTCTTGAATACGACTTTCACCAAAGTCCCGCACTCCAGCAGCATAAGCATCTCGCATTGCCTCAACGGAAACCTGCTTGGTCACGGCAATCAAACGGGTAGAAGGGGGAAGCGTTTGCCGAATTTGAGCAAGGCGTTCTGCGATCGCACTCATTGTAAGAAAAACCAAACCCTAATAGGCGTTACTAAACTACAGTGGTCTTTTTGTAAAAGTTTCCTTCATAACTTCATAAAAGGAATTTCTACGAGACCAAATCTAAAGGCTTTCTAAAGAAGAACTAGAAATCACTCCCAAGTAATACTATGCGGGGTCCCAGAAAATTTATACCTGAAATAAGGGTATTTCAGTGCATCTAAGTGTGCCTCCATTTGGGAGGACGCTGTGACTGCCAGATTCATTGTTCGTCAAGTTTATTGAAAGCGATGAGTTAAGGCAGTCGCAGCTAAAGCTGTTCTTCGGTGTGATCAACAAAAAGGTTGTTTGATGTGATGCGTTCCTCAGGCTATCAAATTTTAGTAGTGGATGATGTTGAAGACAATTTGCTCTTACTGCAAATGTTTTTAGAGGCAGAAGGGTATGGCGTTGAAACTGCTGATAACGGCAGTGCAGCGATCGCCAAGGTCGAAGCTTCACCCCCCGACCTGCTTCTGCTGGATATCATGATGCCAGACATGAATGGCTATGAGGTGACACGCCACATCCGCCACAACAAGGCACTCTCTATTCCGATTATGCTGGTGTCTGCTCACGATGAAGCCAACGCCACTGAGGGCTTAGAGATTGGAGCGGATGACTTCATCCGCAAACCTATCGACTTTGACGAACTGCTGACCCGGATTCGAGCATTTATTAAGTAGAGCGATCGCCTGCTCAGACAATCTGCTTAGACAATCCAGGTGTTGAGGTTACGTCTCCCCTTGACAAAACAGCAATGCCAGGAAGCAGTATTATGAAGGTAGTTTAAGAATCTTTAAAAACTACCGTGACGACTCAGCAACTTGGCCCTGTCAGCCCCTTTCCGCTGCTGGATTGGACCTGGAAAGGATACCGGATTCGTTATACCGCTGTAGGTAGCGGTAGACCTTTGATCTTAATTCACGGGTTTGGGGCGGCGATCGGACACTGGCGCAAAAATATTCCCGTTCTGTCCGCAGCAGGTTACCGTGTATTTGCACTGGATTTACTGGGCTTTGGTGGCTCTGAGAAACCGCCTCTAGACTACAACCTGGAGCTATGGGAAGAACTGCTCAAAGATTTTTGGACTGAGCAGGTACAGCAACCTGCCGTGTTCGCAGGTAATTCGATTGGCGGATTGCTGTGTCTGATGGTGATGGCTCATCATCCCGAAATCGCAGCAGGTGGCGTTTTGCTGAACTGCGCTGGAGGGCTAAATCACCGTCCTCAAGAGTTAAACCTGCCGCTCAGAGTTGTGATGGGTACATTCACGAAGTTGGTTAGCTCGGATGCAATTGGCCCACTTTTGTTTAACCGAATTCGTCAAAAGACCCGATTGCGGCAAACCCTGCTTCAGGTGTATCGCGATCGCCAAGCTGTAACAGACGAGTTAATTGACCTGATCTACCAGCCTTCGTGCGATCCGGGCGCGCAAAAAGTGTTTGCCTCTATCCTGACTGCTCCCCCAGGTCCTTCACCCGAGGAACTGTTGCCTCTGGTAAACGCTCCGCTGTTAGTGCTGTGGGGAGAAGCAGATCCCTGGACCCCGATTAAGGGCGCGAGAATTTATCAAGATCTAGCAAAGCAGGCAGTTGATGCAGGGCGTAGCGTACAATTTGCTTCAATTCCCAATGCAGGCCACTGTCCCCACGATGAATGTCCAGACAAGGTTAATCAGCTCATGTTGAATTGGCTTAACGTTAAGTTTCCCACAGGGACATAATCTAAACGTTTCTGCACTTTCTAATAGCCCCTAACAGCCCCTAATTTCCATGTCTTTACCGACTGTGATCTTGCCAGGATATTTAGCTGGCGCAAATGCTTACTTGGAGATGGAGCGAGCTCTGGGAGATTTGGGTTTTCCCACTACCACTGTTCCTTTAAAGCGGCGAGACTGGGTGCCGACCCTGGGCGGCAGGTCAGTGACTCCGATTTTGCAGCAGCTTGACCAGACGGTAAAGCGGGTAATGCAGCAGTATGGCAGCGATCGCATCAATTTGGTCGGACATTCAGCAGGCGGCTGGATCTCGCGGATTTATCTGGGCGAAAAGCCGTATAGCGTGCATCCAGCAGATAAAAACCGGGTTTGTCTATGGCAAGCCCACCCGACCGTAGCGACCCTAGTTACATTAGGAACGCCCCAGGTTAGCCGCGAACGTTGGACGCTGAGAAACCTGGACTTTGTTAAAAACAACTATCCGGGCGCATTCTACCCATCTGTTCGCTATGTTTGCGTGGCGGGAAAGGCTCTGTATGGCGATCGCAAGTGGCAAAACTGGTTTGCCCACAGTAGTTATGAGATGACCTGCGGCACGGGTGGCTGCTGGGGAGATGGCATCACGCCTGTCGTGGCAGCCCATCTAGAAGGTGCAGAAAACCTCGTGTTAGAAGGCGTGTTTCACTCGCCGCGTCCTGGAAGACTTTGGTATGGCTCTCCTCAAGCGCTAGAAGTTTGGGCAAAGTACCTGGCGTGAATTTACAGCCTGGTTATTTTGTTTCAGCATCGACAGCTTCCGGTTGCGATTGCTCACGGCGTTCTTGAAGGGCGCTGCCAATCAGCTTGGAAACTAACCATGAGATAGAACGCTCTTCTGCCTCTGCCCATTCCTCTAATTCTTGCTTCCATTCGGGAGGAACGTAAGCCGTCACTCTATCTAGATCTGTCTTGCCGCCCATACTTTGATGTTGCCTGCGTTGAGAGATAGGATGCTTACTGTATCTTATCTTAACGCCTCAGCCTACGCTCTCACAGCATAGCTTACTCCTTGCTATTCCTTGCTGTGTTATGCTGTAACAGCAGTTCGTCAGGTTGAAAGCGATGAAAGAAGATAGGCTTCAGGTTTGGGAAAAACAGTTGAAGCAGCGATCGCCCGCCGAAAAAAGTTTGCCGCTGATGCGATCGCAGCCCTCCAAAGGACTCGTCCTGCTTTCTGACAAAGAGCTAGACAAAATGCGTCGGGTAGGTCGCCTCGCGGTTGAGTTGCTGAATCACCTTGAACCGATGGTGCAACCAGGAATCAGCACTCAAGCCTTAAATGACGAAGCAGAACGGTGGACTCAAGCACACGGAGCAACCAGCGCTCAGCTTGGCTACACTCCCCCTGAGCATCCTCCCTTTCCTGGCTCAATCTGCACCAGTGTCAACGAAGTGATTTGTCATGGTATTCCCAGTCGCCAACAAATTCTCAAAGCAGGAGACATCGTCAATATTGACGTTACACCTCTCCTGGAGGGCTATCACGGTGACACCTCCAGAACATTTTTTGTAGGAAATCCTTCCCCCTCTGCCCAAAAGCTGGTTCAGGTGACTCATGAGTGTATGCTGCGAGGAATTGCTGAAATCAAACCAGGAGCACGCATCGGTGACATCGGAGCAGCTATTCAAGCACACGCGGAGGCAAATGGCTTTGCAGTGGTTCGAGATTTTGTCGGTCACGGCGTAGGCAGGCAGTTTCACACAGAGCCTTCTGTTCCCCATTTTGGTCAACGCGGGCGCGGGTTACGGCTCAAACCCGGAATGGTGTTTACGGTGGAACCAATGCTCAACGAGGGGACGTATGATTTCAGAATTTTGGGCGATCGCTGGACAGTAGTTACCAAAGACGGCAAGCTCTCCGCCCAGTTTGAGCATACGGTCGCTGTCACCCCTGATGGAGTAGAAATCTTGACTTTATAAGCATTCTTGTGTTTCGAGATCGAGGGGCAACCGCAGGGTAAAACAGCTTCCCTTGCCCAGTTCTGAAACAACAAGGATATCGCCCTTGTGAAGCTGAGCGAGTTTGCGGGCTAAGGCTAATCCTAAACCCGTTCCTTCGTAGCGGCGATCCAACCCGCCATCTAACTGCTGGAAAGACTGAAATAGTTTCGTTTGATTGGCAACTGAAATGCCGATGCCTGTATCGATTACGGCAAATTCGACAAAGCCTTCTCGCTGCCCAACTTCTAGACGAACTGAGCCGGCAGTCGTAAACTTAACTGCGTTAGAGAGTAGATTAAATAGAATTTGCTTGAGTCGTCGCTTATCGGCGGTGCAAGTCATTAAGTTTGGATCGATGTCCAGGCTCAGCTGTAGTTTGCGATCGCTTGCCAGTTCTCGAATCATGCTGATGCAGGCTTCACAGACTTCCTGAATGACGACGGGCTCAAACACTAGTTCTTCTTTGCCCGCCTCAATTTTAGACAGATCCAACAAATCGTTGATCAGTTCGAGTAGGTGCTGTCCACAGGAAGAGATGCCGTTAACATACTGCAATTGTTTCTCATTGAGCGACCCAAACACTTGTTTTGAGAGCAGGCTAGAGAAACCCAGTATTCCGGTTAACGGTGTCCGTAGTTCATGACTCATATGTGTCAGAAATTCAGTCTTAGCGCGATTGGCAGCGTCGGAGAGCAATTTTTCTTGCTCTAGCTGTTGGGTGCGTTCTTGAACCAGTCGCTCTAGATGTTCATAGCTCTGGGCATTATAAAGAGCGATCGCCGTCTGCTCGGCAATTCGCTGAAGCAGATGAATTTCGGCCTCTGTGAACGTTCTGTAGGCGGTCGTCATTTGCAGAACCAAGCCGCCAAAGAGCTGATCGCGAATAAAGATCGGCACTCTGAGCACAGAGAGCGTTTGCGTTGCCTGCACTTGGGCTTGATAGTCTGGAGCGCGAGGACTCTCTAAAAATCTGGGTGCGTGCAGCACTCGATACCATGATGTTTCCGAGTTTGGCACTAAATTCTCAGGTAGCACCGATAAAAGAAGCTTGAAGTTTTTAACAGAAGGAACCTGGTCATTAGCTCGCCACTCATTCAAGACCTTTACGTATTCAGAGTCAAGCGAGAAAATGGTCACCCGATCAACGCCGAAGCACTCTCCCGTGCGAGTTACAATCTGCTGCAGAATATAGTCTGGATCGAGGCTGGAATTAAGAGATTGGCTAATCTGGTTAAGCAACTGCTCTCGCTGAGCTTGCTGTTGGATCTGGGCGATCGCCTCCTGCTTTTGACGACGCAGGGCAACTTCCTGGAGCGATCGCTCCAGCACCGTCGGCAGCCGAAACAACCGATCTTTCAATACATAGTCTGTCATTCCTGCTTTGATGCACTCTACTGCGGCCTCTTCGCCCAGCGTCCCGGTCATCAAAATCAGGGGAATGTCCTGTTTCGACTGCTGAAGTAGCTCCAGAACCACATACGCGTCAAAACCAGGTAACCGATAGTCAGACAGCAGCGCATCATAGGTGTGCTGCTCTAAACACTGTTGGCAATCAGCGATCGTGTCTACATTGTCGTAAGTAATTTGAAGACCTGCTTCCTCAAGCGTGATGATTGCCAGATTCAGGTCTGCTGGTGAATCTTCAACAATCAGCAGATGAAGCAACTGTTCTGACTGTAGCGAGGGCATCGGTTCGGCAAGTTGGTGCTCTAACATAGCTTAATTCCCCCATCCCTATTCCTATAAGAAAGGATGCCACTACATTTTCTTTCATGACTGAAGTTCAGGATTAAGGTAGAGACAAGAGCATAGAAACTCTTCTCTTTTATGCCCTCTCAAGCAGAGAATACCCACTCATTAATAGACGTAAACACAGGTTTAAGTTTTTTTAGGAACGAAGCCTTGAGATGAAGCTTTTTTATTACTTTGAAACTTTTCTAAGCTCTCCTATACAATGCTTTGCCCCTGTACAAGAAATATTTACCCTGATGGATTTTGGTTTAAGTTGCAGGTACAAGTTGCACTGCGGTTCTGTAATGGGAACATCACTTTAAGAGCACTTCAAGAGCGTTGGTAGATTAATCTACGTTGCTGTGGTTGCGGGTTTGCCAAGCTAATTCTAGGATCTGTACCCAGCGCTTGTGGACCTGCTTAGGAGTGCATTTGAGCGTTTTGGCGATCTCTTCGTCAGAGCGAGGGGACAAAGTGTTGGGATTAACGGGACGCTGCTCTCCAATCTGCATTCCTTTGAGCTGCATTAATTGGCGCTGTTCGGGCGATAGCCGCTCAACAAAAGCTCGCCATTCTTTTTGGGGCATTCCCAGATTTTGATCCAGGTCTGCACCGAGCCACTGATGTACCAACTGCCAGCGATGAGAGCGAGCAAACTTTTCAACATGATACTTAAATCGCTGCTGTAAGTAGTCGCGCTGGCGGGCAGACAGTCCCAAAATTGAGTCAATTTCAGGAGCAGACAGGTCTTGCAGCTTCAGGGTGAGATAGTCGATGCAGTCAGACTGTCCCTGAGATTCTAGATATTGCACCAACTCGGTAACTACGCGATCGCGCAATACCGATTCTGCCGGATCAGTTGCATCTGCAACCATTTGCTCTCGCACCTGCTGCACTACGGGGGCGCGGCTGTAAGCTTCTGCCTCTTCGCCTTTAGCAGACTCAACCGCCATCTCAATATCGAGGGCTGTTTCTGGAGGTTGGCGGCGAGAAAAGCCTTGAGCTCGCAGTACCACCAACTGCTGATTGCGATGTCCTGGTAGCGTGATCCGACGTTTGGCGTACTGTTCAGTGAATGCCATGTATTCCGCCAGTTCTAGCCGTGTGCGGGGGCTATAGTTCTCAGGGAGCTGGTTCTCTCGCCGGAAGGCTTTTAGCACCTCAATATAGAAGCCCTGCAAGAAGTCTTCGATCAGGCTGTAGCGTCCCTGAAACCCTAGCTGCGCTCGACTGGTTGCCACATGACGATAGACAATCGCACTCAAATGGCTGTGTAGATCGACCCTGCCACGCCGGGAGCCTAGCCGATAATATTCGATGCACTTTTGTAGCCGATGGCGGGCCAGGGTGTTTTGCCAGGACTGAATTTGACCCGAGGTTTGAATGCGATCGCTTTTTGCACAAATTCGCTCAACCTCGGTTGCAATGCGGGTTGCGACCGCCTCAGCGCTTGCCGATAAAGTGTGAATTTCTGCTTGAAGTTCAGAAAGTATGAGTTGCACCAGCCTGATGGTTTGCGATCCGGGTTGGACTTGAGAATTGGAGGCGTTAAACTCGTCGTTTGCAGATTCAACGGAAGCAATGGACTGATCATCAGGTTGCAGCCCTATGTGCAGGGCATCGCCTTCATTCTGGCTAGAGGAGCCAGCAGAATTCACAGGTTCGACATTCATGGCTTGACCTTGGGTGATGCACGTTAACAAGTGTAGAGAATTGGGGGCAAGGGAGCGTTTAGGTTTCACCCTCCCAACCGACTACACTTTGACTTTATGCGGCTATGCCAGTTTACTGTGACAGTCGTGTGTCACTCTTTGAATTAGCCTTCGGGGTAGCTGTCTGGGCCGGAGTCGATAGAAGGGGCGATCGCTCCTTCTAGGTGGCTAGCTCTCCTATCAAACCCTTTGAGAATCAGCTCCATACTAAATTCTGCCGAAAGTTTTTATCCGGCAACAAAGTCTTCCAATCCTGCGTCTGCATAGGACAATCGGCTAACTGGTTCTTAACTTGCCTCTACAGCCCATGCCGCTGCCGCTTCCCATCCCAATCCTTTTCGGGTAATGACGGGTTCCTTTCCGGTCAAATCCAGCATCGTGGAAACCTGATAGCCAACCGGCTCACCGTCCTCAATCATCACGTCGACCAACCCATCGAGCTGGTCAAACAGCTCTGCCTTGGAAATTTGGGTGTCAGCCTTGTGACAGGCGGTCGGTGCAGAAGTTGAAATAATCGGGTTGCCCAAAGCCTGAAGCAACGCCTGACAAATAGCATTATCAGGAACACGAATGCCTGTCGTCTTACGCTTTGGGCTCATCACCAGTCGGGGAACCAGCTTGGTCGCAGGCAACAAGAAGGTGTAGGGTCCAGGAATCAGCCGTTTGAGAGTGCGGTAGGCTGAATCCGTCACATAAGCATAGCTAGCAATGTCAGATAGCGAAGAACAAAGGAAGGTTAAGGGTTTGTCGCTGGACAGTTGCTTAATCTGCCGTACCCGCTCCACTGCCGATTTAACATTGAGATCACACCCGATCGCGTAGACTGTATCCGTTGGGTATAGCAACACTGCCCCGTCTCGCAAAGCGTCCATAATTTTCTCTATCCAACGCATTTGAGGCGTGTCCGGATGGATTGTAAAAACCGTTGCCATAATTTTCTCTTAGGACTTTTAACTGCAAACCGCCACACTGCTTGGAAATTATCTTTATAAGAACCGGGGAGAGCCCCAAAGGGACGCTTCCCTGGTTCTTAATTGTGTCTATCGGACTTATTAAACTATGAAGAAACTAGCGTATTTGGAGTGCCCAACGGGTCTGGCTGGAGATATGTGTTTGGGTGCTCTAGTGGATGCAGGCGTTCCACTAGACTATTTAATTGACAAACTCAAGCTACTGGGAATATCTGAGGAATATCGCCTCTGGACAGAACAGGCTCAGCGCAATGGTCAGCGAGCAACCAAAGTGCATGTCGAATTAGTCGCGGCGGCTAATCTTCCTACCCAATCAAACCTGGAAGTAGGGGTTGATCCCACTCCTACGTTTGATCGCACTCGCTTTCCCATGATATCGCCACGCAGTTCCGATCCAGGCAGTCATAGTCACGATACCCATAGTCGAGGCAGTCACAGTCATGATGCTCATGGTCATGGCGATCGCCCTCACGACTCAACCAACCCTGCTCATGGCACTCGTCATTTGCCAGAAATTGAGGCGATGATCCGAGCCGCAGGGTTACCTGCAAGAGCAGAAGCCTGGAGTCTAGCCGTATTTCGTCAGTTGGCAGAGGCAGAAGGCGCAGTACACGGTATTCCGGCGGACCAGGTTCATTTTCATGAGGTGGGAGCAACGGATGCGATCGCCGATATTGTAGGCACCTGCCTCGGGTTAGATTGGCTGGGAATTGACCAACTCTACTGTTCACCCTTGCCAACCGGCGGTGGCACAATTCGAGCGGCACATGGACGGTTACCTGTACCTGCACCTGCCGTCCTCAAGCTATGGGAAATGCGCAAGGTGCCAATTTACAGCAATGGCATTGAGCGAGAACTGGTAACACCAACTGGGGCTGCGATCGCCACTACCCTTGCTGTTCAGTTTGGTGCTCCTCCCACCATGACGCTGCAACGGGTTGGACTCGGTGCAGGCTCTCGCGATTTGCCCATTCCCAACATCTTGCGGCTCTGGTTGGGTGAGGGACCAGGAACTACAGAAGAAACCAAGCTGACCTTCCATACCAACCCATCGCCGGAGGCTCCACCCTCACACTCCCCCACTTCCACCCTCCCATCCCAACAATCCATTGCAGTGCTAGAAACCCAAATCGACGACCTGAATCCACAGGCGATCGGCTACATCTTTGATGCTCTGTTTGCAGTAGGTGCAGTAGACGTATTTACGCAGGCGATTGGAATGAAAAAGTCGCGTCCTGGCATTCTACTCACAGTTATTTGTCATCCGGAGGGGGTGCAGCAGTGTGAAGCCGTGATCTTTCGGGAAACCACAACGTTAGGAATTCGTCACGCTGTTCAGCAGCGCAGCGTTTTGCATCGAGAGATGCAGACAGTGCAGACAACTCTAGGAGAAATCAGGGTGAAAGTGGCTTGGGGGGAAGGAGGGGCGATCGCCAATGTGCAGCCAGAGTACGAGGACTGTGCAGCTTTAGCAAAAAAGCACACCATTCCCTGGCGTGAGGTTCATCAGCTTGCTCTGACAACCTGGCAGCAATCCAAAAACTAGTGCCCTAAAGAGAGCTTTGAACGGCTCTTAATCTGCTTACAAAGCCTTAATTCCGTGCCCTGCTGATTCCAGTGAACCTGATCAAAAACTTGATGAAGGATAAAAAGCCCTCTGCCACATTCACCTACCTGTTGAATATCTTTGCCCTCAGGGCGGTCAAGCGTATGGGAACAAGTAGGAGAAAACCCAGAACCTTGATCAGAAATGACCCACCAGTATTCGTTTTCTAGAATGTAAAATTCAACCAAAACCGTTTTATTTGGATCTAGCTTGTTACCGTGCTTGGCAGCATTGACCAGAGCTTCTTGTAATCCAAGTCTGACTTCCGCTCGCCATCGAGCCGGAACATCCGTCATGAGCAGATCTAAAACGGGACAGAGATGAAGAGTGGAGGCGAAGCTAACTGTGCCCCACTTGCGTCCGGTCGGGCGCAGTGAGATGGCAATCACAAGAAAAACCTCACAGTTTCAGGGGTATAAAACAAACATTTCCTGACCTTATGCAGCAGCATACTCAGTTCTGGAGGCTTTCAGGGACAATTATTGAAATAACTCTGCAAATAGCTACAAGTTAACCCGATCGAATGTCAAGCTAACCGAAGCTATCGCAATTAGAATAAGCAGCAAGACTTATCCTTTAAAGCTAACTCTCGCAGTATTTGCTAGAGCTTAAGCCCATATATTTAAATACTAACATATCTATCTTGGCGCCCATATTCTGAGAAATGCTTACAACTGGAGTTTAGACTAATCAGAAATTAGCGCAGCTCGTGTTTCAGTGCTGAGCCAGGTTCGAGAGATAGAGTGCTGAACGCTTAGGCAGAGATAGGAGTCGGTTTTCTGCGT